>JAQSWV010000014.1 GCA_029266455.1 Nocardioidaceae bacterium
GCGCGTGCGGCCAGCGCACCGAGCTCGATGTGGTCAGCGCCGGGGACGTGTCCCGCGGCGTACTCGTTGTCCTGCCGGATGTCGAGGACTCGGGCGCCGTCGAGCGCCTCCACGCCTGCCACCGGGATGGATCTGGTGGGCTCACCGGCGGCGGTCCAGGCGGTTAGCCCACCGTCGAGCTCGCCGGTGATCTGGTCGTAACCGACCTTGCGGGCCTGCCAGAGGATCTCGGCGGGGTCCTGGTCGGCGTTGCGGACGACCACGATGGGCTTGTCGGCCTCGACGAGCCAGCCGAGCCAGGTGGCGAACACCGGCCGCAGCGGGATCGACACCGACCCCGGCACATGGCCGGCGCCGAAGTCCGGCACCCGTGGTGGTGCAGTCGTTCTCCTCACTCGACGCGCAACCGGCATACGCGCCGTGGGTTCGCATGGTCGCCGGCCACGCCGGACCAGACGCCGCGGAGTTGCTCGGCACCTACTGGGCGCACGGAAACCCCGAGGTCATGCGTGGCCGCTGCGCCGAAGCGCGCCTTCGGGGGGCATCCCTACACGAGCACCTCCGGCCGGCGTACTTCCCGAACATCGAGACCTTCGTGCTCACCGAGGTCAACGCGACACCACTGCGTGATCGACTCCTCCAGGCGGACCTGGACCGGATTCTGGCCGACTCGCAACAGGTGCTCGAACAGTTCATCCAGGACGGCCGGTTGGTCATCCCGCTCGCCGGCTACGTGCTGGCAGCCACCCCCACCTGACCGGTCGGGCAGCTCAGGTCCACCCGAACGACGCCTCGATGGACCCGAGCCTGGATCTCTTGGAGGCGGGATTTGAACTGTGGCCTCTGGAGTCACACAGGGCGATTCCGAGTACTACCGAACGTTGCGGGAAACTGCCGAATCGCTTGTGTTGAGGCGATGTTCGCCGTCTCGAACGATCCCGATCGTACCCCGATCCGGCTCGGGCCGGGGAAGCAGTTGGGGGATCATGCCGGCGCTCATCGGGCCAGGTTGACCGGCGGCGTCACCGCCGTCGATTCTGGTTCCGGGGGTGAGGCCGATGCTGGGTGCGGTTGCGCTAGACCGGGGTCGAGCGGCTTTTGCCCGCATGGCCTGGCGGGAGGCGTTCGAGCAGTTGTCGGCGGCGGACGATGGAGCATCCCTGGAGCCCGCTGATCTCGAACGGCTCGCGACGGCGGCGTATCTCGTCGCCGAGGAGGCCGACGCAGCCGCGGTGTGGACGCGCGCGTTTCACGAGTTCCTCGATCGAGATCAGCCCGAGCGGGCAGCCCGGTGCGGATTCTGGCTGACTCTGACGCTGCTGCTGCGAGGCGATGCTGCGCAGAGCAGCGGGTGGCTGGCCCGAACCCAGCGGCTTCTCGATGAGCGGCGGCTGGAGTGTGCGGAGCGGGGGCTCACCCTGACGATGGCTGCCCTCATGGCCATGGGCAGCGGGGACGCCGGTGCCGCCCTGGCGACGAACGACGAGGCCGCCAAGATCGGCGAGCGGTTCGGCGATCCGGATCTGGTCGCCCTTGCCCGGCTGCAGCGGGGTCAAGCGCTGATCCAGAGCGGCCGGCCCGCCGAGGGCGTGCGGCTGCTCGACGAGGCCATGATCGGCGTCGTGGCGGGTGAGGTCTCACCCGTCACGGCCGGCATCGTCTACTGCGCCGTGATCCTGACCTGTGCACGCGTCTTCGACCTGCGCCGGGCGCATGAATGGACCGCAGCCTTGGACGAATGGTCCACGTCCCAGCCCGAGCTGGTCCCCTTCCGCGGGCAGTGCCTGGTGCACCGCTCGGAGATCTTGCAGCTGCACGGCTCCTGGGCAGAAGCACTGGTCGAGGCCCGTCGCGCCTGCGAGTGGCTGTCGGACACCACCGAGGGTGCGGCCGGGATGGCGTTCTACCAGTGGGGCGAGCTCCACCGGCTCCAGGGTGCGTACGACCGGGCGGAGGAGGCGTACCGGGAGGCGAGCCGAAGGGGCTACGAGCCGCAGCCTGGCCTGTCGCAGCTCAGGTTGGCCCAAGGTCGCGTCGATACCGCAGTGGCGGCCATCCGCCGCGCCGCGGCCGAGGCCGCGAGCACGCAGGGTCCCGGGGCGGGCACCCCGCTGGCCAGGCTGCTCGGTCCGTATGTGGAGGTGATGCTGACAGCGGGCCAGGTAGCCGCGGCGCGCACCGCTGCCGAGGAACTGTCGACGATCGCGTCTGTGTTGGATGCACCGTGTCTGCACGCCATGTCCGCGCAGGCGATGGGGGCGGTTCTGCTCGCGGAGGGGAGGATCCGGGAGTCGCTCGATGCCCTGCGGGCGGCGCGCAGGGTCTGGCAGGAGCTCGCGGCGCCCTATGAAGGGGCGCGGGTGAGGGTCCTGATCGGCCATGCGCTCCAGCAGCTCGGCGACGACGAAGGTGCTGGACTCGAACTGGATGCCGCACACACAGTCTTCAGTCATCTGGGCGCCACCCCCGATCTCGAGGAGGTGGAAGGATTGTCGCGAACCCGACGCGGGGAGTCTCCCGGCGGGCTCACGAACCGGGAGGTGGAAGTAGTCGCGCTCATCGCAGCGGGGCGATCGAACCGACAGATCGCCTCCGCGCTCGGCATCAGCGAGCGGACGGTCGCCCGGCACGTGAGCAATATCTTCACCAGGCTCGATGTCTCCTCGCGGGCCGCCGCCACGGCGTACGCCCTCAAGCACGGCCTTATCTGACGTGCCTCCTGGCGTGAAATGACCAGGCGGCCACCCCGCGAGTTTGGTCATTCCAGCCGACGCGGTCCCCACCGGCTCCTGCCTACGGTGACTCATCTTGCCTCGCGGAAGCACAACAGGACACGGGCGATCGGCGAGGACACGCTGACTGATCCAGAAAGGAGCTGGACATGTCCAAGTCCGACTATGACGCGATCGTGGTGGGCGCGCGGTGCGCCGGATCGCCCACGGCGATGCTGCTGGCGCGCAAGGGCTACCGCGTCCTCCTCGTCGACCGAGCAACCTTCCCGAGCGACACGGTCTCGACACACCTCATCCATCACCCTGGCGTGGCGTCCCTGAACAGATGGGGGCTCCTGGATCGCGTCGTCGCGACCGGATGCCCGCCCATCCATACCTACGCGTTCGACTTCGGCCCGTTCACGATCTCCGGGGTGCCCGGCATCGACGAAGCTCCCGTCGCATACGCGCCTCGCCGAACCGTGCTGGACAAGCTCCTCCTGGACGCTGCCGCCGAGGCCGGCGCCGAGGTACGCGAAGGCTTCAGTGTCGAGGAAATCGTCTTTGACGACGGCCGGGTCACCGGCATCCGTGGTCATGGCAAAGCAGGCGCGACCATCATCGAGCACGCGCGCGTAGTCGTCGGAGCGGACGGGCGACACTCGCTGGTAGCCGAGGCCGTGGCCGCCGAGCAGTACAACGAGAAGCCACAACTCCAGGGCAGCTACTACAGCTACTGGAGCGGCCTTCCCATGGACGGCCGGTTCGAGACCTACATCCGCCCCGGACGGGGATTCGCGGCCTGGCCCACGAACGACAACCTGACCCTGGTCATCGTCGGAAGGCCGTTCGCGGAGTTCTCCGCATATCGGGAGAACATCGAGGAGACCTACATGGCGACGTTCGGGCTGGTCCCAGGCTTTGCCGAAAGGATCAGCGCCGCAGCCCGCGAGACGCGCTTCGTGGGCACCGCGGTGCCGAACTACCTCCGCAAGCCCTACGGACCCGGTTGGGCGCTTGTCGGGGACGCCGGCTACAACAAGGACTTCATCACCGCGTTCGGCATGGACGACGCGTTCCGCGACGCCGAACGATGCGCCCGCGCACTCGACGAGGGGTTTACCGGCACACGCCCCTTCCACGAGGCCCTGGCGGACTACCACTCTGCGCGCGACCACCACGTCCTGCCCTTCTACCAGCTCACCGCCCAGATCGCGGCGCTCGAGCCACCGCCGCCCGACCTCGCCCAACTCCTCAGCGCCGCCTCACGCAACCAGGAAGCCATGGACGACTTCGTCAGGGTCACCGCCGGCGTCACCTCGCCGGCCGAGTTCTTCTCCGAGGACAACGTCCGCCGCGTTCTCGCGGTCGCGACTGCGAACTAAGAGCCCGCAGATCCGAGCCTGCTGCTCACCGACGGCGGACTCGCCCACCGGTCGGAAGAGCCACGACGGCGGGTGCCGTCCCGGCGGACTTGACCGCCACGCCGTGTCACGGTTCGTGACCTACATGGACGTGTCACTCCGCCGCCTATGACTGTCAAGCTCTTGCACTGCCCAGCTCCCCTCCCTTGCTAGGGCGCACAGGGGCAACGTTCACAGCCATGGCGCTCTTGCCGAGAACCGTTCATGCCTAGCGATCGGTGACCTCTGGGGGCCAAGAGGTCACCGGATTCGAGCTTGCGCAGCCTTTCCCAAAGTTTCGCCGTCCCTCGCGATGAATCCCGCTGTGGGTCGATGTCGAGGCGATGTCAGCAGACGCCATGCTGACACAACGCAAGAACCGGGCCCGCGGTACCCCACGAACCCGGCTCTGACCTACAGTTTTGCTTTGTAGCGGGGGCAGGATTTGAACCTGCGACCTCTGGGTTATGAGCCCAGCGAGCTACCGAGCTGCTCCACCCCGCGTCGGCGGTGCCAGCATAGGACCTCGGCGGCACCGGCTCAAATCAGTCGGTGGAGGTGGGCTCGGTCCCTGCGGCAGCGCCACTGTCGGGGTCGGGTGCAGGCTCGTCCGGGGGAGGCGGCTCCGTGTCCGCCGGCTCCTCGAGCTGTTGCTGCGCCTGCTCGATCAGCGAGTTGTACTGCTCGATCAGGTCCTGGTAGTTCCCGAGCTCACCTGCCGCCAGCTCGTCCTGGGCACGCTCGTAGATCTCGCTGGCGCGGGCGAGCAACTCGGCCACATTCGCGTCCCCGGGCGGGCCGCCATCACCGCCGCCGCCTCCGCCTCCGTCGCCGCCTCCGTCGCCATCGCCGGCAGAACCATCGCCGTCGCCACCGTCACCAGGAGGCTCCGTACCCAATGCGTCAGCCAGAGCGTCTTCCAGGGTCTTGGCGATGCCGACGTTCTCGCCGAAGGACGCGAGCACGAACTGCAGCTGGGGATAGGTGCCGGTGCCCGACGTGCTGGAGCGCTGCGTGTAGATCGGCTGCACGTACAGCAGCCCATTGCTCACCGGCACCGTGAGCAGGTTCCCGTAGAGCACCGATACGTCGGCCTGCCGGTACGACAGCAGCGCATCGGCGACCCCCTCGTCGCTCTGGAACTGGGTGGCGATCTGGCGGGGACCCGATATCTGCTCGGCCGGCGGCACGAGCAGGCCGAAAGTGCCGTAGTCGTCGCTGGTCGGATCAGAGTTGACCGCGACGAACGCGGAGAGGTTCTGGCGGCCCCGCGGGGTGTAGACGCTGGTCAGCGAGAACGCCGGGTCTCCCGTGCCGGTGACGGCGCCTTCCTCATCGACCTCCGGCATCTGCACGGACAGGTAGTAGGGCGGCTGCAGCACGCTCTCGCTGCTGGCCGCCGGGTCGGTCGGTACCTCCCACCGCTCGGTGCCGCTGTAGAACGTAGAGGCATCCTCGACGTGGTACGTCTGCAGCACCTCCCGCTGCACCTTGAACAGGTCCTCGGGGTAGCGCAGGTGCTGGAGCAGGGGGTCGGAGATGTCCTCCTTGGGCAGCACCGTGTCGGGGAAGGTGTCGCTCCACGCCTGCAGGATCGGGTCATCCTCGTCCCACTCGTACAGCGCCACCTCACCTGTGTAGGCGTCGACCGTCGCCTTGACCGAGTTACGCAGATAGGTGATCTGGTCACTGGGCAGGGCAGTGGTCGAGCCCTCCTCGGTGTTGGTGTCGGCCGTGGCGGAGTCGAGGTCGACGCGGTCGGACATCGGGTAGGTGTTGGCCGTCGTGTAGCCGTCCACGATCCACACCATCTGCCCGCCCACCACGGCGGGGTAGGTGTTGCCGTCGACGGTGAGCCAGGGCGCGACCTTCTCCACCCGCTGGCGGGGATCGCGGTCGTAGAGGATCTGGGAGTCCTCATGCACTCGGCTGGACAGCACGATGTTGGGCTCACCGAACTTCAGGGCGTACAGCACCTTGTTGATGAGGCCCCCGACCTCCACCCCCCCGTCGCCCTCGTAGGTGTTGAGCGTCGGTTCCGAGCTGCTGTCCGTCGAGGTCGGATAGTCGACCTCGACCGGGCTCTCGGTGCCGCCCACGATCGAGTACTCCGGTGTGTCCTCGCCGAAGTAGATGCGTGGCTGGTAGGGCTCGTCGTCCTCCGACTGCTGCACCGACAGCTCACTGATCGCACCTCGGGGCGGGATCTGGGACTCCGCCCACTCCGGCTGACCCTCGGCGCCCCGGCGGTCGCCGTAAGCTCCGATCACACCGAAGCCGTGGGTGTAGACGGTGTGGTCGTTGGCCCAGTTGCGCTGGGTCTGGTCCAGGCCCTCGAGGTTGACCTCGCGAGCGGCGATCACCACGTCCTGGGGATACCGGTCGTCGCCGAAGCGGTATCGGTCGACGTCCAGGGTCTCGGGCACCGAGTAGAAGCCGCGCACCTGCTGCAACTGGGTGAAGGCGGGCGAGACCAGGGTGGGATCGAGCAGCCGGGTGTTCGGCAGCGACTCGCCCTGCTGTTTGAGGGCGCGGGCAGTGACCTCGGTGCTGGCCTCGTACCGAGTCTCCTCGACGTCAGTGACGTCGTAACCGTCTCGCGTGGCCTCGATGTTGAGTCCGATGTACGGGCCCTCCCGGTCGGGCTCGGACGGCTGCACCTGGAACTGCTGCATGATCGCCGGCCACACGCCCGACAGCAGGATCGAGCTGAGAAGGAGCAGGCCCAGGCCGAGGCCGGGAAGCAGCCAGTTGCGGCGGATGGCGTTCGCGAACAGCAGCAGCGAGCAGATCACCGCGATGATGACCAGGATCTCCTTGGCCGGTATCCGCGCGTTGGCGTCGGTGTACTGCACCCCGGTGAACAGGCCCCCGTCGGACATGGCGAACGCGAACCGGTCGAGCCAGTATGCCCAGGCCTTCAGCAGCACGAAGAGGCCGATCAGGATCGACAGGTGGGTCTGGGCGGCTCCCGTGAGCCGGCCGCGCCGCGCCTGCAGGTCGATGCCGCCGTACAGGTAGTGCGTGACCCCCGCAGCGATGATGCTCACGGCGAGTGTCACGAAGATGAACGACGTGACGAAACGGAGCCAGGGGTAGTCGAAGACGAAGAACCCGATGTCCGTGCCGGTGAAGTAGACGTCGTTCTGTCCCCAGTCACTTCCGTTCAGCCACAGCATGAACGACTGCCACTGGCCGGCCGCGACGCTGCCGGCGAGCACCGCGAGTACCAGCGTCAGCACAGCCAGGACCCGCCCGCGGACGGGGTCGATCGAGGCGCGCCAGCGGTCGAGCGACTCGTTGCGAGGAGCCGCAGCAACGCGGGCGAGGGGGCGCGAGCGGTACGCCAGCACGGCGTTCAGAGCTGCGGACCCCGCCAGGATCAGCGCACCGACGACGAACAGCCCGGCGCGCGTGAAGAGCAGGGTGCTGAACACTGACGAGTAGTCGTCGGCCGTGTCGGCGACCCCGACCGACGAGAACCACAGGCGGTCGGTCCATACCCCGGTGAAGACCGCCATCAACAGCAGCAATACGCCGAGCGTGACCAGGGTCGGCAGGAGCACGGACCGCTGTGGCGGGCGTTGTGGGGCCCTCGGCGCCGGTCCCGCGACGCTGCCGCCGATACCTTCGCTCACGCGTGAACTCCCCGTGTCGTCGCGACCATGCCGTCAGTCTTGCAAACTGGTGGTAAGCGTCTCGGACAGCAGCCGTACCAGGCCGGGCACCAGGTCCGGCCCCTCCACCAGGTCCTGTGGCTCGTCGTGGCCCCGCACCCTCAGGGCGCAGTGTGCACTCCCGTCGCGCAGCACCGCTGCCACGATCCGCACCTCCTGCCGTTGTGGGTGCCCTGCTGCGTACGAGCGCTGCGCGGCCGGTTCGTCGGGCAGGAACTCCTCCGCCGACGGCGGCAGCACCAGTCGTTCGACCGCTGCGGCGCAGCCGTCCACCTCGGGCGGCCACTCGATATCCCCCAGCACGTCCTCCAACGAGCGACTGCTGTCGAGTGGTTCCTGCTCGACGGCGGTGAATCCGCTCGACTCGACGGCCGCACCGAGACTGGTCGCCAGCGACGGTTCCCGCGCCAGCAACCGTCCGGTTTCGACGAGCGCATACAGCCGGGCCGGCTGGTCCCAGCCGGCCTGCGTGCTCGCCGCGTCGATCTCCAGCGTTGCGCGCCGCAGGTCCGACTCCCTCACCCGCATGTGTCGACCTCCGCGGCCGGGTCGTCGGTCAGGGTGCTCAGCGCGTCGACGGCATCCTTCAACGTGGCCACGTCGACGAGCGTGATGTCGGAGGTGTCGACGGCCCCTCCGAGCGCCTCCTCGCAGTTGGCGGCCGGCACCAGGAAGACGCCGGCCCCGGCATCCTGGGCCCCGACGACCTTCTGCTGGATGCCCCCGATGCTCTCCACCGTGCCGTCGGCGAGGATCGAACCCGTTCCGGCGACCTCCATCCCGCCGACGAGACTTCCCTTCGTGAGCTTGTCGTAGATCGCCAGGGCGAAGACGGTGCCCGCGCTCGGCCCCCCGATCTCGTCGCCGACGTTGATGCGTACGTCGAACGGCAGGATGTAGTCGACGCCCACCTGGATGCCGATCACCGGTATGGCCTTGTCGTCGGGGCTCGGTCGCGTCTCGAGCGTGAAGACGCGACGCTGCCCGTCACGTCGGACGGCGACCTCGACGTCGCTCCCCGGCTCGCGTGCCCGCAGATCCGCCAGGCCCTGCTCGGCGCTGACCACACGAGCACCGTCGATCCCGATGATGCGGTCACCCTGCCGGAGCGACTCGTCAGCGGGCCCGTCGTCGTCGACCTCAGTGACCATGAGCTTCTCGGGGACCCGATCGCCCAGCAGTCGGAGCGCGGCGACAGCGGAGATCTCCTGTGAGCTGGCCATCTGCTCTGCCGACTCCTGCTCCGCCTCCTCCGCAGTCTGCTCCGGCGGGTAGACGGAGTCGCGGGGAACGATCGCGTCGGTGGACGAGAACCACGCCTGGAACGCCTCCAGCAGCCCGACCTCCTGCCCGGCTGAGGTGACCGACACCGTCGTGAGCGACAGCGAACCCTCGGTCGGGTACGTGCGGTGACCGTCGATCTCGACGATCGGCTTGCCGTCTGACGCCGCCAGCACGTCGCGGGTCGGCCCCGGGCGGAGGGTGACGTACGGCACCGGCAGCAGCAGCGCCACACAGGTGAGTACCACCAGTACGACCCCGGCCGTCGTCGAGGTGGCGGTCCGGCGGGTCACCGAGCCAGTTTCTCACCCGGCCCGACGCGCATCCGTACCGGCGGGAGGCCGTGGAGGACGTCGGCGCACCGCCACCCCAGTGGCGCTCGGCACGTTCTGATGCGTGACATGCGTGGCCCGGGGGGGCAGCGGCTTGGACAGGGCGAGTCCCAAGCGGGCACGGGCGGCGTCGTCGTCGGCGGTCGAGCGGCGACGCATCTCGCTGGACTCCGCGCGCTGCCGACGCCCTGCCCACAGCGCCCAGAGCATCGCCAGGACCGTGGCGATGGCCGTCGGCACGAGCCACAGCAGGACTTCCACCCGCGCAGCGTAGGTCTACCCACCGGCACAGCCGGGGACGCGCGCCGTCAGGGAGTGCCGACCCACTCCTCGCTGCCGTCGGCGAACAGCTGGTGCTTCCAGATCGGTACGGTCGCCTTCAGCTCGTCGATGAGCGCCCGGCACGCCTCGAACGCCTCGCCGCGGTGCCCCGTCGCGACGGCCGCGACCACGGCCAGGTCGCCTACCGCGAGCTCGCCGACCCGGTGAACCACCGCGACCCCTCGGGCGTCGTGCCGCAGCGCCACCGACCGGGCGAGGTCGCGCATGCGGTCGAGAGCCGTCGGATGCGCCGAGTAGCCCAGGCCCCGCACGTCGCGTCCCCCGTCGGAGTCACGGACCGCGCCCACGAACACGCACACTCCCCCAGCCCGCGGGTCGGCTACGGCAGCGCGGACAGCCTCGGCGTCGAGCGCCTCGTCGAGCAGCGCGACCAGACGTACCGGATCCGGCGGTGGGTCGCCCGGCGCGGGCTGCACCTGCGTCATGCCGCGCAGCGTACGAGTACGTTGGAATGCATGGCTACAGACCCCGACAAGCCCGACGACGCCGGCGACGAGTCGGCGGACACACCTGCCGGCGAGTCCTCGAAGCCTCCGGCTGGCGGGCCCCCGGAGCGTCCGACCGGTGGAGGCTCGGAGCCGTCGTCCGGGCAGCCGCCGAACCCGTTCGCCGGCACTCCGTTCGAGCACATGCTCGGCGCGATGTCCGGTCCTGGCGGGCTGGGTGGGGCCGGGGGGCCCGGAGGGATCGGCGGGCCGGGTGGCATCGACCTGGCCGCGTTGTTCGGCCAGATGCAGCAGTGGCTCGCCCCCCACGACGGCCCGGTGAACTGGGACCTGTCCATCCAGGTGGCCAGGCAGGTCGTCGCCCAGCAACCGGATCCGTCTCCGAGCATGGGCCAGCAGTCCGCCGTGTCGGACGCCGTCCGGCTGGCCGACCTGTGGCTCGACAGCGTCACGGACCTGCCCAGCGGTGTCTCGGTGGCGCAGGCGTGGAGCCGCGCGCAGTGGATCGAGAGCACCCGCCCCGTCTGGGCACGGGTCGTCGAGCCCGTGGCCGAGCACGTCACGGCTGCAGTCGGGCAGGCCATGCCCGACGAGATCAAGGCCATGGCGGGCCCGCTCGTTGGCCTGCTAGGTCAGGCCGGAAGCGCCATGTTCGGCCAGCAGCTGGGGCAGGGCCTCGGCGCCCTCGCCGGCGAGGTGCTCTCCGGCACCGATGTCGGGTTGCCGCTGGCACCCGCGGGCACCGCCGCCCTGCTGCCCGCCAACATCGCGGCGTTCGGCGAGGGGCTGGACCAGTCCGCCGCTGACGTCCTGCTGTACATGGCGCTTCGCGAGTGCGCCCACCAGCGGCTCTTCGTCCACGTACCGTGGCTCGGCCCGCATCTGCTCGGCTCGGTCGAGGCGTACGCACGGGGAACCCGCATCGATCTGTCCGCGATCGAGGAGGCCGTACGCGGTCTCGACCCGACAGACCCGCAGGCCATGCAGGAAGCGCTGGCAGGAGGGATGTTCGAGCCGCGGAGCACGCCCGAGCAGCAGGCGGCCCTGATCCGGCTGGAGACTGTCCTGGCGCTGGTGGAGGGATGGGTCGACGAGGTCGTCGGCCAGGCGACGATCGACCGGATGCCGAGCGCCGCGCCCCTGCGGGAGGCCGTCCGCCGGCGGCGTGCAGCGGGCGGCCCGGCGGAACAGACCTTCGCCTCGCTGGTGGGCCTCGAGCTGCGGCCTCGTCGGCTCCGCGACGCGGCCACCTTGTGGGGAGCCCTGCGCGATCGCGAGGGCGCGGCCGCGCGCGACGCGGTGTGGGCGCATCCCGACCTTGCACCCACCGCCGAGGACCTCGACGACCCGTTGGGCTTTCGGCCGGGCGCTGCCCCAGCCGGCGCGGGCACTGGTGCCGACGGTGACGGCGACGACATGGACGCCGCCCTGCGTCAGCTCCTGGACGACGACGAACGCGGCAGTGCGGGCACCTGACCCCATTGTCGAGCCTGATCCACTGCACGCCGATGCCGTCCGGGTGCTGCACGACTGGGCGGGCGCGGACGAGAGTCAGGAGCAGCTGCGACTCGCGTACCTGCACCACCTGGTCGAGCACCCGGACGGGATGTGGCGCACCTGCCGGCCCGACCACCTCACCGCCAGCACTGTCATCGTCGGTTCAAGCGCGGACCGGGTACTGCTGACGCTGCACAGCCGCCTCGGCCGGTGGCTGCAGACCGGCGGTCACTGCGAGCCTGGCGACCACACCCTGCTCGCCGCTGCGCTGCGCGAGGCCGTCGAGGAGAGCGGCATCCGGGGGCTACGGGTCGACCCGGTGCCCCTGCGCCTTGATCGGCACCTCGTCGTCTGCGGCTCCGGGGAGCCGGCCCGCCACCTCGACGTGCAGTTTCTGGCGCTGGCGCCGGCCGTGGCGCAGGAGCGGGCGAGCGCGGAGTCCACGGCTCTCGGCTGGTTCGGCGTCGAAGCGCTGCCCGACTCGGCTGACAGCAGCGTGCGAGCCCTGGTCGCCGCCGCGCGGACCCGGCTCACCTCGTGACGCACGACTCGGCGGGTCTGGTGCGGAGAGGGTCCAGGGAACGGATGTCGGGGCGGGGCTACGTTGGCGGGCCACAAGCCGCGGATCACGCAACCCAAAGCCGCGGATCACGCAACCACGAGCCGCGGATCGCGCAACCACGAGCCGCGGATCGCGCAACCACGAGCCGCGGATCGCGGGGGCGGGGTTGGCTCAGGGGTCCGTGGCGGGTGACCCGGTTGCGTCGGAGTAGCCCTCGAGATAGCCGCGGGCCTGCTCCGTGCGCGGGTAGCGCTGCAGGAGTGCCCAGAAGTCGGGGCCGTGCCCGGGCACCAGCAGATGCGCCAGCTCGTGCAGCAGGACGTACTCGATGACCCAGGGCGGCATGCCCCGCAGCCGGTCCGACAGCCGGATCGACCGGTCATCGATGGTGCACGACCCCCAGCGCGCCTGCTGGTTGTCGACCCACCGGACCGAGCTCGGCTCGGCGCGCCCGTCGAGGTACTGCGCGGACAACCGGCTGGCCTGCGTGGCCAGGGTGTCGTCGCTGGGCCGCCGTCGGGTCTCGCGGCGCGCGAGCCGTTCGAGCATGGTCTCGACCCACTCCGACTCCTCGGCACGGGTCAGGCGATCCGGGATCAGGACCACGACGGTCTCACCGTCGCGGTAGGCGGAGACGGTGCGGCGCCGTCGCCTGCTGCGCCGAACCTCGACAGTCGGTCTCGCGCCGGTATCGGATGCCACGCCGTCAACGTAGTCGGCGATCCGGACAACCGGCCGCGCTCTTCCCAGCCGCGCACGCCGTACCCGGCGTACTCGGCGCCTCGCGAGGTGGCCGTCCACACCCTGGGGACGTGCCCCGGGCGAACGTCGCGGGTAGCGGGTGGCCGGCGCCTTCACCGGGCTATGGCAGGTCACGGCGGCATGCGTCGCCGGCCCGGCACAGACCGTCGCCGGCCCGGGCGGCCCTCCCATTACCCGGGCGACCCGACACGTCCACAGGCTGTCCCCAGACTTATCCACAGGAGTGGACAAGCGGTCTACGGCGACGGCACGCGTGTTTGGGCCGGGATGTGCTGCCGCGCTGTCGTAGGGTGACCGCTGTCCGGGTGGCCATCGCCCGGTCTCGGTTCCACCGGTGTCGTCCGGCGGGGCGGGTCGAGCGAAGGAGAGCGTCATGGCGGAGTCCTGGAGCGGTGAGTTCTACTGCGTCAAGTGCAAGGCCAAGCGTGAGGCGACCGGCGAGGTCAAGGTCAGCGACAACGGCCGACGGATGGCGAAGGGCACCTGTCCCGTCTGCGGCACGAACCTCAACCGGATCCTCGGCAAGGCCTGACCGCCGCAGTCACGGCGACGTACCGCCCGACCCCCGGCCAGGTGCCGGGGGTTTGGTTCGTCGGGCTGATCCGGCGCCCAGCAGGGAGAATGGCCAGGTGAGTGACACGGAAGAGGAAGCCCGCAAGCCGTTGCCGCGCCGCGCGGCGGCCCGCACAGCCCGGCTGGCGTCGCTCCCGATCGGGTACGCGGGTCGCACCACGCTCGGCCTCGGCAAGCGGTTGGTGGGCCGCCCGGCCGAGGCCGTCGTCTCCGACGTGCAGATGCGCACCGCTGAGCAGCTGTTCCGGGTCCTGGGAGAGCTGAAGGGCGGTGCGATGAAGTTCGGGCAGGCCCTGTCGGTCTTCGAGGCCGCGCTGCCCGATGAGCTGGCCGGCCCGTACCGCGAGACGCTCACCAGACTGCAGGACGCCGCGCCGCCGATGGATCGCACGGCAGTGCACACGATGCTGGCCCAGGAGCTGGGGCCGCGGTGGCGGAAGCTGTTCCTGTCCTTCGACGACGACCCGGCCGCGGCCGCATCCATCGGCCAGGTGCACCGGGCCGTCTGGCACGACGGCCGCGAGGTCGCGGTCAAGGTCCAGTATCCGGGCGCGGGCGAGGCGATGCGTGCCGATCTGCGTCAGATCGCCCGGGCCGCCAAGGTCTTCGGCAGCGCACTGCCCAACATCGACGTGAAGCCACTGGTGGAGGAGCTGCAGGCGCGGGTCGGCGAGGAGCTCGACTACCGGCTCGAAGCCGACGCCCAGCACCGCTTCCACGAGGCGTTCGCCGACGACTCCGAGGTCGTCGTTCCCGCCGTCGTCGAGGGCAGCGAGCGGGTGCTGGTGACGACGTGGATGGACAGCGTCGGGTCGCTGGCCCGGCTCATCGCCGAAGGCGACCAGGAGACGCGCAACCACTTCGGCACGCTCTACGTACGGTTCATGTTCTCCGGCCCGGACCGCGCGGGGATGCTGCATGCCGACCCCCACCCGGGCAACTTCCGGATGCTGGCCGACGGGAGGCTGGGAGTGGTCGACTACGGCGCTGTCGCGCGGCTGCCTGACCGCAGCCTGCCGCCGGTCATCGGCCGGCTGCTGCGGGCGGCGGTGGACGACGACTGGCCCGCGGTCCTGGACGGTCTGCGCGACGAGGGGTTCGTCAAACCCGGCGTGGACCTGGACGTCGACGTACTGCGTGACTACCTGACGCCGTTCATCGAGCCGGCCATGGTCCCCACCTTCACCTTCAACCGGGCCTGGATGCGCGAACAGGCTGAGCGGATCGCCAACCCGCGTCAGGAGGCGTTCGCAACCGCGACCCGGATCAACATGCCGCCGAGCTACCTGCTCATCCACCGGGTGTGGATCGGTGGCATCGGCGTGCTCTCCCAGCTCGGGGCCGAGGCTGACTTCCGGAGCCTGCTGGAGGACTCGCTGCCCGGCTTCGCCGACTGACCGAGCCGGGTTCTGGCTGACCCGGGTCCGAACGCAGCGATGCCCCGGTACCTCGGGGTACCGGGGCATCGCCCGGGCTGCCTGCCAGTTCCCTGACGGGCAGTGTGGAAGTGTCCGCCAGCCTGCCACCGCCGGCCTCAGACGAGGCGGGCGAGGTGCAGACGGGCGCGCATCGCGTTGCGCTCGGCGCGACGCGCGAGCCGGCGCGCCATGGCCAGCTCGTTGCCGAGTCGGCGGTCGGCCGACTCCGCGAGTAGGGCGCGACTATGCGCGCGGGCCAGGTCTTCGTTCAACAAGCTCATCTCGGTGCTCCTGATCGGCTGGTGCTGGGTCATGGGAGAGGTTCAGCTCCGTGGTGGTGATGTCGGGTCGGTGTGGTCGACGGCGCTCAGGCCGCGACCTCGGACTTCCGCGGGCGGCCACGGGGCCGCTTGCGGGGGATCACGACGCCCTGCAGGAACAGCTCGCCGCCCCACACCCCCCACGGCTCCCGACGATCCCGGGCGCCGTTGAGGCACTCGGCACGGACGGGGCAGCCCAGGCACAGCGCCTTGGCGATCTCGACGTCCTGCGGGGTCTCCGCGAAGAACAGCTCGGGATCGTTGACCCGGCACGGCAAGACGCTGTGGTCGATCTCGTCGAGCCCCACGGGCGCCAACGCTTCGAGAACGCTGGTACTCATGTGCCACCTCCTGTGGCCGGTTTCGTTGTGGTGATGAGGTTCGGGGCGGCCGACCCCGGGAATGACAAAGGCCGCGGAATCCGATATGGATTCCGCGGCCTGGAGGCGCCGAGCTGAGCAGTCTCAGGTCGGTGGACTCCAGGCAGGTGAACCCACAGGGGTGCCGTCGAAGGCGAGATCCGTGCCGGTGGTCGTCCGCACACGCGGAGCGGCTGAGGGCATACGGGTGCCGCCGATGCACAGCGGGGTGGACGCGATACGGCGCACGGCAGCCCGCTTGCGAGCGACGACAGTCGCGTCGTAGATCGTGATCATGCAGGCCACCTCCTCGGTGTCTGTCGGAGCGCGCCGACGTTCAGCCGGTGAGAGGAGCGTACGCGCAGCTCCCGGAGACGTGCAACGCAATTAACGAGAAGTTGTTCCGGGCCGGGCCAGCAGGTCCAGCAGGTCATCGCCGTAGCGGTCGAGCTTGACCCGGCCGACACCCGGGACGCGCGCCAGCCCGACGGTGTCGACCGGCATCTGCTCGGCGATCGCGGTGAGAGTGGCGTCGGTGAGCACGCAGTACGCAGGGACCTTCTGCTCGCCCGCCTGCTGGCGGCGCCACTCGCGCAGCCGAGCGAACACCGCCTCGTCATAGGTCGGCGGGCAGCCGTCACAGCGGCCGATCTTCAGCTGGGCGCCGCCGCGGAGCGGGACGCCGCAGCCGCGGCACTGCGCCGCCTGGCGGACGCGGCGACGGCCTGGGCCGTTCGTGGAGCTCCGCGGGCCCCCTCCCGATCCGTCCGGACGATCGAGCACGGCGTCGAGGAAGCGGGTGGGTCCGCGGGCGCCTCGGCCACCGGGAGAACGGGTCGCCGCCCAGGAGATCAGCAGCTCGGTCCGGGCCCGGGTGATGCCGACGTAGAACAGGCGCCGCTCCTCCTCCACCGCAGCCGGTGTGGTGGCATGCACGATCGGCATGGCTCCCTCGTGCATGCCCGCCAGCGCGACCACGTCCCACTCCAGGCCCTTGGCGGAGTGCAGCGTCGCCACGGTGACGCCCTCGGCGACCGGTGCGTCCTGCACGTGGATGCGCCGGTCCAGCTCCGCCACCAGACTCCCCAGTCCCGCGCCCGGCTCGGTGGCGGCAAGCTCCTCGGCGGTCGCGACGAGAGCATGCAGGGACTCCCACCGGTCCCGGACCTGGCCCGTGCCGGCCGGCGGCTCGGGCGCGTGGTTCATCGTGGCCAGCACCGCCAGGGTGTCCGCGACGAGGGCTCCCGCCATACCGTCCTCGCCGGCGCGGGCAGCCCCGCGGAGCAGGGTGACCGCCTGCCGGACCTCCGGCCGGTCGAAGAAGCGCTCGGCGCCGCGGAGTGTGTACGCGATCCCGCGAGCGGCGAACGCCTCCTCCAGGGCCTTGGTCTGCGCGTTGATGCGCACGAGCACCGCCATGTCGCGCAAGGTGGCCCCAGCGGCTCGACGTCGGGTCAGCTCCGTGGCGAGCCACTCCGCCTCGGCGACCTCGTCGGGCTGGCCGAGCATCGTCACCGTCGGCCCGTCCGGCCGCTGCGCCTTCAGCACGACACCCTGCTGGGAGGGGACCCGGGTGGTGGCGACGGTGTTGGCCAAACCGACGATCTGAGGCGTGGAGCGGTAGTTGCGGACGAGCTCGCGCCGCACGCCACCGGGGAAGTGCCGGGAGAACTCGGCCAGGTGCGAGGTGGAGGCACCCGCGAACGTGTAGATCGTCTGCCACGGGTCACCGACCACGCACAGGTCGTCGCGGCTCCCCAGCCAACGACGCAGCAGCGCCACCTGCACGGGGCTGACGTCCTGGTACTCGTCGACGGTGAACCAGCGGTACTGGCGACGCACCTGGGCGGCCACCCGGTCGTCGTCGTCCAGCAGGGCCACCGCGGCGAGCAGCAGGTCCTCCATGTCGAAGCGCCCGCGCTCGCGCTTGACCTCCTCGTACGCCGCGAACACGTGCGCGACCGTCACCGCGTCCAGCCCGGCGACCACCCGGCCGGCCGCGGGAGCAAGCCGCGGGTAGTCGTCGGGGCGGCAGTTCGAGACCTTCGCCCACTCGATCTCGCCGGCGAGGTCACGCAGCAGTGCCTGTTCGGTGCCGACGCGGGCGCGACGTGCCGCCTCACCGAGGAACGGCAGCTTCGACACCGAGAGCTCGGGCAGCTCGCCGCCGTACACCTTCGGCCAGAAGTATCGGGCCTGCCGGAGCGCCGCGGAGTGGAAGGTGCGCGCCTGGACCCCCGGTGCGCCCAACGCGGCCAGCCGGGTGCGCATCTCACCGGCGGCCCGGCTCGTGAACGTCACCGCGAGCACCTGCTCAGAGGCGTAGGTGCCCGTGGCCACTCCGTAGGCGATCCGATGGGTGATCGCGCGGGTCTTGCCCGTGCCGGCCCCGGCCACGACGCACAGCGGACCGGTGAGTGTGGTCGCCACCTCGCGTTGCTCTGGGTCGAGGTCGGCCAACAGCGCGTCTGGCGAGAGCCGCGGGCTGCCGCCGGAGGTCGGCGAAGTGGGCTCCGTCGCGCTCAGGGGCCGTTCCTCTCGTACGGGGCGGACGGTGACGGGTGTGACCCGCACCGGTGGCCGGCTGCACACGGAATAGTGAGCCGGAGCCGACGTTGACAATGTAAGCCCACTGTAGATGCTGGAGAGGACACTGGATGCCTGCGCTCTTGACCTTGTACTCCACCCCGTGGTGCGGGTACTGCCACCGACTCAAGGCGCAGCTGCAGCGTGAGGGCATCTCGTTCGAGATCGTCGACATCGAGCAGCAGCCGGAGGCAGCGGAGGTCGTCCAGCGCGTCAACGGCGGCAATCAGACCGTGCCCACCCTGGTGTTCCAGGACGGCAGCGCCCTGACCAACCCCTCGCTGGTGCAGGTCAAGGCCAAGCTCGCCGCCTGAGCCCGGCTGCGCGTCAGAGCCCAGGGCAGGCAGTCGACCGTCACCAGGAGCCGCTCAGCCCCGCGCCGTGCCAGGTGTCGATCAGCCAGCGGGAGATCGACACACCCCCCGGGATGACCACGTCGCCCGATCGGGTCAGCTCGGACAGCTCGGCGCGGGTGAACCACCGCGCGTCGTCGACCTCGTCACCGTCGACCGTGATCTCGGTCGCGGTGGCCCGAGCGGCGAAGCCCAGCATCAGGCTCGCCGGGAACGGCCACGGCTGGCTGCCGGCGTACGTGACCTGGTCCACCGGCACCGCCGTCTCCTCGGCGACCTCGCGGCGAACGGCGTCCTCCAACGACTCCCCCGGCTCGACGAAGCCCGCCAGGGTCGAGAAGCGCCGCTGCGGCCACGCCGGCGAGTGGCCGAGCAGGGCGCGGTCGTCGTCGTCGGTGACGAGCATGATCACCGCGGGGTCGGTGCGGGGGAAGTGCTGGGCCCGGCAGACCCGGCAGCGGCGCGAGTGCCCGGCCTGGGCGACCTCGGTGGGGGCGCCGCAGCGGGCGCAGCAGGGGTGGGTGCGGTGCCAGTTCTCCAGCCCCAGGGCGTGCATGACCAGTCCTCCGTCGACCCCGTCCAGTGCCGGGGTCAGCGCGCGTGCGTGCTCGGGTTCGAGCTCCTCGGGCACCTCGGGAAGCCCGATCGCCGCCACGGGTCCGTCAGCGGTCTCGCCCAGAAGCAGCCTGGTCGCCCCGGGCTCGAGGACCACCAGCCCCGCAGCCTCGGCGGGGGTCAGCCGCCGCAGGCGGCCGGCGTCGGTCGCCACCCGTCCGTGGCCCACCACGAGCACCCGGGACCGCCGGTCGGCGGCGACACGAGCCCACCAGTCGTCGGCCTTGCGCCACTCGCCGTGACGATCGTGTCCCGTCACCGCCAACGGTGGGGCGGGAGCGGGCTCGGAGGTGGGCTCCGGGGCGGGGGCGGGGGTGGGATCCGCGCTGGGCACGTGCAGACCCTACGGGGGCGCCGAATAGCCTGCGGCCCATGAGCATCCACATCTCTGCCGCGCCCGGCCAGATCGCTGCCCGCACCCTGATGCCGGGCGACCCGCTCCGGGCCCGATGGATCGCCGAGAAGTTCCTCGACGACGCGACGTGCTACTCCGAGGTGCGCAACATGCTCGGCTACACCGGCACGTTCCGCGGTGAGCCGGTCAGCGTGCAGGGGTCCGGCATGGGTCAGCCGTCGGCGGCGATCTACGCCAACGAGCTGTTCCGGGACTACGACGTGCAGCAGCTCGTGCGCGTGGGCTCCTGCGGCGGGCTGAGCCTCGACCTGAACCTGCGCGACGTCGTGCTGGCGATCAGCGCCGCCACCGACGCGTCGATGAACAGGCACCGCTTCCACGGCTTCGACTACGCGGCGACCGCGTCCTTCGACCTGCTGCGGGCGGCGTACGACGCCACCGTCGCCAAGGGCGACAACCCGGTGGTGGGGCAGGTGTTCACGAGCGACTCCTTCTACCACCCGCGTCCCGAGCTGACCGACATCCTCATCGAGCACGGCGTGATCGCGGTGGAGATGGAGGCGAGCGCGCTGTACACCCTGGCGGCGGGGTACCGGCGACAGGCCCTCGCGGTGTGCACCGTCTCGGACCACGTCAAGACCGGTGAGCAGACGTCGTCGCAGGAGCGTGAGCAGACGTTCGGCGACATGGTCGAGATCGCCCTGGAAGCGATGCTGGCCACACCGTTGCCCTGATGGCCTGCCCCTGACCCGCCCGCCGGCTGCCCGGCCCGCGGCTCAACCGGCGAGCAGCACTGCCTCCAGCCCGGCCCGCCCCGGGAGGTCCGGCGGCTCGACCACGCGACCCGTGCGCACGTGGCAGAAGACCGCGCTCACCTGGTCGAGCGGTATCCCGGCGAGCTCGGACCACGCAAGGCGGTACACCGCCAGCTGCAACGGGTCGGGCGCCTCACCGCGGCCGGTCTTCCAGTCGACGACCTGGTAGGAGCCGTCCGGCTGCCGGTAGACGGCGTCGATTCGGCCGGCGACCACCTGACCGGCGAGCACCAGCTGGAACGGCGCCTCGACCGCGTGCGGCACCCGCTCGCCGTACGGACCGCGACGGAACCGCTCGATGAGGTCGGCGAGCTCGGCGTCGTCATCGATGTCGGACTCGCCACGCCCCGGGATCTCGTTCGGGTCGAGCAGTGCCGGCTGCCCGGCCTGGCGCTCGACCCAGGCATGGAAGCGGACACCGAAGCGTGCCGCGGCCGACGGGCGCCGTGGCATGGGCCGGACGAGATCGCGCGCGACCGAACCGGGGTCGTCGCGCAGCCGCGCCAGCAGCGTCGCCGAGACGGTGGCGGGCAGCCGTACCGGCACCTCGTCGGCGCGGGGGGCACGCGCCTCCGCCAGCAGGGCGTCGAGCTCGCGGTCGAGCTCGCCGAGGCGGGCGAGCCGCTCGCGGTCGGCGGGGCCGACCCGGGAGATGCCCACGCCGTCGTGGCCCCGGCCCACGCCCGGTGATCCGTCGCCGGACATGGCCTCGGTCACGACCTCGGCCACCCGGCGCCGCCGCCCGAGCAGATCGGCGTCGAGCGCACCGGGGAACCCGACCGGTGCCCTGCCCACGACCATGGGGTTGGCCTCGTCGCCGGCGGGTTCCTCGGCGGACCAGGGGTCGTCATCGCTGATCGCGCCGACGCTCTGCAGGTGCTGTCGGGTCTCGTCGAGGAAGAGCGAGGGCCCGCGCGGTCGCTCCTGCGTGCGTCCCCACCAGTGACCGCTCAGCACGACCTCCGACCTCGCACGGGTGACCGCCACGTAGACGAGCCGCCGCTCCTCGAGCAGGTCGACCTGCTGGCAGTCCCGCTTGAAGGCGTCGATCCCGGCCGTGGTCCAGGTGTCGAGGGCCGGCAGCGCGGGAGCGTCGCCGCGCAGTGGCCACGGCACCTCGGAGGCCACCCACTGCCAGCGCGCCCGTGGCTGCGAGGACGGGAACGACCGCGCCGAGCAGAAGGGCACCAGCACCGACCGCCACTCCAGCCCCTTGGCCGAGTGCACCGTCAGCAGCGTCACCGCGTTGGTGAGCGCGGGCTCGGCGACGGACATGCCCTTGGCGAACTGCAGCTCGGCGTCGAGATAGGCCAGCAGACCGGGCAGGGATGCCCCGACCTCGGCGCCGGCGAACTCGGCGACGGCGTCCACGAACAGTGCCAGGTTGTCGCGTGCCTGCTCGGAGTCGGGTCCGGGAGTAGCGGCCAGCTCCACCTCGAGCCCGAGCGCGTCCACGGTGCGGCGCACCAGCTCGACGAGCGGCTCGCCGGCATGGCGGCGCAGCGAATCGAGCTCGGCGGCCAGCAGGCCGAAGCGCCTCCGCGCATCGGCGGAGTACGGCTTGTCACCCGGGTCGGACAGTGCGTCCGCCAGCGCCACCACGTCGGTGGGGTCACTGCCGCGCACAGCGAGGTCGAGGCGGTCCCGCAACCCGCTGGGGCCACCGCGGTCGGCGTCGACGAGGTCGTGCGCCCGCTCACCCAGCAGGGCCAGGTCACGGACCCCGATCCGCCAGCGCGGGCCGGTGAGCAGCCGCAGCAGATCGGCGTTGGCGGTGAGCTCGTGCACGACCCGGAGGGTCGCGAGCACGTCGGCGACCTCCGGCTGCGAGAGCAGGCCGGACAGCCCCACCACCTCGACCGGCACGTGGCGGCGGCGCAGCGCCCTGGCGAGCTCGGCCACCTCGTTGCGGTCTCGCACGAGCACCGCGATGTCCGACCAGGCGGAGTCGGGGCCTCCCGCCCGAGAGTCCGCCTCGGTGTGCCGGGCATGCAGGCGTCGTACCTCGTCGGCCACCCACTCCACCTCATCGGCCACGGTGGCGTGCAGCGTGGCACGGACCGCGCCGGGAGCCGCGGCGGGCGGCGCTGTCAGCGGCTCGGCCGCGGGATGCGCGTCGTACAGCGGGCCGGCGAGCGTGTTGGCCAGCGCCAGCACCTCCGGCGTGGACCGGCGGTTCACGAGCAGCTGGTGGCGCCGTGCCTCCCGGCCGTCGGCGCGGGGGAAGTGAGCACCGAACGCGTCGATGTTGTCGGCCGAGGCTCCGCGCCACCCGTAGATCGCCTGACAGGGATCGCCGACCGCGGTCACCGGGTGGCCGGCGCCGCCGGGGCCGCTGAACAGCCCCTGCAGCATCCGCCGCTGGGACACCGACGTGTCCTGGTACTCGTCGAGCAACACGACCCTGAACCGCTCGCGCTCCGCCTGGCCCACCTCGGGGCACTCGATCGCCAGCCGGGCACCTCGCGCCATCTGATCGGCGAACTCGGCGATGCCCAGGTCGGCCTTGGCCTCCCGGTAGGCCGCCACCAGTCCCAGCAGGTCGTCGCGGGAGCGGGTGGTGTCGACGACCCTGACCACGTCCTTGAGCTGCTTCTCGCCGGCGAGCTGCGCCCGCAGCACCCGGGCATGGGCCCGGACCTGCTCCGGGCGCACGAGGTGGTCCTGCAGCTGGGCGTCGAGGTCCAGCAGGTACTGCACGACCGTGGGCAGGTGACCCGACAGCGACGTCTGCAGGCCGGCGGCCGCGCCGACGACCCGGGCGGCGAGCTGGTACCGGGTCGCGTCGGAGACGACCCGCAGGTCGGGCTCGAAGCCCAGTCGCAGCCCGTGCTCGGTGATGAGGCCCCCCGCATAGGCGTGGTAGGTGGACACGGTGGGCTCACCGCTGTCCTCACTCTGGCCGCTCTGCACGCTCCGCGAGTCTGCGATCACCAGGCGGGTGCCGGCCGCCTGATCGACCGGCCGGGGGGCAGGGAGCAGCTGGTGCAACGCGCCTCGTACGCGGGTGGCCAGCTCGGCAGCGGCCTTGCGGCTGAACGTCAGCCCGAGCACCTGGTCCGGTCGCACCAGGCCCCGACCGACGAGCCAGACCACCCGTGCGCACATCACGGTGGTCTTGCCGGACCCTGCCCCGGCGACGATCAGCCCGGGCTCGAGCGGAGCCGTGATCGCGGCCATCTGGTCGGGGCTGAATGCGGTCTGCAGCACGGCGCAGAGGTGCTTCTCGTCGCGCAGCAGCGCCGGTGCGGAGATCTCGAGGACGGTCATGACACCCGCGCTCCCGACGGCCCCGGCTCGACGGGGGCGGCGGGGTCCTGGTCGAGCGGGCCGGCGGACGACACGATGCTGGCGCCCTCGGGCTGTGCCGGACAGCTGGTGCGTACGTCGCAGTATGTGCACGAAAGGCCGGGTGTAGCCGGGAAGGACTCGGCCCGGATGGTGCGCACGACACCGGCCAACTGCTCGTCGCCCGCCCAGGCGGCGCTGTCGGCCGGTGGCGGCTGGTGCTGCACCTTGACCCTTCCCCGCGTCTCGCTGCGCAGATGCACCAGCTCGGCTCCCCCGACGGCGGCGTCGCCGTCCGGTGCCTCGTCGCCGAGCAGCTCCGTGGCGGCGCCGGAACGTACCGCGATCTGGTAGACGCCGAGCTGCGGGTGGGCGGGCACGTCCATCTCGCGCGGAGGGTGCTTGCCGGTCTTGAAGTCGACGACCACGACTCGCCCCTGCTCGTCCCTCTCCAGCCGGTCCATCGACCCGCGCAGCGTCACCTCGTCGTCGCCGACGCCGAGAGTGACCCGGAACTCGTGCTCGGCGGCCAGCACCTCGCGACCCCGCTCGGCCGTGTGCCAGGCGACGAACCGCGCCACCGCCCGCTCGGCCTCCAGCCGTTCGGCCGCCGAGGCCCAGGGCACGGCGAAGTCCAGCTGGTCCCATACGCGGTCCAGATGCGCGACCATCGCGTCCACATCAGGGGTCACCTCACCGCGGACGACGGCCTCCGCGAGGCCGTGCACGAGGCTCCCGAAGCCCTGCGCGACCGTGCTGGCGCGCATGCCACCCGCCTCCCGGGTCAGGAACCACCGCAGCGGGCAGCCGACCACGGAGTCGACGGCGCTGGCAGACAGCGCCAACGGCTGGTCGGCCGGGCGTACCGGGGTGTCGGCGCGGGTGACGTCGCGCACACCCCACCAGGCGTCGGGGCGCGCACCCACCCCAGCGTCTCCGGCCACAGCCAGGCGGGAGATGCGGAGCGCGATCTCGCGGCGCACCCCGGCGTCGTCCGTGGCCTCGGCCATGGCGCGCAGCTCCCCGAGCAGCCCGGGTAGCGAGAGCGGTCGCCGGGGCCGTCCCTCCGGAACGGCCGGCACCGCCACCCCAAGCTCATGCACGAACCGGGAGGGCTGGTCCCCGCCCTCGCTCGGGCTGGCGACGGCCGTGACGACGACACGCTCCCGGGCGCGGGTGACGGCCACGTAGAACAACCGGCGCTCGTCGGCCAGCAGCGCGGTGACGCCCGGCCGGCCCCGGCCGGGGCCTGGGCCCGGGTCCGGTGGGCTCTCCTCGCGGTCGATCCGGTCGGCATGCAACAGCGTGCCGCGCCGGCGCAGGTCGGGCCAGGAGCCGTCCTGCACGCCGGCCACCACCACCAGGCGCCACTGCAGACCCTTGGCGCGGTGCGCGGTCAGCAGCCGGACGCCGTCACCGCGCACGCCCTGCTCGGCGAGGGTGTCGGCGGGGATCTGCTGCTCGTCGATCTCGTCGAGAAAGGCCTGCAGGCCGAGCCCCCGCTGACGCTCCTCGACCCGAGCGGCCAGATCGAAGAGCGCCACCACCGCGTCGAGGTCACGGTGCCCCGCCCGGACGGCGGCCGACCGAGCGGTCGGAGCCGACACTGCGGACAGGACCGACGCGACCGGCGGGCAGGCGGCCTCCCTGAGCCGCTCGGGCCAGCGCGACCCCTCCCACACGTGCCACAGCACCGATTCGGCCGAGCCGCCGGCGTCGAGCAGCCGGGCCCCGTCGGCCAGCAGCCGGGCGAGCCGGCCGGCGCGCTCGGCCTCAGGCCCGCCGACCGCCAGCAGCATCGAGGGATCGGCCAACGCCTCGGCGAGGAGCCGCGCCGAGGGGCGCGGCAGCCGCGCGTCGGCATGCTCGTCGCGGTCGTGGCGGCGCAGCCGACGCGCCAGCCGCCGGACCGCGCCCGGGTCGAGCCCGCCCAGTGGCGACACCAGCAGCGCCTCGGCCTCATCCGGACGGACCAGCGTGGGCCCTGCCCCGCCGAAGAACCCGTCGTTGTCGGTGGTGCTCCCCGGCGCAGCGCGGTGCAGGCGGCCGATGACCCGCAGGGCCTGCAGCAGCACCTGTACGGCGGGCTCGCTGCGCAGCGGCACCTCGTCACCGGCCACCTCGACCGGGACTCCGGCCGTCGTCAACGCCCGGCGCAGCCGCGGGATCGAGGCCCGGCCGGACCGCACGAGCACGGCCATCTCGGCCCACGGGACGTGGTCCTCCACGTGGGCCCGGCGCAGCAGGTCGGCGACCTGCTCGGCCTCGGCCGAGGCCGAGGCGAACAGGCGCACCTCGACGCGGCCGTCGCCGTACGCGGGCTCGACGGACCGCGGCGCGCGGAACCGGGCGAACTCGTCGGGGTCAGCCAGTGCCGGGACCGGAAGGCGTCCGCTCACCGAACGGGCAGCAGCCAGGATGGCGGGCCCGAACCGGCGGGTCGACTGCAACGCGCGTACTTCGGCGGGCCGGCCGTCGCGGCGTCGGAAGTCGGAGGGGAAGCGCAGGATCCCCGAGACGTCGGCACCGCGGAAGGCGTAGATGGACTGGTCGGGGTCGCCGACGACCAACAGGTCGTGCCCGTCACCGGCCAGCGCCTGGAGCAGGGCCACCTGTGCCGGGTCGGTGTCCTGGAACTCGTCGACCACGACGTAGCGGAACTCCGAGCGCAGCTGCTGCTGCTGTGCGGGGTCGCGCGCGATCAGCAGCGCCCGGTGCACCAGCTCGCCGTAGTCGAGCAGGCCCTGCGCGTCGAAGACGTCGAGATACGTGGCGAAGAAGTCGGCGGCGGCCACCCAGGCCGGCTGCCCGTCGCGCCGCCCGATCGCGGCCAGCTGGTCGGGGTCGAGCCCCAGCGCCCGCGCCCGGGCGAGCACCGCCTGCAGCTCGCGCGCCATCCCCCGGGTGCGCAGCGCCGGGTACAGCCCCCGCGGCCAGTCGATGGCGGTGCTGACGTCACCGGTCACGCTGGGCGTCGGTGCCGACCCGAGCAGCAGCTCGCGGATGCGCACGTCCTGCTCGGGCGCGGAGACGAGCGTGGGCGGGCGCCACCACAGCGGCTCGGGGTCGGCGCCGAGCGGCAGGACCAGCTGACCTCCGGGGCCCTCCTCGGGCTCGTCGACCGGGTCGGGGTGCTGGGCGGACTGGGTGAGCGAGAAGCGCCGCACCAGTGCGTAGCAGAAGGCGTGGAAGGTCATGGCCACCGCACCGCTGGTGGTCCGCCCCAGGCGGGTGGTGATCCGGGTGCGCAACTCGTCGGCCGCCTTGCGGCTGAACGTCAGTACGAGCACCTGGTCGGCGCGCAGGCCGCGCCGCTCCACGCGGTCGACGACGGACTCGACCAGCGTCGTGGTCTTGCCCGTCCCGGGGCCGGCCAGCACCAGCTGGGGCCCGCCGTCGTGGTCCACCACCGCCTGCTGGTCCTCGTCCAGGACGGGCACGCGCGCCTGCGCTCCACCTGGTCCGGGGGTGTCTGCCACCGCACGGGGCTGCAGCACGTACCGGACGCTCACCTGGTTCATCAGACCAGATCCCACGGACATCGCGGTGGACCCGTCCAGCGCGTTCGGTGGGTCACCCGCACGGGTCCTGTGGGTCACCCACACGGGTCCGGCTGGTCAGCGGCCGGGACCGGCCCCGAGCCCGACTCTGCCGCCGCAGCCAGTTGCACCGCAGCCCGGCGCAGGTCCACCCGGGTCGTCCCGTCCCGTCGCTCCAGCAGCGGCGTGCCCTCCGCCCGCCAGTGCCGGGCGGCGGACCTCCGCAGGAAGTCGGGCGCGCTGCCGTCGGCACGCACCACCCGCCACCAGGGCACCGCGGCGCCGTACTGCGACATCACCCGCCCGGCGAGGCGGGGACCGCCGCGGCCCACGGCGTCCGCGAGCTCCCCGTAGGTGGTGACTCGGCCCGGCGGCACCTGCTCGACCCGGCGCAGCACCGCCTCGACGTACGCCTCGTCCACGACCCTCACCCTGGCAGGCCAGGGGCAGGGCGGGAACGGCAGCGCAGGCCGGTCAGTACGCCGGCTGGCTCGGGTCGATCTGGTTCACCCAGGCCACCACGCCACCGCCGACGTGCACGGCGTCGGAGAAGCCGGCCCCCTTGACCACCGCCAGCGCCTCGGCCGAGCGCTGTCCCGACTTGCAGTGCAGCACCACCGGCTTGTCCTGGGGCAGCTGCTCCAGAGCCACCCCGGACAGGAAGTCGCCCTTGGGGATGAGCACCGAGCCCGGGATGCGGTTGATCTCGTACTCCGTGGGCTCGCGGACGTCGACCAGGGTGAAGTCGCGGCTGCCCTCGTCGCGCTCCTTGAGCATCGAGGCGAGCTGGGTCACCGAGATGGTCGATCCGGCCGCGGCCTCGGCGGCCTCGTCGCTGATGGCGCCGCAGAACGCCTCGTAGTCGATCAGCTCGGTGATCGGCTCGGCGTTGGGGTCCTTGCGGATCCTGAGCTCGGAGTAGCTCATCTCCAGCGCGTCGAACACCATCAGCCGGCCGATCAGTGGATCGCCGATGCCGCAGATCAGCTTGATGGCCTCGTTGACCATGATCGAGCCGATGGAGGCGCACAGGACACCGAGAACTCCACCCTCGGCGCACGAGGGGACCATGCCCGGCGGCGGCGGCTCGGGGTACAGGTCGCGGTACTGCGGGCCGTGCTCGGCCCAGAACACCGACGCCTGCCCGTCGAAGCGGTAGATCGATCCCCAGACGTACGGCTTCCCGAGCAGCACCGCGGCGTCGTTGACCAGGTAGCGGGTCGCGAAGTTGTCGGTGCCGTCGACGATCAGGTCGTACTGGCGGAAGATGTCGAGGACGTTGTCGTTCTCGAGCCGCTCGTCGTGGACGACGACGTTCACGTAGGGGTTGGTCTCGGCGACGGACTCCTTGGCCGACAGCGCCTTCGACTTCCCGATGTCGCCCTGCCCGTGGATGATCTGGCGTTGCAGGTTCGACTCGTCGACCTCGTCGAACTCGACGATGCCCAGCGTGCCGACTCCCGCCGCGGCGAGGTACAGGAGGGCAGGGCTGCCGAGCCCGCCGGCGCCGATCACGAGGACCTTCGCGTTCTTCAGCCGCTTCTGTCCGGTCATCCCGACGTCGGGGATGATCAGGTGGCGGCTGTAGCGGCGCACCTCGTCGATCGTCAGCTCGGCCGCCGGTTCGACCAGCGGCGGGAGCCGGGTCGGGGCCAGCGGTGCAGTTCCCGTGTCGGTCACCAGCACATCCTCCTCGTACGCTTCGGCGGGTCTCGTCCGCGCCGTAAGGGTGCAACCGAGGCGACGAGCCCGCTGTTCCCCCATCATCGGCGGCGGCTCCGGTCGGAAGACGGTCGTCCCACCCATCGGTACGCTGCCCGGGTGACCGAGCGCGCGCCAGTGCGAGAGGCCGTCCCGCGACGTGGCCGGCTGCCCCGCAGCGCGCGGCGCGCCCAGCTCCTCGACGCGGCGCTGGAGGTGTTCGTCGCGCAGGGCTACCACGCCGCCGCCATGGACGACATCGCCGAGCGGGCCGGGGTCTCCAAGCCGGTGCTCTACCAGCACTTCCCGGGCAAGCTCGAGCTGTACCTGGCGCTTCTCGACATCTCCTGCGAGGCGGTCGTGGCCGACGTGCGGACGGCGCTGGCGTCCACCGACGACAACAAGGAACGCGTCGTGGCGACGATGCAGGCGTTCTACACCTACGTGGCCAACGACAAGGCCGCGTTCCGCCTGGTCTTCGAGTCCGATCTCACCAGCGAGCCGGCCGTACGCGAGCGGGTCGAGCGGGTGACGGCCGCCAACGCCGCCGCCATCGCCACCGTGATCCGCGACGACACCGGCCTGCCCGAGGCGCAGTCAGAGCTGCTCGCGGTCAGCCTCGTCGGCATGGCCCAGGTCAGCGCGCGCTACCTGACCGGCTCCGACCACCCGGTCGAGCCGGCCGAGGCCGTGGCGCTGGTCTCGACGCTGGCGTGGCGCGGGATCAGCGGCTACCCGCGGCACGATGCCACCGACGGTGGGGTCGACTGACCAGCCTGGCTACAGTCGGGGTCAGTGAGGCGGCCAGGAGCAGGTGACCTGCCCGCCGCCGGTAGACATCGAGACAGGAGTGACCGTGGAGGTCAGGATCGGCGTGCAGAACGCCAACCGCGAGCTGGTGCTGGACTCCGACCAGTCCGGCGACGATGTGGCCACGGCCGTCGAGAAGGCCCTGACCGACGACTCGGGCATCCTGGTCCTCAGCGACCGCAGCGGCCGCCGGGTGGTGGTGCCGACGGTGTCGCTCGCCTACGTGGACATCAGCGAGGGCACGGTGCGCAAGGTGGGCTTCGGCGCCATCCGCTGACCTCCCGCTGCGCCCGCCGGGCCCGCCGCGCCGACTCGTTCCGCCGTTGACTCTGCCCTGGTGCCGCGTCCGGACGACAGACGTCAGGACGACAGACCCAGTGCCGCCATGCGCCGCGCATGGTTCTCGGTGAGGCGGGCGAACATCCGCCCGATCGCGGCCAGGTCCATGCCGGGGCGGTCCACCCCACCGGCCAGCAGCGCGGCGAGCGCGTCGCGCTCGGTGGCCACCGACTGCGCCTGGGTGATCGCCTCTCCCACCAGCCTCCTGCCCCACAGCGCGAGCCGTCCACCGACCCTGGGGTCCTCGGCGATCGCGGTCCGGACCCTGTCCACCGCGAAGGCGGAGTGCCCCGAGTCGTCGAGGACGTCCAGGATCAGCGCACGGGTCTGCTCGTCCAGGTAGGCCGCCACCTCGCGGTAGAAGTCGCCGGCCAGCCCGTCGCCGACGTACGCCTTGATCAGGCTCTCGAGCCAGTTCTTCGGCTTCGTGTTGGTGTGGAAACGGTCGAAGGTCTCGCGGAACGGCGCCATCGCGTCGTACGGGTCGGCCCCGAGCTGCTCGAGCCGGTCCCGGAGTCGGCTGAAGTGCCCGAACTCCGCGCAGGCCATCGCCGCGAGTGCGGCCTTGTCGGCCATCGTCGGCGCGGTCGTGGAGTCCTCGGCCAGCCGGTCGAAGGCGGTGAGCTCGCCGTAGGCCAGTGCTCCCAGCAAATCCACGACAGCCTCGGCGTACGCGGGATCCGCGAATGCGGGGGGCAGCTCGGGCTCGGCTCGGGGCTCGGCTCCCGGGTCGACTCCGGTGTCGACTGTGGAGTCGGCTGCCCCGTCATGACCGGTGCCGTCGGCACGGTCACCGGGGCTGTTCTCGGTGCTGACCTGGTCGCCGGCTGGGGACATGCGGGCAGCGTACTGCCGGGGTGTCGGGTGCAGCGGGGTCCGGGCTGAGGGAGCGTCGGCGTAGACTCGGGGTGACGCGCAGCGTGCGCCCTGCCCGCACGGGGCGGTGGCGCCGCGAGCACCTCCCTGAAACGAGGACATCCTGACCAGCTTCTCCGAGCTCGGCGTGAGCGCCGAGATCACCAGCGCCCTGGACGAGGTGGGCATCACGTCGGCCTTCCCCATCCAGGAGATGGCGCTTCCCATCGCCCTTCTCGGCACCGACATGATCGGCCAGGCCCGCACCGGGACCGGCAAGACGCTCGCCTTCGGCATTCCCGCGTTGCAGCGCACGGTGTCCGGGCACGACCCCGACTACGACCAGCTGGCGGCACCCGGCAAGCCGCAGGCGCTGGTGGTCGCGCCGACCCGTGAGCTCGCGCTCCAGGTCGCCACCGACCTCGAGACCGCCGCGAAGCACCGCGGCACCCGCAGCGTCACGATCTACGGCGGTGTCCCGTACGAGCCGCAGCTGGAGGCGCTCGAGCGCGGCGTCGAGATCGTCGTGGGCACCCCCGGGCGCCTGCTCGACCTGGCCAACCGGCGTGCGCTCGACCTCAGCCACGTCAAGGTGCTGGTGCTCGACGAGGCTGACGAGATGCTCGACCTCGGGTTCCTGCCCGACGTCGAGAAGCTCATCGCCAAGACTCCTGAGACCCGGCAGACGATGCTGTTCTCAGCGACCATGCCGGCCGCGATCGTCTCGTTGGCGCGCACGCACATGCGCCACCCGGTCAACATCCGCGCCGAGTCGTCGTCGGACAGCCAGACGGTCCCCACCACGGCCCAGTTCGTCTACCGCGCCCACGACCTCGACAAGCCCGAGGTGGTGGCACGCATCCTGCAGGCCGCTGACCTCGGCAAGGTGCTGATCTTCGCGCGGACCAAGCGGGCTGCCCAGCGCGTCGCCGACGACCTGTCCGAGCGCGGCTTCCCCGCCTCACCGCTGCACGGCGACATGGCACAGGTGGCGCGGGAGAAGGCGATGACGCGGTTCCGCGACGGCAGGGTCCAGGTCGTGGTGGCCACTGACGTGGCCGCGCGAGGCATCGACGTCGACGGCGTCAGCCACGTGATCAACTACCACTGCCCCGATGACTCCAAGACGTACCTGCACCGGATCGGCCGCACCGGCCGCGCAGGTGCCAGCGGTATCGCCGTGACCTTCGTGGACTGGGCCGACCTCGCCCGGTGGAAGGTCATCGCGGCCGAGCTGGACCTGCCGTTCGACGAGCCGGAGGAGACCTACTCCACCTCCCAGCACCTGTTCCACGACCTCGGAATCCCCCCCGGCGTGACCGGGCGGCTGCTGCCGGCTGCCGACATCCCGCCCCGCGCGACCTCCGGCTCGTCCGAGCGGCGTACGGAGGCCCCGTCCGGCGGCCGGAGCGATCGGCCGAGGCGCACCCGCCAGCGACAGCGCACTCGCGGCGGTCAGCCCGTGGTGGACGGCGCGACCCCTGAGTCGTCGGGCGGGACGTCGACGACGACTGACAGCTCGGCGGCCCGTGACGGCGGCCAGCGTCGTCGGCGTCGCCGACGCAGCAGTGGCAGCAGCAGCGCTGGCGAGCAGCCGCCCGCCAGCACCGGCTGAGCAGCGGGTCGGTACGGCCGAGGCCTCAGCCGTACCGCCCACCGGCACCTCAGCGGACGACGACCACCCGGGTGCCGAGGGCGGCGAAGTCCCACAGCGTCTTGGCATCCCGCGGTCGCTGTCGGATGCACCCGTGCGACTGCGGAGTGCCCAGCTGGCCGACGGTCTGCAGCGGTTCCCCTGAGAGGTCGCGGGGAATGGAGTGGAAGCCGATCGCGGCACGTGCGCCCTCGGTGAAGCGGACCATCCACCGCATCGTGCTGGCGTAGTCGTAGCTGGTGGCCCGCTCCGAGCGCGAATAGACGGCGTAGCGGCCCGGTTTCAGGTTGTCCGTGGTGCTGCCAGAGACCGGGTACGTGTCGAGGACGGACCCTCCGTCGCGTACGAGCCACACCTGCTGGGCCGACATGTCGAAGACGACGCGTCGTCCGCTGCCGGACCGTGCGGGCGGTGGTGCCTGATGATCGGTGGGCTTGTCGCTCCGCTGGCCGGACTGCTTGTCGACGCGCTGGTCAGCGCGCCGGTGGGTCCGCTCGGCGGCCGGAGCAAGCGCATGCAGCTGCTCCTCGAGACCGGCCACCGGCTGCAGTGACGGCTGCGCACCGGATGCCGACGGCGGAGGCTGGGAGCTGCCCACGCCGGCCACGGACGCGGTGGGGAGCAGCCCGGCCGCTCCGACCACGGCCAGCAGCGTGAGGGCCAGTGAGACCGCGAAACCGACCGCCCGGGCTGGGCGGAGACGCATACCGTCGTCCCGGTGTCGGCTCATCGCGTCCACTCTAGTGTGACTGGGGCCGCCGGGCGGGCGCGGACAGGCCGGTGTGGACAGACCGTCGTGGACAGGCCGGTGTGGAGGCGGGTGCGGTGTGGGGCGTTGCCGGGTCTGCGTCAACCGCTGCGGGTGGGGGCGCCTGCTCCGATCAGCTGTTGGGCCAGCTCGCGGTAGGCCTGGGCCCCCCGGTGGCGCCGCGCCGTCGACAGGATCGAACGGCCCACGGCCGGCGCCTCGGCGAATCGGATCGTCTTCGGCACCGGCGGTTCGAGCACCCGGAGGTCGTAGGTGCTGGAGATGGTGTCGAGCACCGCGCGGGAGTGCGACGTACGTCCGTCGTACAGCGTGGGCAGGACGCCGAGGACCCCGAGAGCCGGGTTGGCGAAGCGGCGGACGTCGTGGACGGTGTCAAGCAGCTGCCCGACGCCGCGATGTGAGAGCGTCTCGCACTGCAGCGGTACCAGGACCTGGTCGGCAGCGGCCAGTGCGGCCACCGTGAGCACCCCCAGGGACGGCGGGCAGTCGATGAGCACCCAGTCGTAGTCGCCGGACGCCTCCTCCAGCGCGACGCGGAGCACGTGCTCCCGGCCGGTGCGCGTCAGCAGCTGCATCTCCGCCGCGGCCAGGTCGATGGTGGCCGGCAACAGGTCGGGCCCCTCGTCGACGGTCACCAGCACCGCGTCCATCCCCACGTCGCCGAGCAGCACCTGGTGCACCGACTTGTCGAGGTCCTCGGGGTCGAGCCCGAGGGAGAACGTGAGGCACGACTGCGGGTCGAGATCGATCAGCAGGACCCGTTGCCCGAGCTCGACCAGCGCCGCTCCCAGCGAGGCCACTGTGGTGGTCTTGGCCACGCCCCCCTTCTGGTTTGCGACGGCGAGCGTGGTGACCATGCGGCCATACTGCCGGATCCTGTGGCTGAGATGCTGGGGGCGTGCCGCCGCGGACCCAGACATCACTCGTGACCGGTGCCACAGCGGGGATCGGGCTGGCGTTCTCGCGGGCGCTGGCTGCGCGGGGCGACGACCTCGTCCTCGTCGCCCGTGACGAGGACCGCCTGGACCGCGTCGCCGAGGAGCTGCTGTCCGCGTACGGCGGTGAGGTGCGGGTCGTGCCGGCCGACCTCGCGACCGACGACGGGACCGAGCGGGTGGCCGAGATGCTGCGCGAGGAGGCGATCGACCTGCTGGTCAACAACGCCGGCCACGGGACCCGCACCTCGTTCCTGGCCACACCGGTGGCCGACGAGGACGTCTCGCTCGACCTGATGGTGCGCGCTCCGATGCGGCTGTGCCATGCCGCGCTGCCCGGCATGCTCGACCGCAGGCGCGGCGCGGTGCTCAACGTGGCCAGCGTTGCGGCGTTCGTGCCGCGCGGGACCTACGGGGCGCACAAGGCGTGGCTGGTCAGCTTCACCCGCTGGCTTTCCGTCAGGCACCGCCGGCGGGGCGTGCGGGCCATGGTGCTGTGCCCGGGCCTCGTGCGGACCGAGTTCCACCAACGGATGCAGGTCGACGTGAGCAGCGTGCCCCGCTGGATGTGGCTCGACGCCGACCGGGTGGTGCGAGACGCCCTGACCGACCTCAGCCGCGGGGTCATCGTCTCGGTGCCGTCCCGCCGCTACCAGGTGCTGACCCGGCTGGCTCGCCTCACCCCACCCTCCGCCGCCGAGCGGTTCAGCCGACGTGGCTGAGGCGCCCCCCAGGCGACGATCCGCGAGTTGTGCAGGACCTCCCGCCCCTCCCAAGCGACGATCCGCGAGTTGTGCAGGACCTCCCGCCCCTCCCAAGCGACGATCCGCGAGTTGTGCAGGACTTCCCGCCCCTCCCCAAGCGACGATCCGCGAGTCGTGCAGGAGCTCCCGATCGCACAAGTCGCGGACCAGCGCGTACGGGCGGCGGGAGGACCACGTTTACAGGTCGCGGACCAACCCGGATGTGGGGCGCGGAGGCAACGCAGCGCCGTCGCTTACCCTCTGCGGGTGCGTGCCGACCTGCACACCCACTCGCAACGCTCCGACGGGACGGACAGTCCGGCCGGCGTGATGCAGGCTGCCGCCGCCGCGGGTCTGGACGTCGTCGCGCTCACCGATCACGACAGCGCGGCCGGCTGGGCAGAGGCGGCCGATGCCGCCCGGGTGGCAGGTATCGGTTTCCTTCCCGGCATGGAGATCTCCTGTGTCCTCGAAGGCCGGGCGGTCCACCTGCTGGCCTACGGCGTCGATCCGGAGCACGCGGGACTGCATGACGAGTTGTCGGCGGTGTTGGCAGGACGCACATCAAGGCTCCCCGCCATCCTTAGCCAGCTGAGCAGCCTGGGCATCAGCGTCAGCGAAGAGGACATTCGCGCCGTGAGTGGCCACGCGACTGCGGTGGGCAGGCCCCACGTGGCCGACGCCCTTGTCGCGTCAGGGCATGTCGCTGACCGTACCGAGGCGTTCGACCGCTATCTGTCGCCCGGCCGGCCGGCGTACGTCAACCGCCGATCCGCGCCGCTCCGCACAATGCTCGGTCTGGTCGCCTCGGCCGGCGGGGTCAGCGTCGTGGCCCACCCGTGGGCGCGGGCAAGCCGACGCGTGCTCACCCCGGACACGGTGGCGTCGCTGGTCGCTGACGGACTGACCGGTCTCGAGGCCTGGCACCAGGACCACTCCGCCGAGGACGCAGCCCAGCTGGCGATGCTGGCAGGCGATCTCAACCTGGTCGCGACCGGCGCGAGCGACTACCACGGCACCGGCAAGGTGAATCACGAACTGGGCTGCCACACCACGCCACCGGCGCAGTTTGAGCAACTGCTCGAGCGGATGGTGGTCGCCGGCGACGCGGCACGGCAGCGTGACCCGTCGGTGCGACCCACCCCGTGGTGCCGACCCGCGCCCGGACCGCGCTGAAGGTGAGATTCGGCTGACGGCCAACTGCGACTTTCACCGCTAGTACCCCTGCACAACTCGCGGATCGCCACCCTCGGGGGGAGAGCGAGGCGCAGCACCCCTGCACAACTCGCGGATCGTCACGTTTCGGGAGGGGGAGGGCGCAGCACCCTGCACAACCCGCGGATCGTCACGTTTCGGGAGGGGGAGGGCGCAGCACCCCCTGCGCAACTCGCGGATCGTCACCCAGGCGCGGGGTGCAGCCGTGGGGAGAGGCCGGTCAGCGGGAGCAGCTCGAGCTCGCCGACCAGCCGCCGCAGGTCGACGACGGTCGGGGCCTCCATCAGCACCGCGGCAGCGGCCAGCGGTGGCCAGGCGACCAGCCAGAACCAGCATCCACCTGCCTCGCCGACGCACACCTGCCGGTCGTCGCCGGAGTCGACGAACCACAACGGCGTGGGGTGTCCACCGACGGTGATCCGGGCATCCGCCGGCCGGGCGACCACGACCGGTCCCGGGTCAGGCGAGACGAGCCCGGCGTAGTGGGCGCCGAGGCCGACGCCCGGCTCCTCCGCGACCAGCACGAGGTCACCCGGACCACCGAGCGGGTCGGTGCCGGACAGTGCCAGCACGGTGCCGACGGTCGTCTGCTCCACCGCTCTGCCCACCCCCGCTACTGACCACACTTCCGGCAGGGGCCACGGCAGCCAGGTCGGTGCGCCGGTAGCGGCGACATGCCTCAGCAGGGCGTGCACCGACGGGTCGCTGAACCCGTACAGACCGGGTACGTGCCCGTGCTGCCCGCATACCCAGCCTTCCCCGGTCTCAAGGTCCGGCGCCAGCGCTGCCCCGCAGCGCGGGCACCACACGGACTCAGGCGGCATGCACAGACGGTGACCGACCGCCTGTGACCCGTCAAGATGGGACGCATGCGCACCCGTCCGCCCGCGAGCGCGGCCGCCCGACCGCGGGTGCGCTGTGTGGGCGCGGTGGTGCGTGACGAGTCCGGCCGGCTGCTGCTGGTCCTGCGTGGACGGGAGCCGGCGGTCGGCACCTGGTCGCTGCCCGGCGGGCGGGTGGAGGTGGGTGAGACCGACGCGGAGGCGCTGCGCCGGGAGCTGGCTGAGGAGACCGGTCTGGACGTGGTGCCAGGCGCCGAGGTGGGCACGGTCCTGCGCGACGGTGGCGGCGGGGTGACGTACGAGATCCACGACTACGCGTGCGACGTGGCCGCCGGGTCCCTCGTGGCTGGTGACGACGCCGCGGAGGCGCGGTGGGTCGCCGCGGCGGACGTCCGCCTGCTGCCGTGCGCCCCCGGCCTCGTCGAGACCCTCACGAGCTGGGGCGTCCTCGGCGAGTGAGCGTCGTCAGCCGTTCCAGCGCACCAGCACGGGCGAGCCACGGTCGTCACCCAGCACGCAGACGGTGCCGGTGTCGAGCAGCAGGTGCCGGCCGAAGTCATACCGTTCGTCCACCCAGCGGGCGGCCAGCACCCGCAGCAGGTGTCCGTGCGCGACGAGCAGCGAGCGTCCGCCGCGCTCGCGGCACCGGGCGATGACGCGGTCGCAGCGGGCGGCGACCTCGGCGCCGGACTCCCCGCCGGGAGAAGGGTGGGTCCAGACGGTCCAGTCGGGCACCGTCTCGCGGATCTGCGGCGTGCTCACCCCCTCGTACTCGCCGTAGCGCCACTCGTGCAGGTCGGCGTCGACCTCGTCGACCTTCAGCCCGGCCAGCTCGGCGGTGCGCTGCGCGCGCTCCAGCGGGCTGCTGACGACCCGGTCCAAGGACGCACCGGACAGCCGATCGCGGAGCAGGCGGGCCTGCTCCTCGCCCTTGGGCGTGAGCGGCAGGTCGGTGACGCCGGTGTGCCTGCCGTCGCGGCTCCACTCGGTCTCACCATGCCGCACCAGCCACACCTCGGCCGCGGTCTCCTCGACGGGCATCCGCGCTCAGCTCCCGACCGGCTCGGGACGTGGGCGGTGCCGGTGGCCGGCACCGCTCTCACACTGGTCGTACGTGGAGCCGAGCTGCATGCTGGGTCCTTCCGAGTGCCGTGCGGGCGGTCGAGCGGGGCCGTCGGTGGTGCTGGCGAGGGGTTGCAGGTGGGCTAACGCTCCCACGTCACCGGCAGCCCGTGGGCAGCGGCCGTGCCGAGGATGCGAGCCGGACCGGTGGACTGGTGCGACCACTGCTCGTCGACCACGAGGAACTCATGGTCGGCGCCGGGCGCCCGCCTGGTCGGCTCGAGGTAGACATGGGCGAACGGGCTGTCCGGGCTGCTCTGCCCGGCCAGCCGCCGCACGTGGTCGCGCAGCACCGCCTGCTCCGCCGGGTCGACGTACTGCCACATCACCGAGTGCCACAGCACCGTGCAGTGACCAGGTTCCAGGCGCAGGTCGGCGACGAACTCGCCGGCAGGCTGACGGCGGACCTCGGCCGGGACACGGGCGGCGACGTCGAGGGCGCACCGCAGCCGCTCGAGCCGGTCTGACTGGTCGGCCCACACGTACGCGCTCAGCAGGATCCGGCCGGACGGAGTCGTCGGGTCGATGGGCGCCGGGTCGCACCCGGTGCGCTCGACCAGGTGCAACCGTCGGTCGGTCGGAGTCGAGACGCCCGCCCACGCGGCGGCGAGCCTGACCGGGCTGTCCGGAGGACCCCACGCGCCTCCGGCACCGGAGTACCGGTAGTGGTCCGCTCGCAGGTTGAGCCCGGCGCTGGCACCGAGCTCGAACAGGCGGACCGGCAGCTCCGCTCCAGGCACGCGCAGCAGGGCTCCGACGAGCGCGGCCGCCCGGCCGACCTCGTTGGTCTGCGGCGGCCGGGCCAGTCCGGAGACCACGTCGTCCGACCGCTCGTCCAGCAGGTCCTCCAGCAGCGGCCAGGCGGCGTCGAGGTCGAAGTGGCCACCCGTGCTGGGGTAGTACCGCGCCAGCGGCTCCGCCCGGCGCTCCAGCACCAGCCGGTGCACGGTTCCCAACAGGCGCAGGGCGACAGCCGACGGGCCGGGTGCGTCCTCGTGCCCGGCGACCACCCGGTCGAGCGGCCCACCCGTACCCAGCTCGGCCGTCATCCGCCACAGCAGCGCTTCGTACATCGGCGAGTCAGCGCGGCATCGACAGCCGCGCCAGCACCGCGCGCGCGTCCTCCGCGTGCTGGTACTTGCACAGCACGTCGTACGTGGTCGCGACCACGGAGCTCTGCGAGGTGAAGTCTCGCTTGCCGCCGGTCAGGGCGTAACCGATGATCCCGAAGACGGCGCCGAACACGGCACCGGCGATGGTGGTGAGCAGGAGCAGCAGGAACCCGTCGGCCTCCGCCGTGGAGAAGATCATCAGGATCACGCCGATGAACAGCCCCCACCATGCCCCGCCTGCCGCACCCGTGGCCGCGGCCCGTCCCTGGGTCAGGCGCCCGGTGACCCGCTCCACCATGCGCAGCCCGTTGCCGACGATCGTGACGTTCTCCACGGGGAACTGCTCGTCGGCCAGGAAGTCGACGGCGCGTTGCGCCTGCTCGTAGGTCTCGTAGGTGCCGACCGGCACACCGGTCGGCGGCGTCGGCAACTTGGGTGGGGTGGCCATGGGAGCTCCTCGTCCGCTACGTCGGCATCGACTTCGACATCGTCACCGGCACCCATTCTCCCACTGGCGTCGGGACGTCGGCGTGGCGCCAGGGCGGCGGTCGAACGGCGTCCACTATCGTCGCCGACCAGACCGGGGGCCGCCCGTTGAGGCAGATCCAAGGCATCGCCACGAGGACATCGAGGGACGGGTCAGCATGCAGAACGGCAGCCAGTCAGAGGCATCCGACGGCGGGAGCGACGGGGACACCAAGCGGCGGCCGCGGCTCCGGCAGCGGCGGCGCCGCGCCAGCGGCTGGTTCGACAGCCACCCGCGCTTCCTCGAGACCAGTCACACCGCCATCAATCCTGGTCGGCTGAACATGCGCTACCAGGCTCTGATCGCGGACAACGCCGACATCCTCGCGGGGGCACGGGTGCTCGACATCGCGAGCCATGACGGGCGATGGGCGCTCGCGGCGCTCGAGGCGGGGGCGGCACACGTGACCAGCATCGAGGCTCGGCCCGATCTGGTCGACAATGCGCACGAGACGTTCGCCCACTACGGCGCCGACCCGAGCCGGTACACGATGATCGCCGGCGACGTCTTCGCCGTCCTGAAGGAGCAGCGGTTCGACGTCGACGTGATCCAGTGCTTCGGCTTCCTGTACCACACGCTGCGGTACCCCGAGCTGTTCTCGGCGCTGCGCAAGCTCGAGCCGCGCCACCTGGTGGTGGACACGCGGGTGCACCGCGCCTCTGCCTCGCTCATCAGGGTGTACGTCAACGAGACCACCGTGCAGAGCAACGCCGCGTTCGACGACTACACGGAGGGCACCAAGACGCTGGTGGGGTCGCCGTCGCCGAAGGCACTGCGCCGGATGCTGGGCGTCTTCGGCTTCACGGTCGAGCGCGAGTACGACTGGGAGGCGGCGAGCCGTGACGCAGGGGCCGCCGTCGGCACCTACGAGCGCGGCGAGCGGATCACCTGGCGGTGCTCGTGGGACGTTCCCCGTCGCTCGAAGCAGTACACCGACCATGACCCCGACGGGGACGCCGACGCCGACGCCGACGCCGAGGCCGAAGGGGACTAGACCTCCCCGGCTCACCCGCCGTGCGGTTCCCAGACGTCCGCACGCGTCATCCCTGCCGCCCGACCCTTGGCCACCACGACGAGCGCCATCTTGCGGCTGGCCTCGTCGATCATCTCGTCGCCGAGCATCACCGACCCTTTCCGGCCGCCGGCCTCAGAGGTGTGGTACTCGTACGCGTCGAGGATGTTCTCGGCGTGGTCGTAGTCTCCCTGGCTCGGCGAGTAGACCTCGTTGGCGGCGGCGACCTGGTCGGGGTGCAGGACCCACTTGCCGTCGAACCCGAGCGCCGCCGACCGGCCCGCCACCCGGCGGAAGGACTCGACGTCGCGAACCTGCAGGTACGGCCCGTCGATGGCCTGCCGACCGGACGAGCGAGCGGCCATCAGGATGCGCATCAGGATGTAGTGGTAGGCGTCGCCGACGTCATAGCCCGGTGGCTGCTCCCCCACGACCAGCGACTTCATGTTGATGCTGGCCATGAAGTCGGCGGGACCGAAGATCAGCGACTCCAGGCGGGGGCTCGCGGTGGCGATGGCATCGATATTGGTCAGGCCGAGCGCGTCCTCGATCTGCGCCTCGATGCCCAGCCGGCCGACCTCGAGACCGCTCGCCTTCTCGACCTGGGACAGCAACAGGTCGAGCGCCACGACGTGGTCTGCCGACTGGACCTTCGGCAGCATCACGCAGTCGAGGTCGGCGCCGGCTTTCCCCACCACCTCGGCGACGTCCTGGTAGGTCCACTGCGTCGTCCAGTCGTTGACCCTGACGACCCTGACAGTGTCGCCCCAGCCGCCCTCGGTCAGCGCGTCCACGACGTTGCGGCGGGCATCGGCCTTGGCCAGCGGGGCGACTGCGTCCTCGAGGTCGAGGAAGACCTGGTCAGCGTCGAGGCCCCTGGCCTTCTCGAGGAACCGCGGGTTGGACCCGGGCACGGCCAGACAGGAGCGGCGGGAGCGCAGCGGCATGCGCGGCACCCTAGTGGGGCGGCCGCGCGACCCGTCCAGCATGCGCAGCGGAGCCGGCGTCCTCGGCGTGCCTCGGTCAGTCGACGCCAGGCTCGACCGGCGGTGGGGTGCGGCGCGCCGACACCACCAGACCGAGGCCGACGACGATCAGCACCAGTCCGGCGTACACACCGGCAGGCGGGGCCTGGCCGAGGAAGACGGCGGCCAGCAGCGCGGCGCCGGGGACCTCGAGGAGCAGCACGAGCGAGACGACGGTCGGCCCCATCGTCACCAGCAGATGGTTGAACACCGAGTGTCCGAGCAGCTGCGCCGACAGCGCCACGGCTCCCAGCTTGACCCAGTCCTCGGTGGCGTATCCCGACAGCGCCTGGCCCCCGCCCACGCACACGACCAGCAGCACCAGTGCACAGATGCCGTAGCAGAGGGTCGTGTACACCGTCGTCGACAGCGTGCGCCGCAGCTCGGCGCCCGTCCAGGTGTAGACGGCGCCGAAGATGCCGCCGGCCAGCGCCAGCAGGTCGCCGACCAGCGCCTCGGTCGAGACGGTGACGTCGACACCGGAGACCACGAGCACACCCGCGAACGCCGCGGCCAACCCGACCAGGACACCCCGCGAGACCCGCGCGCCGTACCACCGCCCGATCAGCACCACGAAGCCCGCCTGCAGGCAGACCAGGGCGGTCGCCGAGGCGACCGAGGTGAGCTGCAGAGCGGTGATCCAGCAGGCGAAGTGCCCAGCCAGCGTGAGCCCGGCCACCGCCAGGAGCCGGGCGTGGCGCCGGTCGAGCCGGGTCAGCTCACGTCGGCGGGAGCCGGCGGCCACCGGTACCAGCACCGCGGTGGCCAGAGCGTTGCGCCAGAACGCGATGGCGAGCGCGGGCGCCGCTATCGAGGCCATCAACGGTCCGGAGGCGGAGACTCCGAGCACCCCCACGACCGCCAGCGCCCATCGCACGGAGGCCATTGTGGGCGCTGCCCGGTGCTGGGACGCCGGCCGCACCCCGCGGAGCGGCAACCGCGGCGACCGTCCGCGCCCGACTACCCTGAGCGACCGTGAGCGGCGCACCGACCCGGGTCTATGTCGCCCGGCTGGCCGGGCTGCCCGTCTACGACCCGCAGGGCGACCAGGTCGGCAAGGTGCGCGACGTGGTGGTGTCGATGCGCGGCACCAGCGCCCGTCGCCGCGTGCTCGGGCTGGTGCTGGAGGTCTTCGGCCGGCGCCGGATCTTCCTGCCGATCGGGCGGGTGACGTCGATCGACGCCGGGCAGGTCATCTCCACCGGGCTGGTGAACATGCGTCGTTTCGAGCAGCGCCCCGGCGAGACGCGCGTGCTCGGCGAGCTGCTCGACCGCACCGTACGCATCCCGGGCACGGATAAGACCGGCACGGTCTACGACATCGCGATGGAGCAGGACCGGAACCGTGACTGGTTCCTGGTCAAGGTCGCGGTGCGGCAGCGGTCGAGCCGGTTCGGGCGCAAGGGGCAGGACCACGTGGTCGACATCGCCGACGCAGCAGGGCTGATCGGCGAGGAGGAGGGCCAGGACGCCACCAACCTCTTGGCGAGCTTTGACACGCTGCGTGCCGCCGACCTGGCCGATGCACTGCACGACCTGTCGCCCAAGCGCCGCCACGAGATCGTCGACGCCCTCGACGACGACCGGTTGGCCGACGTGCTCGAGGAGCTGCCCGAGGAGGACCAGGTCGAGATTCTCAGCCGACTCGACACCGAGCGCGCCGCCGACGTGCTCGACGAGATGTCGCCCGACGACGCGGCGGACCTGATCGCGGAGCTGCCCACGGAGACCGCCGAGACCCTGCTCGCACTCATGGAGCCCGACGAGGCCGAGGACGTGCGGAGGCTCCTCAGCTACGAGGAGCGCACCGCCGGTGGCCTGATGACGACGGAGCCGGTGATCCTCGCCCCCGATGCGACCGGCGCCGACGCGCTGGCCCAGCTGCGCCACCCGGAGCTCACGCCGTCCCTGGCCGCCATGGTCTACGTGTGCCGGCCGCCGCTGGAGACCCCGACCGGCAAGTTCCTCGGGATGGTGCACTTCCAGCGGCTGCTGCGTGAACCACCCTCGACCCTGGTGAGTGCCGTCGCCGACAACGACATCGAGCCGCTGCGGCCCGAGGCGTCGCTTCAGGAGGTGGCCCGGCTGCTCGCCGCGTACAACCTGGTCGCCAGTCCCGTGACCGACGACAACGGTCACCTCGTGGGCGTCGTGTCGATCGACGACGTGCTCGACCACATGCTGCCGGAGGGGTGGCGCGAGCACGACGAGGTCGATGCCGCTCAGCGGCCCACCAGGGAGGCCGGCCGTGGCTCGTAGGGACAGACGGTCGCGACTGGATGCCCCGGTCGACACCCGGAGGGCGCTGGTGCGGCGCCCGGAGTACGACGCCGAGCTGTTCGGCCGGGTCTCGGAACGGATCGCCCGCTTCATCGGGACGGCGAGCTTCATCGTCTGGATGACCGCGGTCATCATCGTGTGGGTGCTGTGGAACACCCCCTGGGGCCCCGAGCGTCCCCGGTTCGACACCTACCCGTTCATCTTCCTGACCCTGATGCTGTCGCTGCAGGCGTCGTACGCCGCGCCGCTCATCCTGCTGGCCCAGAACCGGCAGGAAGGCCGCGATCGGGTGAACCTCGAGCAGGATCGGGAGACCAACGCGCGCGCCCACGCCGACATGGAGTTCCTGGCCCGCGAGGTGGCGGGGCTGCGGATGGCGTTGGGTGAGGTCGCCACGCGCGACTTCCTGCGCTCAGAGCTCCGGGGCCTTCTGGGCGAGCTGGGCGGCCGCAGCGAGGGTGACGGTGATGCCGCCGGCGCCCCACAGAGCCGCGAGGGTTCCCGGCGGACGTAGCATCGACACCATGTCACCCGCGGAGCCCACCGCCCAGCACGACAGCTCGACACCGTCTCTGGACCAGGTGCGCGCCGCCCTGGCCACCGTCAACGATCCGGAGATCAAGCGCCCGGTGACCGAACTGGGCATGGTCGACGACGTCACCATCGCGGCCGGCGGCGTCGTGAGCGTGCAGATCCTGCTGACGGTCGCCTCCTGTCCGCTGAAGGACACGCTCACCCGCGACGTGACGGCAGCAGTCAGCGGCGTTCCCGGGGTCGCGCGGGTCGAGGTATCGCTCGGTGTGATGTCGGACCAGCAGCGGCAGGGCCTTCGGGAGCAGTTGAAGGGCCCGGGCAGCACCCGGGACATTCCCTTCGCCTCGCCGGGCTCGCTGACCCGCGTGCTGGCGGTGGCCTCCGGCAAGGGCGGTGTCGGCAAGTCGTCGGTCACGGTCAACCTCGCGGTGACAATGGCTGCCCGCGGTCTGTCAGTGGGCGTCGTCGATGCCGACGTCTACGGCCACTCGGTGCCGGACATGCTCGGCATCGGCGACCGTCGGCCCACCCAGGTCGAGGACATGATCATGCCGGTGGACGCCCACGGGGTGCGCGTCATGAGCATCGGCATGCTCAAGCCGCGGCGCGACCAGGTGGTCGCGTGGCGCGGTCCCATGCTCGACCGGGCGCTGGTGCAGATGCTGGCCGACGTCTTCTGGGGCGACCTCGACGTGCTGCTGCTCGACCTGCCTCCTGGCACCGGAGACGTGGCCATCTCCTTGGGCCAGCATCTGGCCAACGCGGAGGTGGTGGTCGTCACCACGCCCCAGCAGGCCGCGGCCGAGGTGGCCGAGCGCGCCGGGACCATGGCCTCGATGATGCACCAGCGGGTCGCGGGCGTCGTCGAGAACATGTCGTTCCTGCCGTGCCCGCACTGCGGGCCGGGGCACCGGCTCGAGGTCTTCGGCTCGGGAGGCGGAGCTCGGGTCGCCGCCACCCTGAGCCAGCGCTTCGGCTACGACGTACCAGTTCTGGGTGAGGTGCCCCTGGACCCACGGTTGCGCGCCGGTGGCGACAGCGGTGTCCCTCTCGTGCTCACCGAACCCGATGCTCCGGCTGCCCGGGCGCTGGCGGACGTGGCGGGCGGGCTCACCCGTGGCGGGCGGGGCCTGGCCGGCCTGCAGCTCGGGCTCACTCCGGTCGGCCGCTGAGTCCCGCGATGCTGGGGATGGGGGTCCCGCGATGATGGGGATGGGCTGGCCGGAGCTCTTGGTGGTCGGCATCGTGGCCGTGTTCGTGTTCGGGCCCGACCGGTTGCCGGAGCTGGCGAGACAGGCGGGGAGCTTCCTTCGCACTGTGCGGCGGATGGTGGACAGCGCCAAGAACGACCTGGCCCAGGAGCTCGGACCGGAGTTCAAGGACCTGAACCTGCGCGATCTCGATCCGCGCGAGCTGGTCCGGCGCAACGTGCTCGAGGCGATGGACGAGGAGCAGCCGGTGGTGCCGAACGGCAAGCGACCCCTCAGGTACGGCGAGCGGCCTCCGTTCGACGCCGAGGCGACCTGACCGCGTCATGCGCAGACGGGGCCGGCCGCCCGGGCGCCCTTGGAGGGACTGACCGAGCGGCCGGTCTGGACCCTCACCATCGGGATGAGGCTTGTGGTCGCCGACGTACCGGGTAGCCGGCGGGCTCAGGGAAGGCGGGCGGACTCGGCCGAGGCGACGGCTGCCCGGTAGGCCTTGGTCTTGCCGGAGCTCTCGTTGAGGGGCCAGTAGACGCCGTCGCGGGAGTTGCGTGAGCTGTTGAAGTACGACACCGCACAGATCGTGTCGGTGTTGTTCTGGCACCAGCGCCACTGCTCGCTCCACCAGCTGGTGGCTCCGGGTTTGCCGTAGTACTCGGTCGCCCCGGTCTCTCCCAGGCCGATCATCTTGTCAGGGAAGCCGCGCGTGATGAGGAAGTCCTTGATGAACCCGACGCGTTGGGCGTAGCCGGCCATGGAGGCGTTCTGATAGAGGTCGATGCCGAGGAATGCGCAGTTGCCGAGGACATCGTTGGTGAGGAACTTGCCGGCGTTGGCGTCGCGGTTCTGGGGGTTGAAGGCCCAGTCACCGATGATGGGGACGAACCGGATCTTGGACGCGCCGATCTCGTCCCTGATCACGGCGCGGATGTGCAGGTACGCCGCGGCCCACTCCGCACCGGTGCCCGTGGTGTCGTTGGTCGGCTCGTGATGGAACGTGAGCAGGGTCGGCTTCTGGTAGGCGGCGTAGCGGCGGGCCCGGGCGCGCAGGGCGCTGTCGTGGCTGCCTGAGGCGAGGGCGGCCCAGCCACCGGGCTGTGACGTCGGCGGTTTGAACGATAGCCACGGAAGCCGGTCGGCCGCGTGGTCGGCGGCGACGGTGGCGTCCTCGCGGCGGCCGTCGTCCCAGCCGTAGAAGGAACGCTGCAGGCCGACGTCGCCGGTGGCGGAGGTGGCGGCCGCGATGCCGGTGACGCTGGACATGCCGAGGAAGATCTTCCCTGGCTGATGCCCTCCCCACTGCCGGCCACCCGCGCGGCGCGGGGCGGCGGCCGCTGGTGCTGCCAGGGCGGGAACTGCGGCCAGGGCGGCAGGCACGGCGACGGCGCTTCCGAACAGGCGGAGCGCGGTGCGGCGGGAGAGGGTGTCCATATCCGTGACGTTATGACCACGTAGAGTGAGATCCAAACGTCGCGCGGGGACGCGATCACCCCACGGCAGGCTGTCGCGCCCGGGCTATACCCGTGTATTACCGGACGTACCGCCTCCGTCTCGGCGCTTCCCACCCCTCGGCGGTGATCACGGACCGTGACCGCATGACGAGGACGGGACACCGGTCGACAGCGGGACGACTCCGGCCGACCCGACAAAACCCACCGATCGGCGCGCGGATGCCCCGTTCGGCCGATGCCGGCATCGCCGCCGATGGAGCCCTGTCCCGAAGGGGCACGTCCGTCCGGGTCGCGGGAAGGAGGTGCCTACCCCTCCTGCTCGCCGAGCGTGACCTGGGCGGTCAGCCGGTCGCCGTCTCGCACGTACTCGATCGCGACGGTCTCGCCGGGAACCCGGCTTCGGATGGTGACGATCAGCTCGATGCCGTCGGCCACCGGGTCGCCGTCGACGCTGCGGAGGATGTCACCTTGCTGCAGTCCGGCCTCCTCGGCCGGGCTCCCGGGGGTGACGGAGCTGATCTCCGCGGGCTGACCCTCGGTGCTGGTCACCTTGGCCCCGATCACCGGATAGACCGCCTCGCCCGTCTGGATGATCTGCTCGGCGGTCAGCCGTACCTGGTCGATCGGAATCGCGAAGCCGACGCCGATGTTGCCTGCCGCTCCGCCGAGGCCTGCCCCGACGGTGGCGATGGCCGAGTTGACGCCCACCACCCTGCCCTGGAGGTCGACCAGTGGACCGCCCGAGTTGCCCGGGTTGATCGCAGCGTCGGTCTGGATGGCGTTGATGAACGAGGCATCCCCGCTGCCGCCCGCCGTCACCGGCCGGTCCACGGCGCTGACGATCCCCGAGGTCACCGTGCTGGTGAGGCCGAGCGGTGATCCGAAGGCCACCACCGGCTGACCGACCTGGAGAGCTCGGGATGCCCCCAGCCGGGCAGGGGTCAGGTCGCGGGGCCTGATCGTCAGCACCGCCAGGTCGTAGGCCGCCGAGCGTCCGAGGAGCTCCGCCGGTCGTCGCGTGCCGTCGGCGAGCACCACGGCGATGGAGCCGTCGTCAGCGGCCGCCTCGATCACGTGGTTGTTGGTGATCACGCGGCCACGGCCGTCGAGGACGAAGCCCGACCCGGTGGAGCCCTGGCCGCCGTTGCGCACCTGGATCTGCACCACGCTGGGCAACAGGGTGTTGGCCACCTTGGCCACGTTGACGTTGCCGCTCGGTAGCGGGGCAGCATCCTCGCGGATCGGGTCCACCCGGGAGATGTCGGAGGTCTGACTGCCGTCGCTGTCGAGAGCCACCACGCTCAGAGCGGCCAGCGTGCCGGCTACCAGCCCGACGACCGTCGCCACGGCGCAGATCGCGAGCCACGGCACGGGTCGCCGGGGGCCGCCGCCGGAGACTTCCTGGCCGGTGCCGTACTGCCCCGTGCCGTACTGGCCGGCCCCGTACTGGCCGGACCCGTACTGGCCGGAGTCGTACTGGCCGGACCCGTACTGGCCGGACCACTCCGGACTGCCGTAACCGGGGTACGGCGGAGTCGCACGCGGGTGGAACAGCGACGCGGTGGCCTCCGGTTCTGCGGCCACCGGCGCCGACGACGGGGGTGCCGGGGCCGGCGCAGGAACGGCCTCAATCGACCGCTGTTGCTCGGCATCGGTGGCCGCCCGGCGCGACTCGTCGCCGGAAGGCACGCCCGGGCGCTCGTCGTCGGTCACTCTGGAGGCTCCCCGCAATCGTCAACAGTGCCCCTCCAGCATGACGCACGTGCCAAGTCACCGCCCGGCGATCACTCGCACCGACGCCGGGTCGAACCCGAGGGACTGTCCGGGCGGGACGGCAGGCGCCGTGGAGATGGCGGACTCCCCCACGCCGAGGCCGTGGGACAGCGGGATCATCGAGACCAGAGCCGTCGGGAGCGGCCCAGCCGGGACCAGGGCGGAGGCGAGCCCCACCGGGGAGAATCCGGCGGCAACCACAGGCGCCGCAGGGGCGGCATCCGCCACTGCAGAAGCGACGTCCACGCTGGCCGACGGCTGGGCGGTGTCAGCCGCTGCTGCCGATGCCACGTCGCTCGCCGCTACGCCGTTCGACGGGAGACCGGCCGGCGACGACCACACGGCCGCGACGAGCCACACCGCGGCACCCGCCCCGATCGCGGCGCCCCGCAGCCTCCCGCTCGCGGCGTCGTGGTGACCGTCCCCGCACCTGGCCTGGTGCGCACGACGCACGGCACGGTCGCGTTCGGCCTGCGGCACGGTCATCAGCACGCTCAGCAGGTCGGGGGCCGGCCGCACCGCACCTGCCTCGGCCCGCAGCGAGACGGTTCGCCACTTGACCTGACGCTCAGCCCTCGCCGCCCGGGCGCACCGTACGCAGCGGGCGACATGGCTCTCGACCTCGGCCGCCGGAGGCCCCACCACCTCGCCGTCGACCCATGCCGCGAGCGCGGCTCCGTCGGGGCACCTCACGTGACGACGGTAACCGCGTCGAGGGGTCCGGAAAAGCGGGTGCGACCGGCCGCCGGAGCCCGGTGCGCCAGTGCGCTGCGCAGCATCCTGCGCCCGCGATGGATCCGTGACCGCACGGTGCCGAGCTTGACGTCGAGGACCTCGGCGATCTCCTCGTAGGACAGCCCCTCGACGTCGCACAGCACCACCGCTGCGCGGAACTCCTCCGGCAGCTCCCCGAGGGCCAGCTCGATGTCGGCATCGAACATCGCGTCGGTCACGTCGTGTTCGGAGGCCGGGGCGGCGCCCACCAGCCGCTCGACCGCGTCGTCGCCGAGGGCATCGAAGCGCAGCCGCGAGCGCCGTCGCGCCTTGTCGAGAAAGAGGTTGGTGGTGATCCTGTGCAGCCAGCCGGGGAAGTTGTCCGGTGTGTAGGTGTGCAGCGAGCGGAACACGCGCACGAACACCTCCTGGGTGAGGTCCTCGGCCTCGTGCGGGTTGCCGGTGAGCCGGTAGGCGAGCCGATACACGCGGGCAGAGTGCTCGCGCACGATGCCCTCCCACGACGGGACATCTGTGCTCACGGCACCGGCTGCGGCCGTTCCGGACGGGCCTGGGCCGGCCGCGTGTCCGTCCGGGTCCCGGCGCCCGGTGACGCTGCGGCGCAACATGGCAGCCATCCCCAGCTCCTCTCGCCGGCACCTGGACCCAGGACCCGGGGTCTGCCGTGCCGCGGACGGCGTCGGCCGTCAACAGGGCCCACGCTGCCGGTCCTCCCTGAGAGGACGATGAGAGCCCCCTGACGGTTGGTCAAGATCACGCCTGTGCGGCGCACCTCACGCCCCGAGGTACGCACTAGGCTGCCGCCACGGAGAACCGACGAGGGAGAGCCACCATCACCACCTCGATCACGCCCACGAGCTGGGCATATGCGGAGGAGTTCGTCCCCGAGGACGAGCCGCTGCGTGCGGCCAGGGCCCGGGCGCAGGAGGTCGGCGTCACGCCGGTCGGATCCGGCGGGGGCGCGGCCCTGCGGTTCCTGGCCGCGCTGCTCGAGGCCCGTGCCGTCGTCGAGATCGGCACCGGGACCGGCGTGTCGGGGCTATGGCTGCTGCGCGGCATGGCCCCTGATGGCGTACTGACCAGCGTCGACCTGGAGGCCGAGCACCAACGGCTCGCCCGCGAGACCTTCCGCGAGGCGGGCATCCCCGCGCAGCGGTACCGGCTCATCGCCGGCGCGGCGTTGGAGGTGCTCCCCCGGCTCACCGACGGCCACTACGACATGGTCCTCTGCGACGCCGCGAAGGCCGAGTACGCCGACTATCTGCGCGAGTCGGTGCGGCTGCTGCGGCCTGGCGGGCTGGTCGCCATCGACAACGCCCTGTGGCACGACCGGGTGGCCGATCCGTCTCAACGCGACGAGGAGACGGTGGCCATCCGTGAGCTCGGCCGGGCGATCCGCGAGGACGAGAACCTCCTGCCCGTCCTGCTCCCGGTGGGCGACGGCCTGCTGGTGGCCCGCAAGCTGAGCTGAGCGGCACGGCCGCTGCCTGCCTGCCGAGCCGACGTACGGCGAGAGCTCCGCTGGACGGGGCTACTGGCGCACCGGTCGCACCCCGGCCAGGGGGTCAGGGCTGGTGAGCCAGCTGAGCAGGACTCGGGCTCCGAACCCGGTCGGGCCCTCGGTCCACACATCGGCGTCGCGCGCCGCGTCGCCGACACTGGACAGGTCGAGGTGCGCCCATGGCACACCGCCCGCGAACGGCCGCAGGAACAACGCGGCCGCGATCGAGCCCGCACCGTGCAGGCCCGCCGCGCCGCCCGTGTTGCGGGCGTCGGCGATGTCGGAGGCGATGTCGGGCAGGTAGTCGTCGACGAGCGGGAGCCGCCACAGAGGCTCCCCAGCGCGCCGGCCGGCCGCGAGCAGCGCCTCCGCCAGCGCGTCATCGTCGGCGAACAGGCCCCCGAGCGAGCGACCGAGTGCCACCTTGACCGCGCCGGTCAGCGTGGCGACGTCGACGAGTACGTCCGGATCCAGCGCGCCGGCGGCATGCGCCAGCGCGTCGGCCAGCACGAGCCGCCCCTCGGCGTCGGTGTTGAGCACCTCGCTGCTGCGTCCACCGGGGTGCCGCACCACGTCCCCCGGACGCTGGGCGCCGGAGCCGATCGCGTTCTCGGCCGCGGCCACCAGACCGGTCACGTTCAGGCCGACATCGAGCGATCGCAGCGCACCCATCACGGCCAGCACCACCCCACCGCCGGTGACGTCGCGCTTCATGGTCGACATGCCCTCGGCCGGCTTGAGCGACAGCCCACCGGTGTCGAAGGTGATGCCCTTGCCGACCAGCACCACGTGCTGGTGCGCTTCCACGCCGGGTCGGTAGGCCAGCTCCACCAGGCGAGGCGGTCTCGTCGAGCCGCAGCCCACGCCGACGAGTCCGCCGAACCCCTCCCGTGCGAGCGCATGCTCGTCCCGGACCCGGCAGTCGAGGCCGGCGTCCGCGGCCAGCGCGACCGCCCGCTGGGCCAGCCACTCCGGTGACTTCTCCCGGGACGGCCAGGTGGCGATCTCGCGGGCCAGCCGGCTCGCCCGGCCGCAAGTGACACCGACGTGCACCGCCTCGTCGACCGCCCGCCTGCGGCCGTCCGCAGGAGTGCACAGCACCACCCGTGGCACCGGAGCCCCGTCCGGGCCGGCCCGGCGCCAGGTCAGCGCGAAGGAGGCGAGCAGCAGCCCCTCGACGAACGCCTGCACAGCCGCAGGCTCCATGCCCGTCCCCGAGCCCGTCTCCGAGCCCGTCCCCGCGCCCGTCCCCGGGCCCGTCCCCGAGCCCGTCCCCGGGCCAGTCTCCGAGCCCGACGTCCGGCCGGCTGCCACCGTGGTGGCCACTGTCCCGCGGCCGCGGGCGGCCCGGGCCAGCGCGGCGCCTGCCGTCCGGAGGTCGGCCGGCGTGCCGCCGCCGACACCGATCACCAGCAGCGACCGGGCAGCGGACCGGGACGCCGGCGAGACAGGGGAACTCGCGACGGACAGCGACTGCCACGCGGTCTCTCCGGCCCGGCCGGTCAGCTTCTGGTGGGCGGCAACCGCAGCGAGGTCGATGCCGTACGCGGCGGCTGCCTGTTCGGAGCCCGGGCCGAGCCGGACGTCGCCGGCGACCGACCCCGATCCCGGTGCGATGGGCACGGCCAGCACCTCGGCGGCGGCGACGTCGAACAGCGACTCCGGACCGGTCTCGACAGCGGGCGGGGCCGACGCCGGCGCCGGCCCTGGTTCTGGCCCTGGTTCCCGCGCTGGGTCCACGGTGGATCACCCGGCTTCCCTGGGTCGTCCTGGTCTCTGCGCTCTGCTGATCCGCGCCGGTCCTGGGCCGGTGACCGCCCCGTGAGCCGATCCGACACACACGAGGTCCCGGGACCCGAAGCGGCCCCGGGACCTCAGAAGGTGGTCAGGAGACGACGGCCTTGAGCGCGTCGCCGAGCTCACCCGCCTCCTGCGCGTTCAGCTCCACGACGAGGCGGCCGCCGCCCTCCAAAGGGACCCGCATCACGATGCCTCGCCCCTCCTTGGTCACCTCGAGCGGTCCGTCGCCCGTTCTCGGCTTCATGGCCGCCATGCGCGCACCTTCTCTCTCCTCCGCCGCGAGCTACCCAGAGCAGGGCGGCGATCAGCGCGACGTGGTTCGTCCGCTGCCATTATTCCGTACGCGGTCTCCGGGCTCGTGCAGGTCCCGACGGCGACTGACCAAGGGCGCTCCCGGGCTGCCCGGCACCCTCATCGACAAGGAGCGACATGACGGACCCGACGACGAGCGTGTCGACGCCTGGCCGAGTCGAGCCGGTGGACTACACGGTCGATGACGGACTGGCCACGATCACCCTCCAACGGCCCGAGTCGAGGAACGCGCTCGACACCGTCACCAAGGAGGCGCTCAGAGCAGCAGTCGACGAGGCGGCGGGCGACGCCGGCGTGCGGGCGGTGCTGCTCACAGGATCGGGCCAGGCCTTCTGCGTCGGCCAGGATCTGCACGAGCACGTCCGACGGCTGGCCGACCTGACGCTCGACGAGGTGTGGTCGACCGTGGAGGAGCACTACGCGCCACTGGCGATGGCGCTGGCCACCATGCCCAAGCCCGTGGTCGCCGGTGTCAACGGCGTCGCCGCCGGGGCCGGCGCCTCCCTGGCGTTCGCCTGCGATCTGCGGGTGCTCTCCGACCAGGCCGGCTTCAACCTGGCCTTCGCGGGCGTCGGCCTGTCCTGCGACACCGGAGCGTCGTGGACGCTGCCGCGGCTGGTCGGGCACGCCCGCGCCATGGACTTGCTCTACCGGCCACGGACCGTGGACGCAGCAGAGTCCGAGCGGATCGGCCTGGCCACGATGGTGGTACGTCACGCTGACCTCATGGCCGAGGCGACCGCCCTGGCGCGGAGCCTGGCAGCGGGACCGACACTCGCCTACGCGGGCATCCGACGCTCGCTGGCCTACGCCGCGGGTCACGACCTCGCCGAGTCGCTCGCCTTCGAAGCGGACCAGATGGCTCGTACGGGCGGGTCCCAGGACCACCGTGACGCGGTGGCGGCGTTCACCGCCAAGCAGCGACCGGTGTTCACCGGGCGCTGAGCGGCAGTCGTCGCACCGGCCCGGTGCCAGGACCGGCGCGGCTCAGCGATGGCCACCTATGGCGCGCAGCAGGCCGTTGGGGGCAGTGCTGCGCAGGTAGCGTGCCGACGGGCGCTGAGAGAACTCCGCGGTGATGGAGTCGCCGTCGCGACGAGCGTTGAACCACTGCGTCATGGTCCCGTGGCAGGCTCCGCCGCAGTCGATGCGGTGCAGCGGCAGACGCATCTCGCGGGCGAGCCGCCGGGCGAAGGCAGGGTTCTTGGTGCGGGGGTCGACCCCGAACAGGGGCTGGTGCAGGGACACGACGTGGTCGGGGTCGATCCGGCGCAGAAAGCGCATCGCCGCCCGGGTCTCGGGCTCCGACGCCGGCCCCGGACCGGACTCGGTCTCGCCGTCGAGATCCCTCCAACGGACCGGGAAGTTCCGGTTCAGGTCGACGCCGCGCGCGTTCTGCCGGTCGTGTCGGGCGTAGCCGTCCGGGTTCAGGACGGGAATGACCCACAGGTCGGCGCCGACGACCGGCCGATGGTCGCGCAGGTGCCGCAGCGGCCGCGCCGACCGGCGTTCGTTGCCGTGCATCGCGGCGATCGCTACCACGGTGCTGCCGGCCCGCCGCGGCTGACCGAGGTGGAAGGCCCGGATGGGTCGGTCGCGCACGCTGCGGCCGATGATGCGCGACCCGATCACGGCCGGTCCGTCCGCTCCCTCCGCCGCAGTCACCGGCGGCGCTGCGGCCGGGCGCGCCGTCGACGGGGCGGCCGCCGCCGGCGCGGTGACCCCGAACAGGGACGGAGCCGCCAAGGACAGCGTCACCACGACGAGCGCCACCGAGGGCAGGGCCCTCGAGGACAGCATCGTCGGGGAAGGGGGGCGGTGGTGGTGTCGCGTCATCTGTGCCTCCGGCTCTAGGAGGCACCCCGGTTCACGCCCCCGCGTGCCCAACAGCCTGACAGGTGGTCGTCGACCAGCCCCGCCGCCTGCATCAGCGCGTACGCCGTGGTCGGACCCACGAAGCGAAAGCCGCGCCCCTTGAGCTCCTTGGCCATGGCCACCGACTCCGGCGTCGTCGCGGGGATGTCCGAGAGCGACCGCGGTGCCGGTCGGGGGGGTGGGGCGAAGTCCCACACCAGCTCAGGGAGCGGTACGTCGAGTGCCTGGACCGCGCGGGCGTTCGTGATGGTGGCCTGGATCTTGGCCCGGTTGCGCACGATGCCCGGGTCGGCCAGGAGACGGTCCACGTCGGGCGGCTCGTAGGCGGCGACGGCTGCCGGGTCGAAGCCGGCGAAGGCAACCCGGAACGCCTCGCGCTTGCGCAGGATCGTCAGCCAGGACAGCCCGGACTGGAAGGCTTCCAGGCTGATCCGCTCGAACAGATCACGGGTGCTCGTCACGCGACTGCCCCACTCGGTGTCGTGATACGCGCGGTAGATCGGCGGGGCGTCCCCCCAGGGGCACCGCGCCCGACCGTCGTCACCGATCACCGGACCGGCTGCGGACCCGCTCACGACGACGTCGAGGCCGCCTCCGCCTCGGCCAGCCGGGGCAGCCGGCGCAGGGCCCATCCGAAGCCCCACCGGGTCAGCGGGCCGCCCACCCACCACAGCGGGCGGGCCAGCGGCCCACCGGGCACCTCTACGCGCTCCCACCAGCGGAAGCGGCTGCGGGCGCCCTCCGGCTCGACCACGAAGGCTCCCACCCCCTTGACCACCCGCCCTGTGTGCAGGATCTCGTACCGGTGCGGAGCGTCGACCAACGTCACCGTCATCGGGTCGACGATGGCCAGGGGCCCGACACCTGTCCGGGCGGTGATGCGCGTTCCCACCCCCAGCCGGGGGCCGTCCACGTGCTCGACCCTGGTGCACGGCATCCACTCGCCCTGCCGCTCCCAGTCGACCAGCAGCCGCCAGAGCTGGTCCGGGGCCACGTCGACCACGATCTCCAGCGTGACCTCAGCCTGCACGGTCGCCGCCGGTGACGTCAGGGGCCTGCAGCTCGTGCCCGCGAGCCGCGTCCCCGTCGTGCTCGTCGATCTGGGCGGCCAGCCGGTCGAGCAACGCGTCGACCTCTGCCATCCGGTAGCCGCGGAACGCGGTGGTGAACCGCACCGCCCGCACGTCGTTCCCGACCAGCGGCCGGTCACCGGGGACGAGCACATCGGGCCGATCGTCGTAGGCCGGGCCCATGCCGGTCCTCACCCAGCCGGCGGCGATCACCGCGGATCCGGCGACGACGAGCAATGGCAGCGTCCACAGCACCCAGGTCACCCTCCCGATGGTGTCACGTCGGCCCGACAACCGGGCCGACACGGGGGCCCACAACGGAGCCGACACCGGGGCCGACGACGGAGCCGACACCGGAGCCCGACAACGGAGCCCGACAACGGGGCCCGACAACGGGGCCCGACGACGGGGCCTGCGATCCTGTCCGGGTGGCAACCCCCGCAGCTGCCGCTGACGGCTCCCCCGCCTGCGCCCCGCTCGACGTCCCAGGGTCGTCCGGTCTCCTGCGCCTCGGCAGCGGCGCGTTCGCACCGGGGCAGGCGCTGGTGATGGGTGTCGTCAACGCGACGCCCGACTCCTTCTACGACCGCGGAGCGACGTACGCGGCCGCCGCTGCGCTCGACCTGGTGGACGCCATGGTGGAGCAGGGCGCAGACCTGGTCGACCTCGGTGGGGTCAAGGCCGGTGTGGGCGACGACGTCGACGTCGCCGAGGAGCTGCGACGCACCACCCCGCTGGTGAGTGCGGTACGCGAGCGTCATCCGCACCTCGTGATCAGCGTCGACACCTGGCGGGCAGAGGTGGCCGATGCGGTCTGCGACGCCGGAGCCGATCTGATCAACGACCCCTGGGCCGGCTCGGACGCCCGCCTGGCGGAGGTCGCCGCACGGCACGGCGTCGGTCTGGTGTGCAGCCACACCGGGGGCCAGCTCCCCCGCCGCAGCATGGGCCGCGTGCGCTACGCGGACGTGGTCGCCGACGTGGTGGCGGGCACGACCGGGCTCGCCGCGAAGGCGCTGGCAGCAGGGGTCCGGCCGGACGGGATCGTGCTGGACCCGACCCACGACTTCGGCAAGACGACCGCGCACTCTCTGGAGGTGACCCGCCGCCTGGACGAGCTCGTCGCCACCGGCTGGCCCGTCCTGGTGGCGGTGTCCAACAAGGACTTCGTCGGCGAGACCCTGGACCTGTCGATCGACCAGCGGCTGGCGGGCACGCTGGCGGCCACCGCCGTGGCCGCCTGGCACGGGGCACGGATGTTCCGGGCTCACCAGGTCGCCGCGACCCGTCAGGTGGTCGACATGGTGGCGTCGATCCGCGGGGACCGTCCGCCGGCAGCACCAGTGCGGGGGTTGTGAGCCCGCCGGTCACTGCGGCCTGTCACTGCGGCCTGTCACTGCGGCCGGTCACTGCGGCCTGTCGCTGCGGCCGGTCAGTCCGGCCCGTCACTCTGGGCTACCCACGAGCCCGACGTGTCGTCGCTGCGCTCCCGCTCGGCCGTGAGCAGCATCTCGACCGCCTCCTCGACGTCGTCGGTGAGATGCAGCATGGCGAAGTCACCCGGGCTGACCATCCCGTGTGCCTCCACCGTCCCGTGCAGCCACTCGAGGAGACCCTGCCAGTAGCCGGTGCCCATGAGGACGACAGGGAACCGGGTCACCTTGCGGGTCTGGGCGAGGGTGATGGCCTCGAACAGCTCGTCGAGCGTGCCGAATCCACCGGGCAGCACGATGTAGCCCTGCGAGTACTTGACGAACATGGTCTTGCGCGCGAAGAAGTAGCGGAAGTCGATCCCGATGTCGACATACGGGTTGAGCCCCTGCTCGAACGGCAGCTCGATGCCGAGGCCCACCGACATCCCGCCGGCGAGCGAGGCGCCCTTGTTGGCCGCTTCCATGACACCCGGGCCGCCTCCGGTGATCACCGCGTACCCCGCCTCGGCCAGCGCTGCTCCGAGCTTCTGGCCGGTCTCGTACGCCCAGGCGGTCTGGGGGGTGCGAGCGCTGCCGAACACGCTCACGGCCGGTCCGAGCTCGGCGAGCGTGCCGAAGCCCTCGACGAACTCCGACTGGATGCGGAGCACCCGCCAGGGGTCCGCGTGAACCCAGTCGGTGGGTCCACGGGAGTCGAGCAGCCGTTGGTCGGTGGTGCTGGTCCCGGCACGGGTGCGGCGCTGCAGCACCGGACCCCTGGGACGCATCCCAGGAGCGCCGGCGGTGGGGGAGTCGGTCATTCCTGGGAGGTTAGCCAGGACCGCATCCGCTCGTCGCAGTGCCACAGCTGCTCGAGCGGAACCCGCTCGCCCTGGGTGTGGGCCAGCGACGGGTCGCCCGGGCCGAAGTTGACCGCCGGCACCCCCAGCCCGCTGAACAGCGAGACGTCGGTCCAGCCGAACTTCGGCCGCGGCTCACCCCCTACCGCGTCGACGAACGCAGCCGCCGCCGGACGGTCGAGGCCGGGCATCGCTCCCGGAGCCGAGTCACGCAGCTCGAGCTCGAAACCCTCGAACACCTCGGCCAGATGGTCGTAGGCATCCCCGACGCTGCGGTCGGGCGCGAAGCGGTAGTTGACCGCTACGCGGCAGATGTCGGGAAGCACGTTGCCGGCAACGCCGCCCGTGATGGACACCGCGTTCAGACCCTCGCGGAAGGTGAGGCCGTCGATCACCGGTTCTCGCGGCCGGTAGTCCACCAGCCGATCCAGCACCGGTGCCGCCGCGTGGATCGCATTGGCTCCCATCCATGCCCGGGCGCTGTGCGCACGCTCACCACGCGCGATCACGTCGACGCGCATGGTGCCCTGGCAGCCGGCTTCGACGACGGCGCTGCTCGGCTCCATGAGAATGGCGAAGTCGGCGGTGAGCAGCTCGGGCCGAGTACGGGCCAGTCGGCCCAGCCCGTTGTGCTCGGCCTCGATCTCCTCGGACTCGTAGAAGACGTACGTGACATCACGGATCGGCGCCGGCAGTCCCGCGGCAAGGCGCAGCCCCACCGCGACGCCGCCCTTCATGTCGCAGGAGCCGAGGCCGTGCAGGTGCTCGGCATCCAGCCGTGACGGGAGGTTGGCGTTGACCGGCACGGTGTCCAGGTGGCCGGCCACCACCACCCGCTCGGTGCGGCCGAGGTCGGTGCGAGCGACCAGACTGTGACCGTCGCGGACGACGTCCACGTGCGGCACGGAGCGGAGGGCCGCCTCGACGGCGTCAGCGATGGCGGCCTCGTCCCGGCTCACCGACTCGATGTCGACGAGGGCGGCGGTGAGGGTGACGACGTCGGAGGTCAGGTCCAGCGGCGCGGGCATGCGCAGCATCGTGCCAGGCCGGCGCGGCAAGGCCGGTCGTCAGCGGTCGAAGACGCAGAACTCGTTGCCCTCGGGGTCGGCCAGCACGTCCCAGTCGATGTCGTCGTCACGTGCACGCAGCAAGGTCGCCCCCACGTCGACCAGCGGCTGTGCGGAGTCGGCGGTGAGATCCCAGTGGATCCGGTTCTTGACCGTCTTCGGCTCCGGGACGGGCGCGAAGGTGATCGCCTCGAACGGCGCCCCCGGGATGTGGTCGACGTAGGAGAAGCCGCGCTCGTCGTCGACGAGGCGGCCTCCCAGGACCTCGGCCCACCACCGGGCGACGGGTCCCGGATCGACGCAGTCGACAGCCACCTCGTAGAGCCGGTAGTCGGGGACCACGTCGCGCACGAACACACACAGCTCCCCGCCCTCGGGATCGGCCATCACCGTCCAGGGGAACTCGCCCTCGCCCGACAGCCGGGTGGCACCCAAGGACTCGATCTCCACGCCCGAGCGCGCGTGCACGTCGAGGTGGACCCGCTGCTTTACGGTGCGTGGCTCCGGGACCTGGTTGACCCACACCGTCTGCTCGGGGGTGCTCCCGCGCAGCACCGCATCGCCGCCGTCCTGGTACGAGAGGTCCAGACCGAGCACCGCGCCCCAGAAGGGGGCCAGGCCGCGGACGTCGGTCGCGTCGACACACAGGTCCTTCCACCGCGCGAGAGCCATGCCCGGCACCCTAGAGCCCGCCACCCACCGTCCGCCCGCGGCCGGCGCACCGGCTGCGCCGCATCTGTCCGGGGCACTACGGTGCGCGCATGGCGGACGCACACACCGACCCTGAGACCGACACCTCCGCGGAACCCCGTGAAGGCACCGCTGAGCGCACCGACGCGGAAGCCCCGGTCCGGGCCTGGGGTGTCGGCATCGCCACCGTCACCCAGGCCGGGACGATGCTGGAGTGCTGGTACCCCGCACCGGTGCTCGGCGACCTCGTCGACTCTGCTGCCGAGGCCGACGAGAGCCGGCTGGGGGGGCTGACGAGTGACGACGACGTCCGGCGCGTGCGCCGCACGGTGGTCCGCACCGTGATCGACCTGTCGGAGCCTCCCGAAGGCGCCGCCGACGCCTACCTGCGCCTGCATCTGCTCTCGCACCGCCTCGTGGCGCCGCACCAGGTCAACCTGGACGGAATCTTCCGCACCCTCAGCAACGTGGCGTGGACCTCGATAGGGCCCTGCGCCCTCGAGGAGTTCGAGGCCACCCGCACCCGCGCGCGGGAGTCGGGTGTGCACCTGCAGGTGACGAGCATCGACAAGTTCCCGCGGATGACCGACTACGTGGTGCCCACGGGCGTGCGCATCGGCGACGCCGACCGGGTCCGCCTCGGGGCGCACCTGGCCGAGGGCACGACCGTCATGCATGAGGGGTTCGTCAACTACAACGCCGGGACCCTCGGGCCTGCCATGGTCGAAGGCAGGATCTCGGCCGGGGTGGTCGTTGGCGAGGGCACCGACATCGGTGGGGGGGCCTCCATCATGGGGACGCTGTCCGGTGGCGGCTCCGAGGTGATCTCCATCGGCCGCAACTGCCTGCTCGGGGCCAACGCCGGGATCGGCATCTCACTCGGCGACGACTGCGTGGTGGAGGCCGGCTGCTACGTGACCGCCGGCACCAAGGTGACCCAGCCCGACGGGCGCGTGGTCAAGGCGGCCGAGCTGTCCGGGAGCAACGGGCTGCTGCTGTGGCGCAATTCGGTGACCGGTGCCATCGAGTCGCGAAGCCGCACCTCCGGCGGCGTGGCGCTCAACGAGGACCTGCACGGCAACTGACGCCTCCCGGGGGTCGCGTGGGCACCCGGGCCGACCCACCACGGCACGTACTGTTGACGGCCCATGTCCCCGTCCTCCTCCCCCGCCGGCCGCGCCGGGCTCGCGCTGCTCGTCGGTGCCGCCCTGCTGCTCGGCGCCGTCGGTGTGGGGGTTCTCGGACTGGAGCGGCTGGGAGGCTCGCTGGGTGCCCTGCTCGAGCGGTCGTCGCCGTGCACTGCCGAGGTCGACGGGCGCGAGGTCACCCTCGACACCGACCAGGCGGCCGAGGCGGCGGTGATCGTCGCCGCGAGCGTACGCCGCGAACTGCCCCCGCGGGCAGCGGTGATCGGCCTCGCCACCGCGATGCAGGAGTCGAAGATCCGCAACCTCGACTACGGCGACCGCGACTCCGTCGGCGTGTTCCAGCAGCGGCCGAGCCAGGGCTGGGGCCGCGCGGCCAAGATCATGGACCCCTACTACGCCAGCAACCGCTTCTTCGCGGCACTGGAGCAGGTCGACCGGTACGCAGAGCTCCCCGTGGCCGAGGCCGCGCAGCGGGTGCAGCGCTCGGCCGACGGCAGCGCCTACGCCCAGCACGTCCCGGACGCCCGGGTTCTCGCCTCCGCGCTGACCGGCCGGAGCCCGGCCGCCCTCACCTGTGCGGTGGACGGCCCTGCGGGGAGCACGCAGCAGCCCGGGCGCAGCGGCCTGACGCCCGAAGCCCTCGCCGTGCGGGCAGACGTCCGCAGGGCCTACGGGCCGCTGCCGGACGGCGGCTACGCGCCGGAGGGAGTGCGGACCGGCCATCAGGAGGGATCGGCGCACTACGACGGTCGGGCCGTGGACTTCTTCTTCCGCCCGGTCGGCCCCGCGAGCAACCGGGCCGGCTGGTCACTGGCGCACTTCCTGGTCGCCCGGGCCGAGCGGCTGGGGGTGGCCACGGTGATCTACGACGACTCGATCTGGACCGCGGCACGCTCCGGCGAAGGGTGGCGACAGTACGACGTCGACAGCGACGACCCGGTGCTGCGGCACCTCGACCACGTCCACGTGGACGTCGCATGAGGCGGCTGCGGGCCCTCTTGGACCCCTAGCCGTACGACGGCGTCAGCCGGGACACCGCGGCGGCGACGCGCTCGTCGGTCGCGGTCAGCGCGACGCGCACGTGGTGGGCACCGTGGGGGCCGTAGAAGTCCCCGGGAGCGACCAGGATGCCCCTGTCGGCAAGCCACGCGACGGTGTCGTCACAGGGCTCCCCGCGGCTCGCCCACAGGTAGAGACCGGCCTCGGAGTGGTCGACGCGGAAGCCGGCCGCCAGCAGCGCCCCGCGCAGCTCGCGCCGCCGCGCCGAGTAGGTCTCCCGCTGTCGCGTCACGTGCCGGTCGTCGCCGAGCGCCACGGCTGCGGCGTGCTGGACCGGTCCGGGCATCATCAGGCCGAGGTTCTTGCGTACCGCCAGCAGCTCGCCCAGCACGGCCGGGTCACCGGAGGCGAACCCCGCCCGGTAGCCCGCCAGGTTGGACCGTTTGGACAGCGAGTGCAGCGCCAGCACACCCCGCACCGAGCCGCCGCAGACGTCCGGGTGCAGAACCGACACCGGCTTCGGGGCCGACGGCTCGGTGGCGCCCAGCTCGAGGTAGCACTCGTCGGACACCAGCAACGCGCCACGCTCGCGGGTCCAGGTCACCAACTTGGCCAGGTGCTCGGCAGGAAGAACGCGTCCGGTCGGGTTGGCCGGCGAGTTGACCCACACCAGCGCCGGACGCCGCGGCCCGAGCGCGAGCGTCGAGTCGGCGGCGACCACCTCGCAGCCGGCGAGCCGGGCGCCGACCTCGTACGAGGGGTAGGCCAGCTCGGGGACGACCACGAGGTCGCCCGGACCGAGACCGAGGTGCAGGGCCAGGCTGGCGACCAGCTCCTTGGACCCGATCGTCGGGAGAACACATCCGCGGTCCAGAGCGATGGCCCCGCAGCGCCGCTCCAGCCAGCCGAGCACGGCGTCGCGCAGCTGTGTGGTGCCGACGGTGGTGGGGTAGCCGGGCGCGTCCGACGCGTCGGCCAGCGCGGCGCGGACCACTGAGGGCACCGGGTCGACCGGGGTCCCGACCGACAGGTTCACGATCCCGTCGGGATGGGCGTCCGCGCGGGCGCGCGCGCCGGCCAGCCGGTCCCAGGGGAAGTCGGGCAGGCGCGCCGACACCGGCGTGGCGGCGCGGCCTCCGGCCGACGTCACTCCTGGGGCTGCGGCGGGAGGTCCGCGACGAGCGGGTGGTCCTTGTCGATCTCCCCGAGCTTGGCCGCGCCGCCGGGCGAGCCGAGGTCGTCGAAGAACTCCACGTTGGCCTTGTAGTAGTCCTTCCACTGCTCCGGCGTGTCGTCCTCGTAGTAGATCGCCTCGACCGGACACACCGGCTCGCAGGCTCCGCAGTCGACGCACTCGTCGGGGTGGATGTAGAGCATCCGCTTGCCCTCGTAGATGCAGTCCACGGGGCACTCGTCGACGCAGGCGCGATCCTTCAGGTCGACACAGGGCTGCGCGATGACGTACGTCACGAGCGTCCTCCTCGAAATGCGTGTGCAGCGGGCGTACCCAGTGTGGCGCCCGTTGGGCTCCGGCGCGAAGCGGTACGTGTAGCGCGCCACTCCCGAGCCTAGTATCTCTGCGCCATGCCGCCCGCGGCGGCCGTACCGCCGAGACGAGGAGCTGTGCCGGTGACCCTCGGTCCCCGCGACGTCGGTCGGCGCGTGGTCGTGCGCTACCTGCTGGAGACGCCGCAGCCAGGAGCGTCGGCGACCGATGTCGTCGGCCTCCTGGTCGCGCACGACGCTGCCGGGCTCGAGGTAGAGACCAGGACCGGTGACCGGGTCCGGGTTCCGGCCGCCCGGGTGGTGGCGGCGAAGCCGGTGCCGCCGCGACCGGCCGCCCGCCGGGAGCGGTCCGGTCCGCTGATCGACGCCGACGCGCTGCAGCAGATCTGTGACCAGGGCTGGCCCGCGCGCACCCGCCAGCGGCTCGGTGACTGGGTGCTCCGCGAGGCGGCCGGCTTCACCGGCCGTGCCAACTCGGTGCTCCCGGTGGGTGACCCCGGCCTGCCGCTCGACGATGCGCTGGAGGCGGTTCAGGGGTTCTACGACGACCACGACCTGCCGGCGCTCGTCCAGGCGGTGCTCGGGGCCGGAGTCGAACAGCGGCTCCTCGACGCCGGCTGGCGGGTCGCGCGCCATCCGGAGGGCGTCCTGGTCCAGGTCACGTCGATGTCCCGCGCCCGGCCGACGAGGGGGCCGACACATGGGCCGACACATGGGCCGAAGGTGGAGCTGCTGGAGACGCCCACCGAGGAGTGGATGTCGGTCTATGGCCGCACTGCCGACGTGCCCGCTGACGTCGTGGCCGGCGTGCTGGCGGGCGCCCCGGTCACGACCTTCGCGGCGGTGGGGTCAGGCCGGCCCGGTGGCCCGGTGGCGATCGGCCGCGGCGTGGTGACGGGCGGCTGGCTCGGGCTGTCAGCCGTCGAAGTGGTGCCGACCAGGCGGCGCGAGGGTCTGGCCCGACGGGTCGTCGACGCCCTGCTCGACTGGGGTGCCGGGCAGGGGGCCGAGGCGGCCTACCTGCAGACGATGCCGGGGAACGCCGCCGCACTCATGCTGTACGCGCCGTACGGCTTCGTCACCCACCACCGCTACCGCTACCTGGCTCCAGGACCGGGAGCTCGGGTGCGGCCGGCGCCGGATCGACAGGCAGTGGGTCGGGACCGTGCTCACTGACCGGCTGCCGGATCAGCGAGCCGTAGTGGGAGCGGTAGTACAGCAGCGGGTCGTCGCGTCCGACGGCGATGGCGGCCGCCACGACGGTGCCCACGACGATCGTGTGGTCACCGCCGTCGTAGGTGCGCCAGGTCCTGCACTCCAGCCATCCGAGCGCCGCGTCGAGCAGGGCCGCGCCGGTCGCCGGCCCGCGGTGGTGCGCGACCGCGTCGAGCTGGTGCTCGATCGGGCGGCCACGGGTGGCGAGCCACGACGCGGCCTCGCGCCCCTCCTCGGCGAGGATGGACACCCCCCAGCTACGGGTCGCCATGATCGGGTCGTGGAAGCGGGTCCGGGTGTCGACGCAGACCAGCACCCGGGGCGGGACGAGCGAGACGCTGGTGAAGGCGCTCGCGGTGATGGCGTGGTCGACGTCGTCGTGCACGGTGCTCACCACGGTGACGCCGGTGGGGAACCGACCGAGGGCGGCCCGGAACGCGGCGTCGGGAGCGGATGCGGGCACACCGGGAGCCTAGGTGGAGCCGGCCCTCCCATCGCCCGAGGACCACGGCAGCGACCGCTCAGCGGCGGACGCGCAGCAGGTCGTCAGGGTCCTCGGCCGCCGCGGAGCGAGGTGCCCCACCGGCAGCGAAGCCCCACATGGTGGCTGCCACCACGGCCAGGGACGCTATCGCGAGGAAGCCCCACCCGCGTGCGTCGGCCGCCACCACGTAGTCCCCCTCCTTCCGGCCCCCGACGAGCACGAACACGACCAGGCACCAGCCGGCTCCGTAGGCGGCGACGACGGGTCGGCCGGCCCGCTCCGCAGTGAGGGCAAGACTGGGCAGCGCAGAGCCCAGCACCGCGAGCACGAGACCCCACGGCAGCTGCAGGTCACCGAGTCGTGCGACGTCCCGGTGCACAGCCAGCGCGAACACGGCCACCACCGCGCCGAGCAGCAGGGCCGCCGGGACCGCCAGCAGCCGGATGCCCCCACCGGGACCAGGGGTCACTGCAGACCGGCGAACAGGTCTGTCTCGAGCCCGGTCTCGTCGGGCGGACCGGGTGTGCCCTTCACCAGTCGGTGGAACTCGCTGCCCCACATCTTCTGGGCCATGTCCCCACCCAGACCCAGGATGGGACCGTCGGCCGCGATCTGGGTGGCATGCGCCCTCAGGGCCGCCATCTTGGCGGGCACGTGCTCGGGCGAGTCGATGCGAGTGGTCAGCAGCTCGTCGGCGACCACGAACGACGGCAGCGGTCCGTCGGCTTCCATGCCCTCGAAGGTGGTGGTGTCCCCCGCCGCGCGGAGCCAGCGCAACGCGTCGCGCATCCAGCTCTCGGTGAGGGTGGCCACCCAGTAGATCTTGGCGACGTCCCACGAGGGTCCGAGGTCGGACCGGTACGACGGCGCGGCGGCCAGCAGGGACGCGTACATCGCCACGCGGTGCGCCTGGACATGGTCGGGGTGGCCGTAGCCGCCCTTCTCGTCGTAGGTCGCGAGCACGTGCGGGCGCACCTCGCGGATCGTCTCCACCAGCAGGTCCGCCGCCTCGGTGAGGTCAGCGAGCCAGAAGGCCCCCGGTGGCATGTCGGGGGCGACGGTCGCACTTCCGGACGCGTCCCACGCCATGCCGGAGTCGTGGTAGCGCTCAGGCCCGCCGAGGAACCGGTGGTCGCTCACCCCCAGGACCGCCATGGCCTCGGTGAGCTCGCCGATCCGGTGCCGGCCGAGCCCCCCGTCCCGCTCGAACGCCAGGTGCCCGAGTTCGGGGACCAGCACCTCCCCCATCTCGCCCAGGGTGCACGTGACCAGGGTGACGGAGGCTCCCTCGGCGACGTACCGCGCCATCGTGACGCCGTGGTTGATCGTCTCGTCGTCGGGATGGGCATGGACCAGGAGCAGCCGCCGGTCGGCGGTCTGCGCAGCGGTGATTGGGGAAGGCACGTGCACAGGCTACGGCGGTGGTCTGACCGGCGGCTGACAGGATCGCGCCATGCCCGCCGAGCGTCCCCTGCACGAGACGACGTCGTTCCCGCGGTTGTACGCGCGCACCCAGCGCTTCACGCTGGGCGTCCCGCGTGCGCTGTCGGTGACCGCCGACGGGTCACGGGTGCTGTTCCTGCGCACGGCGTCGGGCACGTCGCCCACCGGGTCGCTGTGGGCCTACGACGTGGCCGACGGAGAGGAGCGCTGCCTGGCCGACCCTGCGTCGCTGCTGAGCGGGGAGGAGGAGCTGTCCGCCGAGGAGCGGGCCAGACGCGAGCGCAGCCGGGAGGCGGGCTCCGGTGTCGTCGCCTACGCCACGGACCGGTCGGGGAGAGTGGCTGCCTTCGCCCTGTCGGGACGGTTGTGGCTGTGCGACGTCCACACCGGCCGGACCCGCGAGCTCCCGGCCGCAGGACCCGTTCTCGACCCGCGACCGGACCCGACAGGTCGCCACGTCGCGTACGCCTCGGGCCGCGCGCTGCACGTGGTCGGCGCCGACGGTAGGGGTGAGCGCGCGCTGGTCGGTCCTGAGGAGCACCCCGCCGACTCCGTGGGTTCCGGTTCGGACGCCGGCACGGTGGTCTGGGGGCAGGCCGAGTTCGTGGCGGCCGAGGACATGGATCGCACCCGTGGCTACTGGTGGGCCCCCGACGGCGAGTCGCTCCTCGTCGAGCGCTACGACGAGCTCCCCGTGCCCGTCTGGTACGTCTCCGACCCCGCCCATCCCGAGCGGCCCCCTGCGGCACACCGCTACCCCGCCGCGGGCACGGCCAACGCGGACGTCTCGCTGTGGGTGGTGCGACTGGACGGGTCTCGCACCCAGGTCGAGTGGGACGCCGAGGCGCTCCCCTACTTCCTGCGAGCGGAGTGGTCGTCGGACGGCGATCCCCTCATCCAGGTCATGACCCGTGACCAGGCCACGGCCCAGGTGCTGTCGGTGGATCCCTCGACCGGACGGACGACGCTGGTCCGTGAGCTGCGCGACCCCGTCTGGGTGGACGCCGTCCAGGGGGTGCCACTGCGCGGGCCGGGCGGACGTGCGGTGTGGACCGAGGACGTCGTCGACGTACGCCGGGTCGTGGTCGACGGCCGACCGGTCGGCGACCCGCGGTGGTACGTGCGGGCGGTGCTCGGCGCTGACGACCGAGGTGTGCTGGTCTCGGCGTCCGAAGAGCCCACCGAGCTGCATCTGGTGCGCATCGGCTGGGACGGCAGGACGACAGCGCTGACGTCCGAGCCAGGGGTGCACACGGGCGCCTCGGCGGGGGGCACCACGGTCGTGGCCAGCGGCATCCTGGACGACGACGGGGTGCGGGTGCGCGTGCTGCGCGACGGGGAGGACGGACCTCTCCTGCTGGCCGAGCTCGCGAACCACCAGGTGCACGCCGGCTTCCGTCCCGCGGTACGGATGATCGCGGCCGGACCACGGGAGATCCGCACCGCGGTGCTGTTCCCCCGCAGCCACGTTCCCGGCTCGCGACGGCTGCCGGTGCTGATGTACCCGTATGCGGGCCCCCATGCCCAGCGCGCGGTGGCCGCGTCCCGGGCGCACCTGGAGTCGCAGTGGCTCGCCGACCAGGGCTTCGTGGTCGTGGTCGCCGACGGGCGGGGCACGCCGGGTCGCGGTGCGGCCTGGGACCGCGCGGTCCGCGACCACCTCGTGGCCGCGACGCTGGACGACCAGGTCGCGGCGCTCGAGGCGGTGGCCGCGGCGCACCCGGACGACCTGGACACCTCGCGGGTCGGGATCACCGGCTGGTCCTACGGCGGCTACCTGGCGGCGTACGCGGTGCTGGCCAGGCCCGACGTGTTCGCGGCGGCGGTGGCCGGCGCCCCGGTCACCGACCAGCGCCTCTACGACACTTTCTACACCGAGCGCTACCTCGGCCACCCGGACGAGCAGCCGGAGGTCTACGAGCGCAACTCGCTGCTGGCGATCGCCGACCGGCTGGACCGCCCGCTGATGCTCATCCACGGCATGGTCGACGACAACGTGGTGGTCGCGCACACGCTGCGGCTGAGCGCGGCGCTGCTGGCGGCCGGCAGGCCGCACACCGTGCTGCCGCTGACCGGCGTCACCCACATGGCCTCCCAGGAGGAGGTCGCGGAGAACCTCCGACTGCTGCAGGTCGACTTCCTCCGCACTCATCTGGCCGGCTGAGCACGGGGACCGCGGTGTTCACCAGGTACGTCGCGCTCGGCGACTCGTTCACCGAGGGTGTCGGCGATGTAGACGACGCACGGCCGAACGGCGTCCGCGGCTGGGCCGACCGCGTCGCCGAGGTTCTCAGCGACTCCTCCCCCGGCTTCGGCTACGCGAACCTCGCACTCCGCGGCCGCACCCTGGAGCCGATCCTCGCCGAGCAGCTGGCCCCCGCGGTGGCGATGCGGCCCGACCTGGTGACGATCTACGCCGGTGCCAACGACGTGCTGCGCCCGTACGTCGATCTCGACGACCTGGTCGCCAGGTACGACGAAGGCGTCGCAGCGCTGGCGTCCACGGGGGCGCACATCCTGGTCTGGACCGCCTTCGACCCGGGCCAGGCGCCCGTGCTGCGAGCGATGCGCGGACGCTTCGCCACCTACAACGAGCTGGTGCGCGAGATGGCCGACGAGCGGGGCGCGACCGTGGTCGACTTCTGGCGCATGCGGGAGTACCGCGACCCACGGCTGTGGGACACCGACCGGCTGCACCTCTCCCCGCTCGGGCACGCCCGGATGGCGGAGGCGGTCCTCGACGCGCTCGGTGTCGACCACGGACTGGTGCGGGAGGCGCTCGAGCCCCTCCCGGAGGTCCCGCGTCGGGAGGCGCGCGAGGCGACGATTGCCTGGGTGCGCGGCTTCGCCGTCCCCTGGGTCGGCCGACGCCTGCGCGGCACCTCCTCCGGTGACGGCATGTCCCCCCGCCGGCCCTACCTGGAACCGCTCTGAGCGGGCTACTCGGGCTCCAGGCTCTCGAGGATGGCGGGCATCCGCTCGCGCAAGGAGGCGACCCGGGCCCTGGTACGCGCCGGCTCGCCGATGCGACGCAGGGACACCATGCCAGGATCTCCTGCTGCCTGCCCCGCGGCGATGCGGTCAGTGGCAGCGGTCATCCGGGCCACGGCGTGGCGTACGACCTCGTGCGGCTGCGCGTCGTCGCCGTAGGCATCGGTCACCAGGCGCAGGCGACGCACGACCTCACCGAGTGGTGCGTCGCCGATCAACGGCACTCCCGTCCAGGCGAGGAAGGCCACGTCGTCGATCGGCACGCCCGGCCCGGCCACGTCCCAGTCGATCATGCCGACGAAGTGGTCGGCGTCGACCACCCAGTTGTAGGTGCCGCAGTCGTGATGGCACACGATCTCGTGCTCGGCCAGCTCCCGGGGCGTCCCGCGCCACGGCAGCACGCCGGTGGGCCGGAATTCGGCCACCGCCTCATGGAGGCGCCGCAGCCACTGGACGGCCTCGGTCAGCAGCTGGTCGCCCGGCGTCCAGTCGTCGGGGTCGCGCACCTGCCCCGGCAGGAACGAGATGATCTCGCGCCCGCGCTCGTCGGTCCCGAGCACCCGCGGGACGCCGGGAAGGCCGGACCGCCCCAGATGCTGCATGAGGTCGTGCACGACGCCGGTCCACGGACCGGTCGGTCGCCTGACCGTGTCGCCGACCCGCACCGCACCACCCACGTTGCCCCCCGGCAGGCGCTCCCCGTCGAGCAGCCGGTCGCGTACCGCGTCGACGAAGCCGACGTCGGCGGGCAGCCACGCGATCTCGTGCAGGTGCTCGGGTCCGAGCCACCGCACGGCGTCGTGCTCACCAGGGACCGGCTCTCCCGAGACCAGCTCACAGACGTACGCGCGCAGCAGGAGGCCGCCAGGCAACGGCACGTCACCGGGAATCGGCTCGACGACGGCGACCTCACAGCCGAGCTCCTCGCGCACCTCGCGCACCAGCGCGTGCTGCGGCTGCTCGCCGGGCTCGACCTGCCCCCCGGGAAGCTCCCACCGCCCCGCCAGCGGGGCTGGCCGGGTGCGGCGGGCGGCCAACAGCCGGCCGTGCCGCAGCACGGCAGCAGCCACCACGTCATGGGACGCCACGGGGACCACCTTGGCCACCGGTGTCACCGGTCACGTGCGTCACCGGCGTCACCGTAGTGGCAGGAATCACAGCGAGGTGGTCCGCCCCGGTGCTGCGCGCGTAGGACTACTGAGGCAAGGTTGGTCCAGTACCCACGGCCGATGCAAAGGAGCGTCCGTAGATGGCCACAGGGGTCGAAGACCCGAGCCGGGCGCAGGTCGGTACCAAAACACTGCGCCAGGACCGCTGGTGGCTCTACCCGCTGCAGATCGGCATCATCCTCGCGTTCTTCGTCGTCTACGCCACCGTGCGCATCTTCATGCGCGACTACTACTGGGCGGACGCCGAGCACTACCTGACCCCGCTCTACTCCCCGTGCCTCAGTGACTCGTGCGTGCCCGGGTCGGCTCACCTCGGCACTCCTCTGCCCGAGCTGCCGTTCTTCATCCCGCTGCCGTTCATCACCTTCTTCGTGCTGGCGGGGTTCCGGGGCACCTGCTACTACTACCGCAAGGCCGGCTACCGCTCGTTCTTCCTCGCACCGGCCGCGTGCGCCGTCCCTGAGCCGCACAAGACCTACACCGGCGAGTCCAAGTTCCCCCTGAACACACTCAACTACCACCGCTACTTCTTCTACGGCGCCCTGCTGTTCGTCCTGCTCAACGTGTACGACGGCCTGCTGGCGTTCCAGGGCCCCGACGGTGGCTTCGGCATGGGTCTCGGCACCCTCATCATGTGGGTCAACATCGCCATGCTGTTCGCCTACACGCTGTCCTGCCACGCCTGCCGCCACATCGTCGGTGGCCGGCTGCGCAGCTTCTCCCAGCACCCGATGCGTTACCGGTACTGGACCTGGGTCTCGCGGCTCAACGCCAAGCACGGCACCTACGCCATGATCTCGTTGTTCACCGTGATCCTCACCGACGCCTACATCATGTCGGTCTCCGCCGGCTGGTTCGACGACCCGCGATTCTTCTGAGGAGGGGGCACTCGTGGCCGAAGCCGAGACATCGACGGAGTACGAGACGCACACCTACGACGTGGTCGTCGTAGGTGCTGGAGGAGCCGGCCTGCGGGCCGCGATCGCCGCACACGACGCGGGCGCCCGTACCGCCATCGTCTGCAAGTCCCTGCTGGGCAAGGCGCACACGGTCATGGCCGAGGGCGGCATCGCCGCGGCCATGGGCAACGTCTGGTCCGACGACGGCTGGCCCGTGCACTTCCGCGACACCATGCGCGGCGGCAAGATGCTCAACCACTGGCGCATGGCGCAGCTGCACGCGCAGGAGGCCCCCGACCGTGTCCTCGAGCTGGAGACCTGGGGGGCGCTGTTCGACCGCACCGACGACGGGCTGATCAGCCAGCGCGACTTCGGCGGACACCGTTTCGCGCGGCTCGCCCACGTCGGGGACCGCACCGGCCTGGAGATGATCCGCACACTCCAGCAGCGTGCGGTGGCACTCGGGATCGACGTGTTCATGGAGTGCACGGTCACCGAGCTGTTCAAGGACGTCGCCGACGACGGCACCCCCCGGATATCCGGGGCGTTCGGCTACTGGCGCGAGACCGGCAAGTTCCTGGTCTTCGAGGCGCCCTCGATCGTGCTGGCCACCGGCGGCATCGGCAAGTCCTTCGAGGTGACCTCCAACTCCTGGGAGTACACCGGTGACGGCCACGCGATGGCGCTGCGCGCGGGCGCGAGCCTGGTCAACATGGAGTTCGTGCAGTTCCACCCCACCGGCATGGTGTGGCCGCCCAGCGTGCGCGGCATCCTCGTCACCGAGTCGGTCCGCGGCGACGGCGGAGTGCTGCGCAACTCCGAGGGCAAGCGCTTCATGTTCGACTACATCCCCGAGTACTTCAAGAGCGAGACGGCCGACTCCGAGGAGGAGGGCGACCGGTGGTACACCGACAAGGCGAACAACCGGCGCCCGCCCGAGCTGCTGCCTCGAGACGAGGTGGCGCGGGCGATCAACTCGGAGATCAAGGCGGGCAGGGGGTCGCCGCACGGCGGCATCTTCCTGGACATCGCCTCCCGCCGTGACGCCGAGTACATCAAGCGGCGGCTGCCCAGCATGTACCACCAGTTCAAGGAGCTCGCCGACGTCGACATCACCGCCGAGCCGATGGAGATCGGGCCGACCTGCCACTACGTGATGGGCGGGGTCGAGGTCGAGCCCGACAGCGGCGCGTCGATCGTCGACGGCCTGTTCGCCGCGGGCGAGGTGGCCGGCGGTATGCACGGCGCGAACCGGCTCGGCGGCAACAGCCTGTCCGACCTGCTGGTGTTCGGTCGCCGGGCCGGGGAGTCGGCCGCGGAGTACGCGACCAAGGCGGAGCAGGGCCGGCCGCACGTGCAGCCCGAGCTGATCACGAGCGCCGAGCAGGACGCGTTGGCGCCGTTCCGGATCGAGGGTGGCGGCGAGAACGCGTACACGCTGCAGAAGCACCTGCAGGAGCAGATGCAGAAGCTGGTGGGCATCATCCGCACCGACGAGGAGCTGGCCGAGGCACAGCAGATGCTGCGGGAGCTGGAGGACCGGGCGACCCGGCTCAAGGTGTCGGGCGGGCGTGTCTACAACCCTGGCTGGCACCTGGCCCTGGACCTGAACAACATGCTGCTGGTCTCGGAGTGCATCGCGCTCGCGGCGCGCGAGCGCACCGAGTCGCGCGGCGGCCACACCCGCGAGGACTTCGCGGCCACCGACGAGTCCTGGGGTGACGTCAACCTGATCCTGACCCTGGGCGACGACGGCCATGCCGTGCTGAAGCGGCAGCCTCTGCCGCAGATGCCCGAGGACCTTCGTGACCTGTTCGACTAGCAGTACCGGAACCAGGGAAGGGACCTGATGGGCTACGACCTGTCGATGCGGCTGTGGCGCGGTGACGCCGAGGGCGGCGGCCTGGAGGACTTCACCGTCGAGGTGTCCGAGGGGGAGGTGGTCCTGGACGCGATCCACCGCGTGCAGGCGACCCAGGCCGGCGACCTCGCGGTGCGGTGGAACTGCAAGGCGGGCAAGTGCGGGTCCTGCTCGGCCGAGATCAACGGCAGGCCGCGGCTGCTGTGCATGACCCGGCTGAACGACTTCGAGGAGACCGACACCATCACCGTGACACCCCTGCGGGCGTTCCCGGTGATCCGCGATCTCGTCACCGACGTCTCGTACAACTACGAGAAGGCACGGGAGGTGCCCGCCTTCGCCCCCACGCCGCCGGACGCCGACGGCAAGCGGCGGATGATGCAGGTCGACGTGGAGCGGGGCCAGGAGTTCCGAAAGTGCATCGAGTGCTTCCTGTGCCAGGACACCTGCCACGTCATCCGTGACCACGAGGAGAACAAGCCCGCCTTCGCCGGGCCACGGTTCTTCCTGCGCTACGCCGAGCTGGACATGCACCCGCTGGACACCAACGACCGGCGCAAGCTGGCGCAGGACGCCGCCGGCATCGGCATGTGCAACATCACCAAGTGCTGCACCGAGGTGTGCCCCGAGGGCATCAAGATCACCGACAACGCGATCATCCCCATGAAGGAGCGGGTCGTCGACCGCAGCTTCGACCCGTTGGTCTGGCTCGGAAGCAAGATCCGCCGTCGCGACCCGAGCGACGAGCGCACCGAGGTCGTCTAACGGCCTGCGCAGGGCGTTGGGTACGTTCGGGACATGGCGCGGATACTGGACGACACGGCACTGCACGAGGCGATGGCGGCCCATCCGCACTGGTCGGTGGAGGACGGCGCGCTGCAGCGGTCGGTCCAGGCACCCACCTTCCTCGACGGGATCAACCTGGTCGTCCAAGTGGCGCGGGAGGCCGAGGAGCGCAACCACCATCCGGACATCGACATCAGGTGGACGACCGTGACCCTGCGCTGCAGCACCCACTCCGCCGGCGGGATCACGGCCGCAGACGTCGAGCTTGCCGCGGCCATCGACGAGCTCGTCGATCGGCTGACCCCGGCCGGGTGAGCGGCCTCACGCTGACCCCCCAGCTCCACCACAACGGGGAACGGTCAGGCGCCACGGCGGTCGGCGAGAGGCTGGGCGACCGGGTCGGGATCGACGGGGTGCTGGGCGACCTGCGCCGGCAGGCCGGGCGGATGCGTCGCCGGTGGCCGGGCAACGCGTATGGCTTCAGCTGGGACCGGCGCGACGGGCTCACCCAGGAGTGGTGGCCGCAGGGCCTCACGACGTGGCAGGACAGCGGGGCGCCACCACCGGGGGGCCGGAACGTGCTCCTGGCCGGGTGGTACCGCCGGGACCAGGGCAAGGCCGACACCGCGAGCCGGATCAGCGTCGTCGACCTGGGGCCGGCCGGTGCGCCGACGCGCCCGAGGTACGAGCATGTGCTGCTGGTGGAGGCCGGAGGCGAGGGTGAGCCCGGCACGCACGGACAGGTCCGGCTGCACGCCGGGGGCCTGGGATGGTGGGGCCACCTGCTGCTGGTGGCGGACACCCGGCGGGGGCTCCGGGTCTTCGACCTTCGCGACGTGGTCCGCGCCCGGCGAGAGCTCGCGGACACCCACGGCTGTCGCTACCTGTTGCCGCAGCGCACACGCTGGGTGTCCGGCGCCGACGGGATGGACCCGCTCCGTTGGTCGTTCTGCTCACTGGACCGCACCGGCGACGACGGCGCGTGGCTCGTCGCGGGGGAGTACTCGCGCGGCGGCGCGGGTGCGAGACTGGCCCGCTTCCCGCTCCCCGCCGTGCCCACCGAGGCGCCTGGCCGGTTGCGGTCCGTGGAGGTGGTGACCACCGACATCGCCAGCATGCAGGGCGCGTGCCGGGTGGACGGCACCTACGTGGTGTCCGCCAGCTCCGGGAAGTTGCGCAACGGGCACCTGTGGGTCGGCGGGGCGGACGGGTTCCGCCAGTACCCGGGCGCGCTGCCCGTCGGCCCCGAGGACCTGTTCTGGGACGCAGCCGAGGGCCGGCTGTGGACGCAGACCGAGTACCCCGGTCGCCGCGGCGTCGTGGGCGTCCCGGTACCGACTGCTTCCGGCTGACCCCCGGACCACACCGGCACGGGCTCAGCCGGTGGCCGAGCGGTCCCGCAGGATCTGCTGGCTGGCCAGCTTGGCGGGGCCACCCATGACGCAGCCGCCAGGGTGGGTGCCCGAGCCGCACTGGTAGTAGCCCTCGATGGGAGTGCGGTACTGGCTCCAGCCGGGCGCGGGGCGGAAGAAGTACATCTGGGGAGCGAAGAACTCGCCCGCGAAGATGTTGCCCTCGCTGAGCCCCACGACCCGCTCGATGTCCAGCGGGGTGACGATCTCCCGGTGCAGCACCAGGTCGCCGAAGCCGGGGAAGAACGACTCGAGCGTCGCCTGCACGGTGTCCGCGAACCGTTCCCGCTCGGTGTCCCAGTCGCTGCCCTTGAGGTGGTACGGCGCGTACTGGACGAAGCAGCTCATGACGTGCTTCCCGGGGGGCGCCATGTCGGGGTCGACGACCGACTGGATGGCGCAGTCGAGGTAGGGCCGCTGGCTGTACCAGCCGTACTTGGCGTCGTCGAACGCCCGCTCGAGGTACTCCATCGACGGGCCGATGTTGACGAAACCGCGGTACTGGTCGGAACGGTCCCCCAGGGCGGGGTAGCGGGGCAGCCCGTCGAGCGCGAAGTTGACCTTGGCCGACGTGCCCTGGAACCGCATGCGGTCGATGCTCTCGACCAGGTCCCCGGGCAGCTCACGGGGCTCGACCAGCTGCGTGAACGTCCGGCGGGGGTCGAGCGCGGACACGACCACGTCGGCGGCGATCTCGGTGCCGTCGGCGAGCGCGACCCCGACCGCCTTGCCGTCCCTGGTCAGCACCGTGTCGACCGGCGCCTCGAGCATGATCTCGGCCCCGAAGGCCTGGGCCGCCCGGGCGACGACCTGGGTGAAGCCGCCGTTGCCACCCTTGTGGAACGCCCACGCGCCGAAGTGACCGTCGTGCTCGCCCATCGAGTGGTAGAGCAGCACCAACCCCGAGCCCTGCGACATCGGGCCCACCTTGGTGCCGATGATCCCGGATGACGCGAGATACCCCTTGAGGATGTCGCTCTCGAAGTAGTCGTCCAGAAAGTCCGCCGCGCTGCCGGTGAGCATGCGCACCGTGTCGTGCAGCACCTTGGGCTCGGCGCCGCCGAGGTGCGAGGCGAGCTCGGCCAGGTCGGCGAGGTCCTCGGGCGACTTGCCGAACAGGTTGGGTGGCGCCTTGTCGAGCAGGGGCTTGACGAGCTGGCAGACCCGCTCGACGTCGTGCTCGTAGCGGTCCATCGCGTCCGCGTCGTGCGGAGAGTGCCGGAGGATCTCCTTGATGTTCTCGTCGCGGTCGGGCCCGAGCAGCAGGTAGTCGCCGTTCTCCATCGGCGCGAACGACGACGGCATCAGGATGGGCATGAACCCGTGCTTCACCAGCTCGAGCTCGTGGATGATGTCCGGGCGCAGCAGGCTGAGGGCGTACGAGAACGTGGTGAAGTGGAAGCCGGGAACCAGCTCCTCGGTGATCGCGGCACCGCCCACGAACCCGCGCCGCTCGATGATCAGGGTCTTGAGCCCGGCCTTGGCCAGGTAGGCACCGTTGATCAAGCCGTTGTGCCCCCCGCCGACCACGATCGCGTCGTACGTCTTGGTGTCGTTCGCCATGGGTCAGGCCGTCTTCCGGGTCGGGTTGAACAGGGGCAGGCGAGCCACGTCCGCGGCCACCGTCTCGTAGTGGTGGTTGATGGTCAGCTCGACGTTGACTCGTGAGCCCGGAGCCGCCAGCCTCGGCTGTACCCGTGCCATCGCGATGTGGCGCTGCAGCGCCGGCGAGTACATCAGGCTGGTCGCATAGCCCACCCGGTTGCCGTCGTCGTCGTAGAGCATCGACTCGTAGCCGAGCGGCGTCTCGTCCTTGGGCGGGACGAGCCCGGCCGCGCGGTAGAGCCGGTCGTAGTCCTGCCAATCGACCAGCAGGCCGACGCTCGACCAGCGCGACGTCCCGTCTGCCAGCTCACGCCTGATGGCACGGCGCCCGATGAACGGTCTGTCGTCCGCCTCGATGCCCCTCAGCATCCAGCCGAACCCGAGCTCCTTGGGCGTCACACGGTCGTGGTCGGTGAAGGCGAGCCGGCTGGACTGGAACTCGACGTTGATCAGGACCAGGCCTGCCTCGATGCGGCACATGAGCAGCGCATCCTCACCGAACGGACGCAGGCCGTGACCGGCACCCGCCTCGATCAGTGCGTCGAGAACGCCGAGCGCGTCATCGGCGCCGGTGAAGATCTCGAAGCCCAGGTCGCCGGTGTACCCGGTCCGCGAGACCGTGACCGACGAACCGGCGATCTTGGCGGGCGTGAGCTCGAAGAAGCGGAGCTTCTCGACCTCGGGCGCCAGCCGGTGCAGGATCTCCCGCGACCGCGGGCCCTGGACGGCCAGCACGCCGTAGTCGGCCGTCACGTCGTCGATCTGGACATCGAGGCGGCCCACCAGGTCGCGGAAGTAGCCGAGGTTGGGCTCGGCGGTGGTCATGAAGAACTCCGTGTCGGAGTGCCGGAAGACGACGCCGTCCTCGAGCACGAAGCCACGGTCGTCGCACCACAAGGTGTACTGAGCCCGACCGGGTCTGCAGAGCCTGATGTCGCGGGTCATCACGCCCGCGAGAAAGCGCTCGGCGTCCTTGCCGCGGATCCAGTACTTGTACAGCGGGGAGGTGTCGAAGAAGCCGGCGCTGTTGCGGACGGCGAAGTACTCGTGCTTGGCGGACATGTCGTAGCGAAGCGCCGACAGGTAGCCGGACCAGTGTCCCCAGAGTCCGGTGGCGTTCAATTCGCTCAGCCGCTCGTAGAAGGGTGTGGTCCTGATCATGCGATCCGACTCCTCGCTCGTCGTGCGGCCACCGTACGGCCTTGTTGGACGCATGCGCAATAACCTCTAGAGTCCTGCCATGCCGCGCCTTGCTCCTGCTCTGCGACGCGACGCGATCATCACCGCCACGGTCGAGGTCATGCTCAGGAAGGGCATGGCCGCCACGACGGTCCGGGACGTCGCCGAGCGGATGGGGTCGTCGAGCGGGTTGATCCATCACTACTTCGCGTCCATGGACGACCTGCTGGCGGCTGCGTTCGAGCGTGCGGCCCAGCAGGACCTGACGGGCACCCGTGAGGCGCTGGCCCGAAGCGCTGGCGCGGTCGAGCAGCTGGGCACGTTCTTCGCCACCTATGCCCGCGCCGAGCAGGACTGGGCATTCCAGCTGTGGCTGGACGCCTGGGCCGAGGCGGGGCGGCGTCCCGCGGTCCGAAGGACCTCACAGCGGCTCAACGTCGCGTGGCAGCAGCTCTTGGTGCAGATCGTCCGCTGCGGGGTCCGCGAAGGCGCGATGACGTGCGGAGATCCCGAGGGTGCCGCCTGGCGGATCCTGTCGCTGCTGGACGGACTGGCGCTGCAGACGGTGGCGCACCCCGGCACGGTCGACCGCTTCGCCGTGGTGTCGTGGTCGGTGGCTCTCGCCGAGCGGGAGCTGGGCCTGCAGGCCGGGACACTGGTGCGCTGAGGCTCAGAGCACCGCGTCCAGGAACTTGCGGGTCTCGGTCGTCTGCGTGTTGTCGAACAGCTGCTCAGGAGGGCCCTGCTCGAGGATGACGCCCTCGTGGAAGAACGCCATCCGGTCGGCGACCTCGCGCGCGAAGCCCATCTCGTGGGTGACCACCATCATCGGCATGTGCAGCTCGGTGGCGAGCCGCTTCATGACGGCCAGCACCTCGCCGGTGAGCTCGGGGTCCAGCGCAGACGTGGGCTCGTCGAAGAGCATCACCTCGGGCTTCATGGCCAGCGCCCGGGCGATGGCCACCCGCTGCTGCTGGCCGCCCGACAGCCGGATGGGGTGCTCGTCGGCCTTGTCGGCGAGCCCGACCGACTCGAGCAGCTCGGTGGCCTCGGCGCGGATCTGCCTCTCGTCGCGGCCACGGACGCACATCGGTCCCGACATCACGTTCTCCAGCACGGTCATCTGCGGAAACAGGTTGAACTGCTGGAACACCATGCCCACGTGCAGTCGCAGCTGCCGGATCTGCTCGCGCTTGCGCTTGGTGCGATGGCCGCCGCCGAGGCGGAAGCCGGCCACCTCGACCGTGCCCTCCGTGGGGTCCTCGAGAAAGTTGACGCAGCGCAGCAGTGTCGACTTGCCCGACCCCGACCGGCCGAAGATCACCATGACCTCGCCCTGGTGCAGCTCCATGTCGATGCCCCTGAGCACCTCGAGGTGGCCGAAGCGCTTGTGCAGTCCGCGGACCCGGACAACCGGTTCGCCGGCCCTGCCGCTGGCGGCCATCAGTGGCCCCCGGCCTGCTCGGCCGGGCGATTCGACGACGAAGGCAGCCGCACGTACCCGCGGGACACCCGCCGCTCCAGCCGGGCCTGGAAGAACGTGAACAGCGCGGTCAACGCCCAGTACAGGCCCGCCGCGAGGACATAGGCCTCGAGGTTCTTGAAGTCCGCCTTGCCCGCGAGCTGGGCACGGCGGAAGATCTCCGCCTGTACCGCGGTCACCCCCAGGAACGACACCAGGGCGGTGTCCTTCATCATCGCGATGAACTCGTTGCCCGTCGGGGGGATGACGACCCGGAACGCCTGCGGCAGCACCACCTTGCGCATCTTCTGGGCATGGGTCATGCCCAGCGCGTCGGCGGCCTCGCCCTGCCCGCCGGCGACGGACTGGATCCCGGCGCGGAAGATCTCGGTCATGTAGGCCCCGTAGTTCAGCCCGAGCGCGATGGTGCCCGCAAGGATCGCATTGAGGATGAAAGCGTTGGCATACTCGACCGGTATCCCGGGGTACTCGCTGACGATGTTGCCCGCCACCTGCGGCATCGCCAGGTAGATCAGGAACATCTGCACGATGAGGGGGGTGCCGCGGAAGAACGACACGTAGAAGCCCGAGATGCCGTAGGCCACCGGGTTGGACGACAGCCGGCCCAGAGCCCCGAGCCCGGCGAGGACCACTGCGAGCACGATGCCGCCGACGGCCATCTGGATGGTGAACCGCAGGCCGAGGGCGATGAACTCGAGGTTGTCGAGCATCCAGTCGGTGTCGAACCGCGACAGCCAGAAGAACGCGACCAGCACCGCGAAGATGGCGACCCACACCACCGCGACCTTCAGCCGGAACGGCACCCGCGCGCTCGCCAGCGCAAGGCGCTCCCGGCGATCGACCGGTTCGCCGTCGGTCGGTAGGTCGGGGCCGCCAGCGGTCACTGCTGGACCGTCAGGTCCGTCCCGTACCACTCCTCGGAGAACTCACTGAGCGTGCCGTCGTCGTGCATCTCCCCGATGATGCCGTCCACGGTGTCGACGAACGACGTCGGGTCGGCGTCGGCGTTCTTGTCGATGGCGGCGGCCAGCGGCTCGTAGAACACCGGCTCGCCGACGATCTTGACCGGCTCACCGGCGTCGACGTAGCCCTGTGCGGTCGTCAGTGAGGTGATCACCGCGTCGAGCCGCGCACCGTCACCGAGCGCCAGGTCCTGCAGCGCGGTGGTGTCGGTGTCGTAGCCGGAGATCGCGGCGTCGTCGATGACGAAGTCGAACTCGAAGCCCTTGATGCTGAGCGACTTGTCGAGGAACTGCTCGTAGGTACACCCGGCACAGACGCCGATCTTCTTGCCGTCGAGGTCGGTGGTCAGGTCCGAGACGGACGTGTTGTCCTCGTGCACCACGACGACCGCCGGCGTGTAGTAGTAGGGCTGGGTGAAGGAGAGGACCTTCTGCCGGTCGTTGGTCGGCGTCATCGAGCCGACGCTCATCTGCCACCGGTCGTTCCAGCTCCCTGCGGTGATGACGTCCCAGGAGGGTGCCTCCCAGGCCACGTCGACACCCATGCGTTCTGCGATCTCGGTGGCCACGTCGATGTCGAAGCCGACGTACTCACCGGTCTTCTTGTCCAGCGACGACTGTGGCGGGTAGGCCGGGTCGGTCGAGACCACGAGCCTCCCGCTGTCGCAGACCTCCGCCAGCAGAGTCCCCTCCTCCGGCTCGGCACAAGCCCCCTCGTCGGACGACTCGGACACCGAACGACTGTCGTCGTCACCTCCCCCGCATGCCGCCAGCGGAACGGCAAGCAGTGCGAGCACGGGCAGAGCAGCGGCTCGGGTGCGCATGCAATGGCTCCAAGGTGGCTAGGGGAGGGTGCGGCGTGGCTGCAGGATGACACGGGATCGCGCGTCCGGTGCCATCTTTGATCGGACCGTTACCGGTTTGACCGGACTGTTACCGCTTGATCGGACCGTTACCGGTCGATCTGACTGCTGCCACGCCGGACTACCGAGCCGGACTGCTACCCGCGGTCGCCGTGCGCTGCGCTGCCAGCTCCGCCCACCAGTCCAGTCGTGCCGGGCGGCCGTCGTAGTCCCGCCGCCGGTTGGCTCCGCTCGGACTCGGCAGGACGAAGACCTCCGCCGGCCCGATCGTCCACGACAACGGTCCGAGGCCGGGGGGACGACGCCCGAGGCCTCGCGCCACGGTGGCGGCCGTGCCCTTGCCGGTGAGAGCCATCCAGCGCGGCCGCAGCCGTTCGGCCTTGGCGACCAGGCCGGGAACGTCGTACACCCACCGGCCGTCCGGTGTCCGCAGATCGCGGGGCACGTCGGTCAGCCCCAGCCCGTACGTCGGCAGGGTGTCCTCCTCGTCGGGTGCGAGTCGCCTGGGCGTCAGGCCGGCCTCGTGCAGCAAGGCCCAGAACGAGTCGCCCGGACCGGCGTGGTGGTGCCCGCGCAGAGCCGCGCAGTCACCGACGGCCAGCCCGCAGAACACCACATCGAGATCGTCGGCCAGGACGTCCGGGAGCACTCGCACCACGGTGCGCTCAGCCGCTGGCACGGACGCGCGGGTCAAGCACCGGCGGAGCCATGGGCACGACCCTCCACGACGTGCGCGAGCCGGGCCAGCGACTCGATGTTGCGCGCGTGGAGCATGGGGTGCCGGACCGGGCCTGGTAGCAGGGTGGCCGGTCCGCTCACCGCATCCTCCTCGATGGTCACCCGGGTGTGCACGCCCACCGGCTCGAGCTCTATGCGCACCCTGGCCTCGCCGGACGGCCAGGCGCGAGCCTTGAGCACGATGAGGCGGTCGGGCTGCACCTGCTCGACCTGGGTGTCGTCGTCGAGGAGCAGCGGCCACACTCCGACCGAGTGGTGCAGCCGTGCCCCTGGCTGCGGCCAGTGGTCGTCCACGGCGCGGATCCGCGACGCACCGACGACCCACAGGGGGTAGAGCCACCCGTCGGACAGCACCGCGAACACGGCGGCCGCATCCGCCCGGACAACCCGCGACGTCGTACTCATGCCGCCAAGCCGACCACATCCGGGGAGCGTCCGTCACCCGGGCCGCCGCACTCCCGCCCGGTCACGGGTTGCGCCAGTCATCGCCGGCGTTGTCGTGGCCGTGGGCGGCCATCAGCATCAGCCCGCCGTCGACGGCGTACGACGCGCCGGTGACGTACGACGCCCGCGGCGAGGCGAGGAAGCCGATCACCGAGGCGATCTCCACGACGTGCCCCGGGTGGCCGAGCGGATTCCCGGGCCTGCGAGCGTGCCAGGCGTCGGCTGCGGCCTGGCCGGTCATCTCCGTGGCCACCTCGCCCGGTGCGACGCTGTTGACCGTGATGGCGTGGTCGGCCAGCTCGAGGGCCAGCACCTTGGCGAACATGCCGAGCCCGGCCTTGGCGGCGCAGTAGGCGGCCGCACCGCGCCGGGGCACGTGCTCGTGGACACTGGTGACGAAGATGATGCGCCCGCCCTGACCCTGCTCGACCATGGTCCGGCCCGCCCGCTGCGCGCAGACGAAGGCGCCGTCCAGATCGGTGGCCACGACCGTGCGCCAGGTGTCCAGGTCGGTGTCGAGCACCGTGCCCGACGAGCCGGTCCCCGCATTGTTGACCAGCACACCGATGCCCCCGAGCCGTCCTATCAGCTCGCCGACGGCGTCATCCGAGGCGAGGTCGGCGACGTCCTGCTGCACGACCGCACAGCGCTGGCCACGCCGCTCCACGTCGGTACGGGTGGCCTCGGCCCCGTCCGCGTCGGAGTGGTACGTGATCCCGACGTCGAAGCCCTCGTCGGCCAAGAGCCTCGCGGTGGCGGCACCGATGCCGGAGTCGGCTCCGGTGACGACGGCGACGCGTGGGTATGCGGCGGTCATGGGTGTCCTTCCCTGCAGTCCGACGGACCTGCTCGTACCCAGATCCCCCGGATGCTCACGCTCCCGCCGACGGACAGTCTGGCCACCGCCGCTCCTCGTGTCACACCGCCCGCACCCGCCGGCTCGACTGCCGGCGGGCGGTACCGTGCAGCCGTGTCGGCCCCAGCCGACATCCCACCGTGAGACCACCATCCCGGAGCGAGGAGACCGCCATGTCGGACCGCTCGACGCGGGCCGCACTGGCGCTGACCGGCGCCGCCGGCAGGGTGCTGGCAGGCGTGTTCTTCCTCGTCGGCAAGGCTCGCCGGGCCCGCCACAAGGCCCTACACCCTCGGGGCCGGACCGCACCCGGCATGCTGCGTCGCCACGGCGGGTCGCGATCCGGAGTGGCCTGGCTGGACGGGGCCGGTACCGATCGTGTGCTCGTGCGGCTGTCACGGTCGGCGGGACTGCCCCACCCCCTGCCCGACATCCTCGGGCTGGCGGTGCGCGTGCCCGTCGGCGACGGTCACGGCGACCTGCTGTTCGCGAGCACCGGCAGGGGACGGCTCAGCAGGTTCCTGCTGCGTCCCGCTCGGCGGCACGAGCGCGCGGCGCACACCACGCTGTTCCCCTTCCGCACGCCCGTCGGCGCAGTGCTGCTGGCAGCGTTCCCGGCAGGGGTCGGACACTTCGCGCTGGCCTGGTCCCGGCTGACCGGCGACTGGAACGTCATCGGCGAGCTCTCGATGGACTCGGCAGACCGGTCGGTCGGGGAGTCACCGGTGTCGTTCGACCCGGTCGTCAACACGGTGCCGGGCCTGGACAGCTATGGGTGGGCCGAGCAGCTCCGACAGTTCTCGTACGCCGCGGCCCGCCGGTCCAGGGGCCGCGCCGACGCCGACGCCGACGAGGGCCTCGGGCGCTGACGACCTCCCCCGAACGGTTGGTCCGCTCGGCGAGACCCTACCCAGGGGGTCCCCCGGGGGACTAGCGTGTCCAAATCGGGGTAATGGCGGGCTGTCGCCCCAGGACGGGGCAAATCGCTCGTGCGTGGCGCTTTCGTAGCGTCTCAGAAGGGCGCGGATGAGCCGGATCCAGGCCAGCGGTGGACGCGTGATCGGGGCCGCCTACGGGGCCGGAGCACTGGTGAGCGCGTGCGCGATGATCCTTCCGGGGTGGGAGCCCGCGAACCCCGTCCTGCTGGCGGGTCTGACGGTGACCGCTGCGCTGGTCGGCCTGACCCTGTTCGTCACCTCGTCCGGCATGCCACCGTCGTGGCTCCTGCACCTGTGTGCGGGGCTCGGCAGCGTGCTGGCCGGGATCGGGATGCTGGCCGCCGGCGGCGGCGCTCCGAGCGCCACCATCGCGATGTTCCTGGTGTGGATCGCCTCCGCATCCGTGGTCTTCCTGCCGCGCCCGGGCGCTTACGCCCAGGTAGCGCTGGCCGCGCTCATCCAGTCCGGGTGCCTCGTGGCCCTCGGGGACGGCCGTCATGCTCCCGCTCGGGTCGCCGCGACCGTCCTCATCGCGACCTTGACCGGGCTGGCCGCCCGCGCATGGATGGACCGCGCTGCCCGCGCTGCCGGCACCGACGCGCTCACCGGACTGCCGAACCGCAGCGCCGTCACCAGGCTGCTGGACCGGGAGCTGGCCCGGGCGGACCGTGCCGGCCACGAGGTGAGTGTCGTCTGTCTCGACCTCGACAATCTCAAGGCGATCAACGACTCCGATGGTCACGCCGCGGGAGACCGCGCCCTCGTGGACGTCGCACACTGCTGGAGCGATGAGCTGCGCACGGAGGACGTGCTGGCCCGCGTGGGAGGGGACGAGTTCGTCGCGGTCCTGGTCGGCACGGACGAGGCGAAGGCCGGGGATGTCGTCCGCCGGCTGGCCACCGCCACCCCGGAACACCTCGGGGCGAGCATCGGTGTCGCGACCGCGCGCACCAGTCTCGATGGTCCGACCCTGCTCGACCAGGCCGACACGGCGATGTACGAGGAGAAGCGCAGACGCCGGCGGGCCGCGCGCGCCGAGCGCAGCAAGAGGCTTCGGAGCGCGTCGGTGACACCCGGGCACGACGCTGTCTTCATCCTCGAGGACGACACCTTCATCACGCTGCTGGCGTCGCGCATCAGCGCGGCCCTGGAGGCCGGCGAGACCTTCGTGGTCATCGCCACCCAGCCGCACCGTGCCGCACTGCGCAGCACTCTCGGTGACCAGCTCCGCATCGCCGAGCAGACCGGTCGCTACCTCGAGCTCGACGCCGAGGAGACGCTGGACCACATCGCGCCCGACGGCCGTCCCGACTCGACGTTGATCAACGAGTCGATGGGCAACCTGCTCCGGGGCCTGACGTTCGACGGCCGCAAGGTGCAGGCGTACGGAGAGATGGTCGGACTTCTGTGGTCGCGTGAGAACGTGCAGGGCGCCATGGCTCTGGAAGACATCTGGAACGACCTGCGAGGCCTGATCGATTTCCAGATCCTGTGCGGATACCCGACAGCCGGGTCCGATGCTCTGGACCAGGGCCTCGCCGAGATATGTGCGCGGCACGCCCACGTGTCCATCGCCGACTGACAGTCGGGCCGACCCCGGTCAGCGGTTGATCTCGACGAGCAGTACCCACGCGCCCATCAGCGCCACGAGCGTCGCGATGACCATGCCCGCCGCCACCACGTAGAGCCCACCCAGACCCGCCACCAGCACCGCGATGCCCGCGGCCACGAACGGCAGCGTGGCCGCCTGCCCCAGCACTGCCCGCAGCACGAAGGCCCCGTGCAGGCCGGGCCCCATCGTCCGCCAGCTCCGCAGGCGCAGCAGCTGGATGGCCCCGACCCACCCCCAGGCGACGAGACCCACCGCGAGCACCTCTGCCCCGATCAGCGTCGTGCCCTGCCCCGGCACGAGCAGCGATGTGGACGCGGTGAGCACGGCCACCAGCAGAATCAAGGCTTCCGCGGCGCGGCCGGTGAGGCCGGCTCCGGGATCCGACAGGATCTTGTCCAGGTTGATGGAGACGGCGACGAACACGAGACCGACGAGGACTCCCGCCGCCCCGGCCTGGGCGAGGAAAAACTCGTGCCACTCGTCCACTCGCCACGTCCTCCTCGACGCCGATGCCGACGGAGGGAGTGTAGGTGTCACCGCGGTGCAGCGACCTGGCGCGGTCGAACATCACACGTCGAAACTCTCGCGCCGCCCTTTCCGTCGGCGGCTTGTCGAAGACCGTACGCAGGTAGCCCGAGCGCCTCGTGCCGGCCAACCGGTTGGTCGTCCGGAAGCCATACGTAGCCAGCAGCGCCTCGCCCGTGTCGTGACAGGCGTCGGAGGAGATGCCGTATCTGACGACGGCACTGGTGAGCAACGGCAGTTGGTTCAGGCGCTCCTCGGCCAGGGTCACTACCGGGCCGGCAGTGAATCGCCCGACGACCGATCGACGTCAAGCGCTGGAGTGCGAGGGACGACCGACCGCCCGCCTGACGTTCGAACACGCGCCGATTTCCACGTTGAGGCGTGATCCACCCGTCGCGGATCAACCGTGGCGTCAGGGTCTGGCCAACACCCACACCGGCGAGATGACCGGCTCCTGAGGCTCTAGACCCGCGTCGGCGAGCTTGGGCAGGATCACGTCTGCATAGAACGGTCGCATGTCGGCTTCGCTTCTCCACACATCGGACAGGAGGAAACCGTCACCCTCGGGACGCGTTAGGTGGACCATGAGTCCGGCTGGCGGGCCGCCCATCTCGGCAATGGCCGCGTTGACGCTCTCGTCGAGACGATCCGCGTCATCCTTGGATGCGCGTGGAACTCGGGTGTCGACGACGATTGCCATGTGAGCCTCCACAGTTGAACCGGCTCTGCGGCCCTGGGTGCAGACGCTACCCAACCTGAAAACACCAGGACGAACTCTCGCCCGTGGTCGCCGTCTCAGTTGCTGTGGCGTGCTGGCTCACTTCGCACTCTTGCCAGCAGACGTTGCTTGGAAGCGGAACTCCACCACGTCGCCGTCGGCCATCACGTAGTCCTTGCCCTCCATGCGCACCTTCCCCGCCGACTTGGCGGCGGCCATCGACCCCGCCTCGACGAGGTCGTCGTACGAGACGATCTCGGCTTTGATGAAGCCACGCTGGAAGTCGGTGTGGATGACACCCGCGGCCTCGGGTGCGGTGGCGCCGCGCCGTACCGTCCAGGCCCGGGACTCCTTCGGTCCGGCCGTCAGGTAGGTCTGCAGCCCCAGGGTGTCGAAGCCGACCCGGGCGAGAACGTCAAGGCCGGGCTCGTCGACGCCGGTCTCCGCCAACAGCTCTCGCGCCTCCGCCTCGTCGTCGAGCTCCACGAGCTCGGCCTCGAACTTCGCGTCCAGGAAGATGGCCTCGGCCGGCGCCACCAGCTCACGGAGCCCGCCGACCAGCGTCTCGTCGGCGAGCTCATCTGCGTCGCAGTTGAAGACGTACAGGAAGGGCTTGGCGCTCATCAGCTGCAGCTCGCGCAGGGGGCCGAGGTCGAGGCCGGCCTCGAAGACCGTACGGCCGGAGTCGAGCACCTGCTGAGCCTCTCGGACGGCGTCGACCGTGGGCTGCAGCGTCTTGTCCTTCCGGGCGTCCTTCTCCAGCCTGGGCAGGGCGTTGTCGATCGTCTGCAGGTCGGCGAGGACGAGCTCGGTACGAATCGTCTCGAGATCGTCCGGCGGCGATACCTTCCCGTCGACGTGGGTCACGTCGTCGTCGCGGAACACCCTGGTCACCTGGCAGATCGCGTCGGACTCCCGGATGTGGGACAGGAACCGGTTGCCCAGCCCCTCGCCCTCACTCGCCCCACGGACGATCCCCGCGATGTCGACGAACTGGACTGTCGCCGGGACTGTCCGGCCTGACGTGAACAACTCGGCCAGCACCGGTAGGCGCGGGTCGGGGACACCCACCACGCCGATGTTGGGGTCGATCGTCGCGAAGGGGTAGTTCGCCGCGAGCACGTCGTTGCGCGTCAGGGCGTTGAAGAGTGTCGACTTGCCCGCGTTGGGGAGACCGACGATGCCGATGGTGAGTGCCACGTCGGACCAGCGTACGGGTGGTGCCTACGCGTGGGATCCGGCGGGAACGCGCACGGATGTCCCGGGAACTGTCGGTGCCAGGTGCGACCGTCGGTTCATGGAGATGTTGACGCTGTTCGTGGTCGCGGGGCTGGGGGTGCTGGCCGGCCTCTCGCTCGGCACGCTGCTCGGTGCGCGCGTCCTGCACCGGGACCGCGCTGCGACCGCCGACTCCGTGGGGGTGACGATGCAGGTGACGTCGCAGGCGGTGGCACCGGTCCGCGAGAGCCTCGACCGGTTCGACCATCGGCTGCGCGAGCTCGAGAGCTCGGGCGTCGCCTGGCAGACCAAGCTTCAGGCGCAGGTCGAGACGGTCCGGCTCACGGGCGAGGCGCTGCGGCGCGAGACGCAGGGGCTCGCGACGGCGCTCCGCCGGCCACAGGTGCGAGGTCAGTGGGGGGAGATGCACCTGCGGCGGGCCGTCGAGCTGGCGGGCATGGTGGAGCGCTGTGACTTCACCCTGCAGACCGGCGTGCGCAGCGACCAGGGCCTGCTCCGGCCCGACCTGCTGGTGCGGCTGGCGGGCGGCCGGCAGGTGGTGGTCGACGCCAAGGTGCCGCTGGACGCCTTCCTGCAGGCCACCGAGGCCGACGCCGAGGGCGATGACGCCGCTGCCGGCGACCAGCTGCGCCGGCACGCCGCGCAGGTTCGCCACCACGTCGATGCGCTCGCCGCCAAGGCCTACTGGCGACAGTTCGCGCCTGCCCCGGAGTTCGTGGTGATGTTCGTTCCGGGTGAGGCGTTCCTGTCCCACGCCCTGGAGGCCGACCC
>JAQSWV010000113.1 GCA_029266455.1 Nocardioidaceae bacterium
GCTTCGCGGACTTCGGAGGTCGGACCGTCTACCACTGCCACATCCTCGACCACGAGGACAGCGGGATGATGGGCGTCATCGACGCACGGTGAGCCCAGGGCCCGCGTCTTGCCGACTCGATGGCAGGGTCCACCGTGACGATATGCACGCGTCTGACGACTCCTCAGGCGGGAGGATGTCGTATGGCGATCCTGCCGAAGCACGTCGTGGATCTGCCCAAGGCGGCCTACCGGGGTGTCCGTACCTGGCCACGTCTGAGCAGGTCGTAAACCGTCGTCCCAACCGTCTGACTCATGTTCCAGGCTTCTCAGGCCCCCGGCATGGCCCCCGCCAGGACACGACCTGATCCGTAGCAACTCAACCGACCCGAGACCGACGGAAGCACCCCGCCAGTCAGTCGTACTGGATCAGCTGTTTGCGCAGGTGACAGAGCCCCGGGGCTCTGTCGTTGCACGTCATCAATCGGATTCTGGTGTCTGCCCCGGCACCGAGCGGGCTGTGCTGGCCGCCGTCGCGCAGTTTCAGTACGTGCCCGAGGACACCACCCGCTCGCTGCCTCAGGTCGGGGCGCGTTCGTTCGGCGTCGCCATGCCGGCGATCTCGAACGTCTACTTCCGCGAGGTCGTGGACGGCACCGAGGGGGAGGCCGGAGACCGCACCTCGTCGGTGGCCGAAGCGCGATGAGTCAGAGACTGGTGGGGGCGGCCAGCGCAGCTGCTGGTGCTGCACTGGCCGCCTGGACCCGCTCAGGGGCGGATGGGCGTCACCTTGATGTCGACCGCCTTGGCCGTCCCGCCCACCGCGTAGGCCGCGACACCCGTCGCCGGGGCCGGCGGGTAGATGAGGTCTGTGATGGAGACCTGACCGCCCTCGGCGAGCACCTCGACCGAGCTGCGGTCGAGGTATGCCGTGAAGGTGACCTCACCGTTGCGCACCGTCACGGGCGCCTCCTCGACGCTGGGGAAGAGGGGGTTGAACCCGACGTTGCCGCTGCTCGTGCGGTCGACGACCATTGTGCCGTCGCGACGGACCCCGACCTTGGTGCCCACGGCGCCATCGGCGCTGCGCCGCAGCACGACGCCGGCCTCGGACGCCGAGCCCAGGGCGACGCGGACCTCGACCCGTGCCACCGTCGCGGCGAGCCCGGTCGGGATCACACCGGCCGCGACCGAACGCTCCTTGGCCTGCTGCCTGTCACGGTTCACCGTCACCGCGTCGACTCCCGGGACGGGCGTCTGGCGGAGGCGCGGTCCCGCCTCGGTCGAGACGAGGGACAGCGTGCGGGGCATCGTCATCTGGCCGCGCCACGGGTCGGTGGGCACGTCACCGGCATACTGCCAGTTGCTCATCCAGCCGATGAAGGTGCGCTGGTCGTCGGGCAACCCGTTGAAGGTCACGCCGGCGTAGTTGTCGCGTCCGTAGTCGACCCAGCTGGCACGGTCGGTCCCGCTCTTGGCCGGCGCCGACGCGAGCATGAACTGGTCAGCGAGTATGTGCCCCCAACCACCGGAGCTGTGGTCGACGATCCTGATCTGCGCCGTGCGACCCTGGAGGTCGCCGAGGTCCCACGAAGCCCAGTCTAGGGCCTCGCTGTCTGACCCCGTGCTGGACCGCACGACCTCGCCGCCGACGACGAGATTGACGGTCGTCTGGGTGTCGCGCGGGCCAGCAGCCGTGTCGGAGAATCGGATGTCGTCCACCATGAGGTGTCCCCAGTCGCCGCCGCTGTGGTCATCCCGCACGACGATCCGGGCCTGCTCACCCACCACCGTCCTGGCGTCGATGTAGCGCCAGTCCATCTCACCGGAGTTGTTGCCGGTCACCGACCCGACCACCACTCCGCCCGAGACGAGCTCCACGACGGTCGGGCCACTTGTCCCGAGCGGGTGCGTGCCTCCTGCGATGAGGAGGTTGACGTAGTCCTTCGTCACGGTGAACTCCGGCGACACGAAGGTGCCCACGGCGGGGTCGCACTTGTCGGGCACGACGCACGTGTCGAGCACCTTGTCACCCTGGTGGTAGGGCAGGCTCGAGCTGGTGGCGCCGTAGCCGACGAAGTCCCCCGTGGCACTCCACCCCGCGGGCAGGTGCGTCGCCGGGTCGAGCACCTCGAAGTCAGTGAAGACCTCGCCGCCCGGGTCACCCTGGGTCGCGCCGGGGATGGCCGGGTGGCGGCCACCGCCGATGAGGAAGTTCAGGTACCGCTGGTCGATCGTGAACTCCGGAGAAGTCAGCTCGCCCTGTGCGGCGTCGAAGTCGATGAAGCTGTTGACGAGGTGCTCACCGACGTAGCCCGTGACGGGCTGCTGGCCCGGCAGGGAACCGGATGCGGGCTCAGACCCGAAAGCGGTCCCCGTCGGGGTCCATCCGGCATACCCGTTCTCGAATCCCTGCAGCAGCGTCCCAGCGGGAGGCTCGTAGCTCGCGGGCCCGTCCGGCGTGAACGTCGTACCGTCGAAGTCACCGACGAAGTACTGGGTGCCCGAGCCGCCGGCGATCCCACCCGGGTTCAGGCTGACGATCATGACCCACTTGATGTTCTCCGGATCGCCGTCGACCGCCAGTGGGAAGAGGTCCGGGCACTCCCAGAGGCCGCCGATGGCGTTGCGCGGGCCGAACTCGGACAGCTGGGTCCACTGCTTGAGGTCGGCGGAGCGCCAGATGAGGACCTTGTGCTCGTTGGCGATCACCGCCACCATCCGCCACTCCTGGGCGGGCTCGTACCAGAAGACCTTGGGGTCGCGGAACTCGCGCGAGCCGATGTCGATGACGGGGTTGCCCGAGTACTTGGTCCACGTCTGACCGTCGTCGGTGGAGTACGCCAGCGACTGGGCCTGAATGCCCTCGCGGCCGCTGGCGGCCGTGTAGGCGCTGGTGTACATCGCCACGAGTGGGGGGTTCTGCGCCGTCCCGAAGCCGGAGCTGTTGCCCTCGTCGACGACGACCGACCCGGAGAACACTCCCTCGTTGGCGTCGAACGGGATGGCGACCGGTTGCTCGTCCCAGTGAACGAGGTCGGTGCTCGTCGCGTGGCCCCAGGACATGTTGCCCCAGACGTTGCCGAGCGGGTTGTGCTGGAAGAAGAGGTGGTAGACGCCCTTGTGGAAGACGAGCCCATTGGGGTCGTTCATCCAGTTCTTCGCGGGACTGAAGTGGTATGCCGGGCGGTACTCCGGCGTGTCCGCCGAGGCGGGCGCCACGCCGAGGGTGGCGAGGAACGCCACGACCAACAAGGCGACGGCGTGCCACCGGCGCGTGGGTGGACGGGTGCTGATGACCATGATGAACCTCCGGATATGACAACGTTGTCAGTGGCCTGTCTGAAGGCTACATCGGGACGCGGCCGGGCGCACTTCGAGCGTCCAGGACGTGGACACGAGGTCCTGGACGAGCTGATTGATCGCGACCCTGTTCACATCCGGGGCGCCGGCAATGTCAAGCGGACGGGCGCGATCCATCCGGCATCGCCAGACGAGCATGGCGGCTCCAGTTCGCTCCTCGGCGGACAGGATAGGACTGCCATGGACGCGCGTCCTTCGCCCAGGGTGGGAAGCCCTGAATGAGCTCAGGCCCAATGAAGTCTCTGGCTTGCGCTCTTCGCGACCCAGCGCCGACGATGGGGGGATGCGTTACGTCGAGCTTCGTCGGCACACCGAAAACGATGCGGACGAGCTGACCGCACAAGGTGTGGCCGATGCAGAGGCGATCGGCCAAGAGGGCCTGCAGCCACCGTATGCCGCGTTCATCTCCTCTGGCGCCGCCCGCGCCACCCAGATGGTCACGATCCTGCGTCACGCCGCCGGGCAGGACGACGTCCCC
>JAQSWV010000067.1 GCA_029266455.1 Nocardioidaceae bacterium
AAGGTCGGTTGGTACAGCGGCGGCGTCTGGATCAAGAGCCTGTACCGGGGCAACACCCGTATCAACTGCGCCGACTACACCTACGCATGGAACGCAAACGGCCAGTTCTGGCGCGTGTCGGTGCCCCGCTCATGCCTCGACAGCCTCACCAACCGGCTGAAGGCGTACAGCGAGCATGTCGGCCCAAGCCCGACGCCCGGCGCGGCCGGATGGACTTCCTGGGTAGCACGCGGCTGACTCATGGCACCCAAACGTGGAATGAGAAGACCAACCAGCCTTCCCTCCACCTGTATGAGTGTCGACAGGGCACTCGGAGCCGAACCAGGTCGGCGGCTAGGACTGGTGTGCGTCGCCGTTGCCCTCACTGTGGGCGGCTGTGGCTCCGCCCTTCCTGTCGCCGAGGCGGAAGGTCGAGATGGTGGCCGCCGGGCCGCGCAGGACAGTTCTATTCGCGTGGACGAAGTCGTGTCCCGACTCCGCGTGGTGCCGATAGCGCGCAAGGCCATCGAGCAGGCGTTAGTGCATCCCGGGCTGATCACCGATGTCGTGTGCACATCCAAGCTCATGTACGTCAGCGATGGCGCGGTGACTCATTGCACCGCTTTGGTCAACGACGTGGCGAGCGGCTGGACCCTCACGTTCTTCGACGCCGCGGGGACGTACAGGCTGGTGCGGACGCCCGGCAAGCCTTGGCAGTTCGCAACTCCCTGACTCCGGGCGGCGCAAGCTGGATCGCCCTCCATCGGCTCCGGCTCGTCGAATCGACCGGCCTTTCAAGGTGGACGTGCGACTACTGCTGCGGTCGATGTCGTCGGCAGCCCACAACAACGCGGACTCGTCCCCGCCTTGCGGCAGGAGTCGAGCCCTGGAGGTCATCGAATCTTGCACTCAAGGCCCTGCTCGCTTTCCATGCCTCGCCGGCGGCAATCTTCCGAACACTCGACACCAAGCAGATGGCACGACTCCTGGACTGAGTCGACACCATTTCCTCGTAAAGGAAGCAGCGATCTGGCTGAGGCCCTCCGCGGCATCTTGATGCCGGCCAGTCCGGAGATGTCCCGGCTGTACCGCCCGTACCGCAGGCGCTCACATCCCACATCCCCTAAGAGCCCTAGCGAGCCGCCATGGTCATGAACGACGGCTAGAGCAAGGACTGACGCATTGAGAGTAAGCCACTCTCGACCGTGTCAGTGAGTAGGATCAGCGGGTGGGTAGAAGGACGGGTTTCCTAACCGTCGAGGCGGGGATTTCTTGCCGCGTGGGTCGAGGCCGTTGGCGCGGTCGATCCGTGTGTCACGGCGCCCCGGGAGGCACGCTGGCCGTCGTTGCGGGGGTCATGGCAGCGGCACTCCTCGCAGCCTGTGGACTCACGGGTGAAGGGGGTGGCGACGGGCCGGAAACCGAGAACGTCGAATTCTCGTTCGAGCCGCCCCGCAGCGCCAATCAACGCGTCCTCCTAGCGGCTGGCGACATCGCCGACTGCGACCTGGAGGCCGATGAGCTCACGGCCAGCCTGCTCGACGACCTCAGCGGAGTCGTCGTCGCCCTCGGTGACCTCGCCTACGAGGACGGCACCGCCGAGGAGTTCGACGCGTGCTACGACCCGACCTGGGGTCGACACAAGGACCGCACACTCCCGGTGCTGGGCAACCACGAGTTCGAGTCCGGCGACGCCGACGGCTACTTCGGTTACTTCGGCGCGGCAGCCGGGAATCCATCCCGGGGTTACCACAGCCTCGACATCGGCGGGTGGCACGTCATCGTCCTCAACAGCAACTGCGGTGAATCCGGGGGTTGCGACGAGGGAGATCCCCAGGAGACATGGCTACAGGCCGACCTCGCGGCAAGCGAGGCCCGCTGCACCCTTGCCGTCTGGCATCAGCCGCTGTTCAGTTCCGGCCTGCATGGCAGCAATGACGAGAGCAAGTCGTGGTGGGAGGCGCTGTACGAGGCCGGAGCTGACGTTGTCCTGAACGGGCACGACCACAACTACGAACGCTTCGCCCCACAGGACCCGTCCGGTGGAGCCGATCCCGATCAGGGGATCACCCAGTTCGTCGTGGGCACGGGAGGCGCGAACCTGAGGACGATGGAACAACCTCTTCGCAACAGCGTGGCCCGCAACGACCACACGTACGGCCTGCTCGAACTCACTCTTCGTGACGCCGGTGCACAGTGGCGCTTCGTCTCCGCGGGCGAAGGCTCCTACACCGATGAGGGAAGCGTCCGCTGCCACGGCAAGCCTTAGGGAGGCGCCAAGCACTACCACTGTCTTCGAATATGGTGTGCTCGCCCCACCGCGCGGCGTCTGTCCCGGTTTGTGATGCTATTGACCCCGCGGCTGAGCCGGTCTTGTATGGGGGTCTCAACCCTAAGGAGGCCACCCCCCATGGCCAAGTACTTGCTGAAGGTGTCGTACTCGTCGGACGGACTGAAAGGTGTCATGAAGGAGGGGGGCACGAGCCGGGTGAAGGCGGTAGAGCGCGCCCTCGCGGGGGTCGGGGGGTCGCTGGAGTCGTTCTACTTCGCGTTCGGCGGCGCCGATGTCTATGTCATTGCCGACGTGCCGGATCACGCCGCAGCGGTAGCGATGGCCGCGACTGTGTCGACATCCGGCGCGATCAGCAACTACGAGACCGTGGTTCTGCTGGCGCCCTCCGAGATCGACGAGGCTGTTAACCGGACCGTCGACTACACGCCGCCAGGCTCATAGCAGTCGGCTCGACCACGTCATAGCGCGAGACTCGGGGGGGACGCGGGCACAGTGGACCCGGTGCGGTCAGGCAGTTCTGGCGGCGCCCCGGCTACTGACGCGGGGACCTGCCGAGGCCCCGCCAGGACCAACCAGAAGGCCGCGCCGTAGTACTGGATCGCGAAGCCCAGTGCGGCAACCTGCTGGAGGGCGGGCGGTCAGTTCGCTGAGTACGGCGGCCGGCCCGTGTGGATCAGTGCGCTGATCGGTTCGCCCACCGCCTACGGCTGGGCTGACAAGAAGAGGAAGGCGGCCAGCAGTACCAGGTGCACCACGCCTTGCAGAGCATAAGCCCGCCCTTGGACCACCGTGAACGACGTGACCACGACTGTGATGGCCAAGAGGATCATCTGTGTGGGCTCGAGGCCGAGCTCAAGCGGACCGCTGAGCCAGATCATCGCGACCGCGATCGTGGGGATGGTCAGGCCGATCGAGGCCATCGCCGAGCCGTAGGCCAGATTGAGGCTGATCTGCACACGGTTCTGCCGGGCGTTCCGCAGCGCTGCAAGCGACTCGGGGGTGAGAACCAGCAGAGCGATCACGACGCCGACCACGGCATACGGGAAGCCGAGGTCTCGAACTGTCTGCTCGATCGTGGGCGACAGGAGCTGGGCCAGACCGACAACCGACACCAGCGCCGCGATGAGGAGGCCGAGGCTGAGCCACGCCTCCCGCGTCTCCGGAGGGTCGGCGTGTCCGTCGCCGTCGAGGTCGAGCAAGCCGGTGAACCGACCCTGGTCGTCGCTCGCCACGGGGAGGAAGAAGTCACGGTGACGGATCGTCTGGGTGAAGACGAACGCGGCATACAACACCAGGGAGGCCACCGCGGCGAAGCCCAGCTGCGACGACGAGTACTCCCGCCCCGCTGCCGAGGTCGTGAAGCTGGGCAGCACCATGGTGACTCCCGCCAGCGTGATGACCGTGGCGACAGCTGAGCCGGTCCCTGCAGCGTTGAAGGCAACAAGGTTGTGCTTGAGTGCACCGACCAACAAAGACACGCCGACCATGCCGTTGAGCGTGATCATCACGGCCGCGAAGACCGTGTCGCGCGCATAGCTACTGCTGCCCGCTCCGCCGCTGATCATGAGCGTGACGATCAGGCCGACCTCGATAACGGTGACCGCGACTGCCAGGATCAGCGAGCCGAACGGCTCTCCTACCTTGTGCGCCACGACCTCGGCGTGGTGGACCGCCGCCAACACGCCACCGATCAGGGCGGCTGCCACAACGACGAGCAGACTCCAGTGGTCGTGGCGAAACCATGCGAGGGCTAGGACCACCATGGCGAGAACCGGCACCAGCACGGACCACTCCATGCGGCCACGGAAGGCGGGGGCACTCACACGCTGAACCTACGAGGAGCCGCACCAGGCTCGCTGGTGACCGCCCGCGGGTTGTGGTGTGAGCCGGTTGATAAGGGGGCTGTAGCCAGGGGCAGCGCGAACGGCGCGGGATCGTTGGTCCGGCGGCACGGGAGTGGTGGAGCTTGCGCCCGGTTCGGCGAACGCCTACCGGCTCAGGATGGGCTGCGCCTCACGTGACGCGCGGCGATGACTATTGCGCGTGGTCGCAGTCCTACTCGATGAGGACGGGTCACGGCTCGCGTACCCCACGCACGCAAGCACCTGAGAGAGGGCTGCACGTGTCGATCACCCGAGCACTGGCACAGGCCACAGGGACCGAGCTCGAGCGCGCCGAGAACTGGTACGCCATGCTCTTCGATCGACCGCCGGACGCACGACCCATGGACGGCCTCATCGAATGGCACCTTGGTGACTCGTTCGGCTTACAGGTCCGCGTGGACGGTAACCGGGTGGTCGTGAGCGGAGCATTCGCCAACTCCTGAGCTCCCTGGGCGTCCTCGGCTGAGTCGTGGCCCGACGAGGACCTTGAGTGCCGTGCGGGTACGTCGGATAGCTCCGCCGGGCGAGAACCTTTGGCCCGTACGCCGCCTGGGCTCCGAGTCAGCTGCCGGACTCGTACTTGAACGAGATCGCCAACCGGACCCGGAAAGCCGTGATCTGCCCGTTCTCGATGGCGACGTCCTGGCGGACCACTTCGGCGACGCGTATCTCGCGAACACTGGCGGCGGCGGTCTCGACCGCACTGCGCGCTGCCGCCTCCCACGACTCGGTGCTCGTGCCGATGACTTCGGTGACGCGGTAGACACTCATGACTCACTCCCACGGGTCGGGTCCAGGACTGCGGGTCACGGTCACGTTATCCATCCTCCGGGGAGCGCGCCATGTGCGTTCAGCGACCGCAGGACCGCCGAGCTCACCTCCGTCGGCGTACTCCACGCGGAGTACGCCGACGGAGAGAAGTCGTCTCCCAGGCCGACGCGACACGGCGCGCCCGCGCCGACGATGGCTGCATGACCAGTCCTCACGCACCGAGCCGCACCCTCACCGCTCGCATCGCCGCCCACCCGCGCCGGTCTCTCCTGGCCGTCCTGTTGTTCGCGGTGGTCGCAGGAGCCTTCGGCGGACCGGTCGCCGGTGCCCTGGACTCCTCCGGCGGGTTCGCTGCCGGCGACGCCGACTCGCAGGCCGCGTACGAGCGGCTGGAGGCCGCGGCCGGACAGGAGCCGTCGCCGGGCATCGTTCTGGTCGTCGACACACCTGGCGGGCCGGCGGCAGCCACGCAGCGGATCGCCGAGGTCACGGCGGAGCTGCAGGCCCAACGCGGCATCGCCACCGTCACCTCCCCGACCACGGGTCCGGACAGTCGCCCCCTCACGTCCCGCGACGGCACACAGGCGATGGTGCTCGCCACGCTGGCCGCCGACACTGACGGCGAGGCCGTCGCCGAGGAGGTGCTCGACGCATTCGACGGCGCGGAGGACGTGGCAGTGGGCGGCGGTGAGGTCGCCGGGCTGCAGATCGGCGACACCGTGGGCGAGGACCTCGCCCGGGCCGAGACACTGGCCCTGCCTGTCCTGGTGCTGCTTTCCCTGATCTTCTTCCGCGGTCGGGCGGCCGTGATGCCGGTGGTCGTCGGCGCCACCACCGTGCTGGGCACGTTCCTGACGCTCGCCGGCATCAACCAGTTCTACGGCCTGAGTGTCTTCGCGCTGAACCTCGTGATCGGGCTCGGTCTGGGCCTGGCCATCGACTACACCTTGTTCCTGGTCACTCGCTACCGCGAGGAGCTCGCCGCACAGGGGGCGACGTCCGGAGCTGTCGCGGCGACCATGCGCACCGCCGGGCGCACCGTTGCCTTCTCCGCCGCCACCGTCGCCGCTGCGATGATCACCCTTACCGTCTTCCCGCTGGGGTTCGTGAAGTCGATGGGCATCGCCGGCGCGGTCGTCGCGGTCGTCGCAGCCGGCGCCTCGCTGGTGATCTCGCCGGCCTTGTTCGGCCTGTGGGGTCCCAAGCTGGCCCTGCGTTCCCGGCGTACCCGGCGTGCCCCTGCGGAGGCGGAGCAGGGGCGGTGGTATCGCCTCTCCTCGGCGGTCATGCGGCGTCCCGGCACCGTCGCCGCCGCCACCGCCCTGGTCATGCTGGCCCTGGCCGTGCCGTCCGCCCGCGTCAACTGGACGCCCATCGACGACTCGGTCGTCCCCACCGACCAGAGCGCCCGGACGGTCTCCGACGCCATCGACGAAGGGTTCGGCGGCTCGGGTGGTACTCCGGTCATCATCGCTGTGCAGGCCGGTCCCGACGCCACTGACGACGTGGCGGCGTACGCCGCCCAGCTCACCGACCTGAACGGTGTCACCCAGGTGGCGCCCCCGGTCGACCTCGGCTCGGACACCTGGCAGGTGAACGTGACGGCGTCCGGGGAGCCGGCCGGCGCCGCAGCCCGCGACCTGGTCGCCGAGATCCGGGGGCTCGACCCCGGCTTCACGACCCTCGTCACCGGCCCGGCAGCCGAGTTCGTCGACCAGCAGTCCGCCATCGGATCGCGGCTGGCCCTGGCGCTGACCCTGCTGGTCGGCCTCACGCTGCTGGTCCTGTGGCTGATGACCGGATCCGTCGTGCTGCCGGTCAAGGCGGTGATCATGAACGGGCTCACCGTGGCAGCCGCCCTGGGCGTGCTGACCTTCGTCTACCAGGACGGCCGGCTGACGGGGCTGCTGGGCTACACGCCCAACGGCGGCATCGAGCCCACCGACTTCCTGGTGACCGCAGCAATCGTCTTCGCGCTCTCCACTGACTACGGTGTGTTCCTTCTCGGCCGCATCAAGGAGGCGCGAGACGCCGGCGCCGGCGAGTCGGAGTCGGTCGCGTTGGGTCTGCAACGCACCGGGCGGGTCGTGACGGCGGCGGCCATCCTGCTGGCCGTGGCGATCGGCGCCTTCTCCACCAGCTCGATCTCTTTCATCCAGCAGATCGGAGTGGCCACGGCGGTCGGCGTCCTGATCGACGCCTTCGTCGTGCGATCCCTGCTGGTCCCGGCGCTGATGGGCCTGCTGGGCAAGTGGAACTGGTGGGCGCCGATGCCACTACGCCGGCTGCACGACCGGGTCGCCCTCAGCGAGCAGCCCGCGCCCGTCCCGGTGCCGGCCGTACCGGAACGATCGGCGGTCTGACGACGATGACAGCCGCGTCACTCCCTGGCTACGTTCGGGGAGTGACGCGGCGCGTGCCCGGTGTGCTCACCGACCTGACCCTCGCGGTCGCCTGTGCCATCGCGATGGTCGTGGAGCTGCGCCTCACCGATGGCCCGAGGACGGCCGTGACCCCGTTGGCCGTAGCAACCATCGTCATCGCCGTAGTGCCGCTGTTGGTGCACCGCCGTTGGCCCGGGTGGGCCCTGGTCGCGGCGATGGCCGCGCTCTATCTGGTGATGTCGGTCAGCGCCATTCACCAGACCGTTCCCCTGCCGAGCATGATCACCGGCTTCTTCCTGGCCACGCTCGTGGATCGCAGGATCGCGATCCTCGTGGGGATCGCACTGGCCCCGTTCGTGCTGCTGGCGCTGGTGCTGTTCAACGACGACGGCCTGCTGACGCTCGAGACCGCCAAGAACCTGGGCTTCATCGCCCTCCCGGTCAGTCTCGGCATCGCCGTGCGCGAGCGGCGGGCCTCGGTCGCGGCTCTCGTCGAGCGGGCCGAGAGCGCCGAGCGGTCCCGTGAGGAGGAGGCGCTGCGCCGGGTCAGCGAGGAGCGGCTGCGCATCGCACGTGACGTCCACGACGTCGTAGCCCACGCGATTGTGGCCATCAACGTGCAGGCCGGTGTGGCCGCGCATCTGCTCGACCGCGACCGCGAGCAGGCCAGGCGCACTCTTCTCGACATCAAGCGGGTCAGTGGAGAGGCTCTCGGCGGGCTGCGATCCACCCTCGGTGTGCTTCGGGACGCCGACGGTGACGAGGACGCGGCGCCGGCCCCGGTGACCCCCGCCGGCGGGGTGGGAGACCTCCCCGAGCTACGTGACAGCCTGCGGGGGTCCGGCGTCGACGTCGCCCTCGACATCGATCCCTCGATCGATGCGCTCCCCGCGATGGTGGGAACCACGTCCTACCGGATAGTGCAGGAGGCGCTCACGAACGTGCTGCGTCACGCCCCGTCCTCCACCGCGCGGGTCAGCCTCCGACGAGAGGGCGACACCGTGCTGATCGAGGTGACCGACGACGGCGCGGGGGAGCGTTCCCCCGCTGCCGCACCGGGCACCGGTAACGGCGTCCGCGGTATGCAGGAACGCGCGTCGGCGCTGGGTGGCGATCTGGTGGCAGGCCCCCGCGAGGGCGGCGGGTGGCGGGTCCTCGCCACGCTGCCGACCGGGCACCGCCCATGATCCGGGTGCTGCTCGCCGACGACCAGACACTGGTGCGCAATGGCTTCCGGGCGTTGCTCGACTCCGAGGACGACATCACGGTCGTCGGCGAGGCGGTCGACGGCGAGCAGGCGGTCGAGCTGGCGCGGGAGACGGCGCCAGACATCGTGCTGATGGACATCCGGATGCCCCGGCTGGACGGGCTCGCGGCGACCGCCCGGATCACCGCCGAGCCGGGGCTGGCCGGCACCCGCGTCGTGGTACTGACCACCTTCGAGCTGGACGAGTACGTCTTCGGCGCCTTGCGGGCAGGTGCCTCCGGCTTCCTGCTCAAGGACATCGAGACGTCTGCACTGCTGGACGCTGTACGGGTGGTCCACGACGGCGAGGCGCTGCTGGCTCCGCGGGTGACCCGCATGCTGATCGAGGAGTTCGTACGCCTCGACCCGGCCGCGCCCGCACCGGCCGCCGTGCCGGACCGTCAGCTGGCCGCGCTCACCCAACGTGAGCGGCAGGTGCTGGCACTGGTCGGGCACGGCCTGTCCAACGCCGAGATCGCCGAGCGGCTGGTCCTGTCGCCCCTCACCGCCAAGACCCATGTGTCGCGCCTCTTCCTGAAGCTCGGCGCGCGTGATCGCGCCCAGCTGGTCGTGACGGCGTACGAGACCGGTCTGGTCACCGCCGAACGGTGAGGCCCACCATCATCGGGTGCCGCCGGTCGAGCCTGTCGGCCGGCTCCGCGGGTGGACGGCGGAGTGGTTCGGCTCGTTCTGCCTCCTGCTGCCCACGGCCGTCCTCGAGTTCGTGATCTTCCTGGGGATCTCCCGCTACGGCCGCCGAGCATCCGTTCCGATACCGCATCTGTCCACGCGAAGTGCCGGTGACACGCAAAGCCAGCTCATCGGTGTCGCGTGCGCGTTGATGTGCCTGATGTCGATGACGTGCTCGACGAGTACGAGCAGCACCCTCGAGTTCCTCCGACTGCACAGTCGCACATCCCAATAGTGAGGGCTCGAGAAGTCTCTCGGATAACGCTGGCGGCGAATACTCGATGTGCACGAAAGCGTCCTCGCACGCGGTTTGTCGTGCATGGTGAACACGGCTTTCGACCCTAATAGCAGTGCTCGCACGGAATGGCACTGCTCACGTGCACTCTCCGGTACTCCGAAGGGGACTCCCGCTCCTCGGCGCGGCTGTATGCTCAACAGAAGTCAACCAAGGAGCCCGATCACCATGGCGCAGCGCACCCGCACCGAGCTTGTCGACGACATCGACGGCAGGGTCCTCAGGGACGGGAAGGGCGAGACCGTCAGTTTCGCCCTCGACGGGTCCTCCTACGAGATCGACTTGAGCACGTCGAATGCCCGCAAGTTCCGCAGCATGTTCGAGGGCTACGTCGCCGCTGGCCGCAAGGTGGCCGGCGGGCGCGCTCGCCGCAGGCCACGCGCCACGGCGGCTTCGCGCGCGCACGATGCGCGGGCAGTCCGGAAATGGGCTGCCGCCAACGGCCTGGACGTTTCGGCTCGCGGCCGAATTCCCGCGGATATTCTCGAGCAGTACAAGGCGGCCGGTAACTAGTTCATCGTCGGGTCGCTCCACGGCTCATTTGTGAGGCGAGACGTGGCCGCGGCGAGTATCCGTCTCGGTCACGCGGGCCCGGACCGCTCCGTAGACGGCCGATCGTGTGCCGCCTGGGTATCGTCCACGAGTTGACGGGCCACTGTGCGGAGCTTGGTGTTGCGGCTCCGCGACAGTCGCACCAGATAGGCGAACGCCCTGTTCTCGGAAAGCCCGTAACGCTCCATCACGATGCCGATCGCCGTGCCGATGTCTTTCCGGCTGACCAGTGCCTGGTTGAGGTCGTGCTCGGATTTCGCCTTCATCAGGCCCATCCGCGCGTACGACGCGAACAGCTGCGCCGCCCGGCGGGTACGGGAGTCGAAGCCGGCGCTCGTGCTGTAGAGGTTCAGCACCGTGGACGACTGCCGGTTGTGGCACAGAGGCGTCGCCATCCATGCTCCGACAGCGTGCTCCGGGTCGCACCAGGGCCACGGGCCGTCGCCGTACCGTGCCGCATCGGCCCGGCGAGCCGCGTCGCTGCTCGCAGCGGCGGTCTCGACGCAGCCGTCCGGCGATATCAGGCAGACGCTCGCCTGGTCGACACCTGGGACAGCGTCAGGGGCGGTGATCACGATGAGATCCATCGCCTCGTACAGCGAGCGCGCCACCATGAGTCTGTCCGCCGTCCGAGTCAGCGCATCGGCGACGTGCAGGTCGTCCGGCTCTGTCTCGACAGCGGCTCGTGCAGGATCGGCGGCCAGGCGCCCGGGCGCGATACGAAGGCTCACATGCTGAGGACGCCTTTCTCGGACCGGCATGACGAGGGCGGCTCGGGCCGGCCTCCGGGCTGGCTCAGGGGAGGTCGCGCTGCGCCATGTGGTAGGTGGCCAGGACCTCGAGCAGGAGCTCAGAGGCCGCCTCGGCGATGCCTGGCAGTTCCTCGGCACGGGTGTCACGGAGGACTTCGAGGAGCACGTCGTGGTGGATCTGGGCGAGCTCCAGGAGGCTGACGCCGTCCGCTACCGCGCTCCGGCCGATCTCGTAGGCCTTGTGCAACGCTGCCTCCTCGCGCCGCGGCAGGTACTGGAGAAACGCCGCCCGGTAGTTGCGGCGCAGGTCCGCGAGGGTGCTCACCCGCGCATGTCGACGTGCATGCCTCCGGTGGACGTCGTCATCAGCCGGTCGTTGAGATAGGTCAGCCCCTCCTCGAGGCCGAGCGCCGTCTCGACCGGACCAGTGCTCATGCCCAGCTCCACCATCGTGGCGGCGACGTCCGGCTGGATGCCGACGATCACGGTGAGCGCCCCTCTGAGCCGGGCCATCTCCGCGGTGTTGCGCAAGGTCTTCGATCCGAAGGAGTCGATGACGTCCAACGCCGCGACGTCGATCACGACACCGCGGGAGCGGTGCTCGCCGATCTGGGCGATCAGGTCCTCCTGGAACCTCACCATCTGGGAGTCGTCCAGGGCGGTGTGGATGGACGCGATCAGGTAGGCGCCCTGCTTCAGGACGGAGACCAGCGCCGGCTCGGAGCTCATCGGTCGTCCCTGTCCTCCGGTCGGGTCAGGCGGTAGCCGAGCTGCCGTTCCGCCTCCTCCAGGCCGCTCTGGAGGTCGCCGATGGTGTTCATCTTGCTCAGGTCGACCCCGATGGTGACGAGTGTCTGCGCGATCTCCGGGGACACGCCGGTGATGATGACGCTGGCGCCCATGAGGCGTGAGGCGTCGACGGTCTGGACCAGGTGGTTGGCGACCGTCTCGTCGACGTCCGGAGCCCCGGTGATGTCTATGACGACCACCTTCGCGCGGTGGGCGCGGATCCCGATGAGCAGCTGCTCGGTCAGCTGGCGGGCGCGCTCGCTGTCCAGGACGCCGATGATCGGCAGCACCAGCAGCCGCTCCCGCACTGGCAGCACCGGCGTGGACAGCTCCCGGATGGCGTCCTGCTGCTTGCGGATCACGCGCTCCCGCTCGTCGACGAAGCTCACCGCGACCGTGTTGGCGATCCGGTTCGCCGCAGGCTCGTACGCGTCGAGCACGTCATTGAGCAGCGAGAAGTCGCTCTGGTACTTCTCGAACAGGGAGCGGGCCAGCACATCGCGCAGCAGCAGCACGATGCCGACCACCTCGTGCGTCTCCACTCCCCGGGGGATGATGCGCTCCGACAGGTCGCGGGCGTAGTCCTGCAGCGCCTCGACACTGCCGGTCTCGAGCACCTCGACATAGTTGTCGTAGACGGAGGTCGCCTCGACGGCCACCTCCTGCTGGGTCATGGCCGACAGCAGCCGGCTGTCGCCGATGCGACCGGTCCAGTCCTCCCGCAGCTTGCTGCGGTGCTCGCGAAGGTGGGCCACCAGCTCCGGCAACAGCTGCTTCTCGTCCTCCTCGTCCAGGGTCGGGAAGTCCTCGGAGACGTCGGTTGCCGTCGTGGACTCGTCGGTCATGGTGATCCTTCCGGTTGCCACTTGATCATGGTCACTGTGGTGCCGCGGCCCGGCTCGGACACGATCGCGAACTCGTCCATCAGCCGTCGTACGCCCGGCAGACCGAGACCCAGACCGTGGTACGTGCTGTAGCCGTCGGTGAGAGCCTGCTCGACGTCGGAGATGCCGGGGCCGGTGTCGTGGGCCAGCACGAGCACCCCGCTGCGTGGCTCTTCGAGAACCTGGACGACGATCTCGCCCGGGGCCGCGAACCGCACGATGTTGCGCGCCATCTCCGACACGGAGGTGGCGATCACCGTGAGGTCGGTTCGGGAGAAGCCCAGACCGGTCGCCACCTCACGGGCCGCCTGCCGCGCCAGCACGACGTCCCTGTCCTCGCGGACGGGGACGCGGACCTCGTCCTCGCGCTTGTGCCCCCGCTCGAGCAGGGGCTGGCTCAGTCGCGCGCACAGTGCGCACTCGAGCAGGTGCCGGCCCGCGTCGACATCCCGCTGGCGCCTGCGGTCGCCACTCGACAGCGCCAGCAGCACCGGGCGGCAGCGGTCGGAGGGCGGTTCGGTCCGCTCGAGGGCCAGCAGGTACTCGACGCGCAGCCTGGCCCGGCTGCGATTGAGCTGTGCGGCGACCGCGCCCGCGGTCGACCCCGCTTCGGCCGCGAGTGAGCGGGTGTCCTGACCATGCACCTCGTGCGCGACCAGGGTCTGGCGCTCGCGCTCGGACAGCCGGGCCATTGCCGCATTGACGGCCGAACGCTCCTCGTCAGCGAGCAGGCCCTCCACCGGCTCATCCGGCAGGCGCAGGTCGACGATGCGGTGCTGGTTGCGCCGGTGGCGGTCGCGCTCCTTCCACGTCGAGGCGATGACGTTGCGCGCAGTCACGATCGCGTACGGCTCCAACATCCCGGGCTCCACGCGCTCGACGGCGCCGAGGACTCGCAGCAGCGTCTCCTGGACGATGTCGTCTGCCAGCGTCTGGTCGCTCACCCGCGCCCCGACGACCCGCCGCACCATGGGCATGAGAGCTGCCACGTCGTGCGTGACCTCCTCGAGTCCCCCGGCGGGTGATGCGGCGTTCATCCCGCGCACACTACGCGGCGGCGCATCCGCCGGTCCTACGCCTCAGCCATGCCGCTGCCGCTACTCCTGAAGACGCCCGCAGGCCGTCACCATGACGACAGGCCGACGACTCCCTCCGTCCACGTTGCCCTCCGGCCACGATGCCGGGCATCCCCGCCCTCCGTTCCCGCGCTCCGGCGTCGTCCCCGCGTTCCGGCCACGATCCGCGAGTTATGCAGGATGCGCGAGCGTTGTGTAGGGCTGCGCGAGAGTCGTGACCTACACAAGTCGCGGATCGTCCCCGCGCTCTGGCCACGATCCGCGAGTTATGCAGGGCTGCTCGCGAGACGTGCCTGCACA
>JAQSWV010000114.1 GCA_029266455.1 Nocardioidaceae bacterium
CACAACCCGCGGATCGCGCCACCTTGGGTCAGAGGGCCAGCTCCCGGCGGAGCTTGGCCACATGACCGGTCGCCCTGACGTTGTACATCGCCTTCTCGATCCGCCCGTCGGCGCCCACGACGAGGGTTGACCGGATGACCCCGACGACGGTCTTGCCGTACGACATCTTCTCGCCGAAGGCGCCCCACCGGGTCAGCACCTGCCTGTCGGGGTCTGACAGCAACGTGATGGTCAGACCGTCTCGCTCACGGAACTCCGCGAGCCGGTGTGGAGGGTCGGGAGAGATCCCCAGCACGGTGACGCCGGCGGCCTGCAGCGCGTCCAGGGAGTCGGAGAAGTCGCACGCCTGCGTGGTGCAGCCGCGGGTCATCGCGGCAGGGTAGAAGTACACGATCACCCGCCGGCCGCGGAGCTGCGAGAGCGTCACCGCGCCGCCCCGGTCGTCCGGGAGCGTGAAGTCGGGCGCCTCATCACCCGCTTGGAGGCGGTTCTGCTCGGGCACGCTGACCTCCGGTGCGAGGAGACACACGCTGCCGTGCAGAGGCGCAGCAGCGCGTGGAACACTAACCGCTGACCGATCCGGCAGCACCGAGGAGGACCCGTGGCCACACGGCCGAATGGCGGACCGCAGTCGCCGGATGCTCTGGTCGACGACATCGAGAAGACCCGCGACCAGCTGGCAGAGACGATCGACGCGCTGGTGGACCGCGCCTCCCCCGCGAACATCGCGTCCCGGCAGCTGGAGCGCCTCAAGGCGCAGTTCGTGGCTGAGGACGGATCGCCCAGGATGGACCAGATCAGCAAGGCGGCGGGCGCGGTCCTGGGGTTTCTGGCCGTCGTCGTCCTGATCCGTCGCGTCGCCGGCTGAGCCGTACGTGCCCCGGTCGTCGGAACCCGAGGGACTGCCCATCCGCATGCTGCACGACCGCGTGCTCGTGTCCATCGACCATGACCAGGGGGACCGCCGGTCCAGCGGCGGGATCGTGATCCCGGCCACGGCAGCCATGGGCCGACGGCTCGCCTGGGCGCGGGTCTCGGCCACCGGCCAGCACGTCCGCCAGGTGCAGCCCGGCGACCGCGTGCTCTTCGATCCCGAGGACAAGGCCGAGGTGGAGGTCCGCGGGGAGGAGTTCGTGCTCCTGCGTGAGCGGGATCTGCACGCAGTGGCGGCCGAGCGGATCGAGGGTCACGGCACCGGGTTGTACCTGTAGTCCGGCGAGCGCTCCCGTCCGGAGGGGACTCCGGGCAGGGCCCGAGTCGGGAGCGGAGGAGTGAGCGACGTGCCCGAGCGCGACCGGCGACGCCTGCCCCTCGGCGAGACCCTCGACGCCATCGAGGACGACGCGACGCACGCACCGTGGCAGAGCGTGCGGCGCCGGCTGCAGCGGTCTGCAGGCTCCTGGCTGCTGGTGCTCCAGCTCTGCCTGGCCACCTCGGCCGCATGGCTGGTCGCGACCACGGTCATCGGTCACACCCAGCCGTTCTTCGCCCCCATCGCTGCCGCGATCACGGTGACCGCCGGCATGGGGCAGCGCCGGCGGGTCGTGATCGACCTCGTGATCGGGGTGTCGGTCGGTATCGGGACCGGTGAGCTGCTCATCGGTCTCATCGGCCGGGGCACCTGGCAGCTGGCACTGGTCGTGGCGCTGGCCGTCCTGGCTGCGCAGTTGCTGAACGTCGGCAGCCTGGCGGTGACACAGGCCGCAACCTCCGCCATCTTGCTGGTCACCGTCGTACCGGCTTCGGGCAGCACCGACGCTGCCGCGTTCAACAGGTTCGTCGATGCCCTCGTCGGCGGACTGATCGGTCTGCTGGCCACGGCAATCGTCCCGGCGAACCCGGTGCGTCGTCTCGACCGCGAGGTCGGCGGGGTGCTGCGCGAGCTCGCCGCCCTGCTCGACGGGTCGGGCAAGGCGCTGCGTTGGTCGGATCCAGGAGTCGCGTGGACGGCGCTCCAGCGGGGGCGGGCACTGCAGGGACCCCTGGATGCGCTGTCCGAGACCGCGAACACAGCCCGGGAGCTGTCGCGGATATCGCCGCTGCGATGGCGACAGCGCGACCATGTGCAGCTCTACGCGGGCTCGCTCCGGCACGTGGATCACGCCGTGCGCGACGCCCGTGTCCTGGCCCGACGCGCGCATACGATGCTGCGCCGTGGTGACCGGGCCGGTGCCGGGCTGGCGCCGGTGCTGGAACAGCTCGCGACCGCCGTACGCCTGTTCGCCGACGATCTGGCTGAGCGGGACCGCTTCGACGAGGTGCGGGGCACCCTGCTCGACGTGGCGAACAGCGCCACAACGGTGCTCGAGACCGAGCGCTCCCTCGGCGTGACCGTGGTGGTGGCGCAGATCCGCTCGGTGGCCGCCGACCTCATGTACGCCACGGGCGTGTCCGCCGTCGAGCTGGACGAGATGCTGGGACTCGGCGCCGAGGACTCGTCGGAAGACCTAACCGACGAGTGAGCCGGACTCCGCGCGCTTCGAGCCGGGCGCACGGTGCTCAGGGCGTCCGGGGATGCGCTGTCCGGCTTGCCTGTACTGGCGCGTTGGGACAGGGTGAAAGCACCCCGATCCATCGTCTCCACCCCTTCCGGAGGACACCGTGGCTGAGTACACCGTTCCTGATCTGCCCTACGACTACGGCGCACTGGAGCCGCACATCGCCGGCCAGATCATGGAGCTGCACCACGACAAGCACCACGCCACCTACGTGAGCGGCGCCAACACGGCGCTGGAGAAGATGGCCGAGGCGCGCGACAAGGGGGATCTCGCGTCGGTCAACATGCTCGAGAAGAACCTGGCGTTCAACCTGGGCGGCCATGTGAACCACTCGGTCTTCTGGCCCAACCTGTCCCCCGACGGTGGCGACAAGCCAGACGGTGACGTCGCCGGGCTCATCGACGAGCACTTCGGCTCTTTCGACGGGTTCCGTGCCCACTTCGAGGCCAGCGCGCTCGGCATCCAGGGCTCCGGGTGGTCGATCCTGGCCTGGGACTCGATGGGCCAGCGTCCGTTGATCTTCCAGCTGTACGACCAGCAGGGCAACGTACCGGTCGGCATCGTGCCGCTGTTGATGCTGGACATGTGGGAGCACGCCTTCTACCTGCAGTACAAGAACGTCAAGGCCGACTACGTCAAGGCGTGGTGGAACGTCGTCAACTGGGCAGACGTCGCAGCCCGGCTGAAGAAGGTCCAAACCGCCTCAACGGGTCTTCTCACGCCCTGATCCGCGGGGTCACCCAACGGCGCCCGGCCACTGACCGGCGGGTCAGCCAAGGGCGCCGCAAGGGATCACTTAGGGTTGCGGCATGCCTACCGCTGTTGCTGCTCGTACGGCTGCTGCCCTCGTTGTCCTCTGCGCGCTGGTGTCATGCGGGGGAGGGGATTCCGAGGCGTCGGATGATCCTCCCAGCACGCAGGAACCAGTCGTGCTCGACGTCACCATCGCAGATGGCGTGGTGCGCCCCTCCGGCGAGACGCTCGAGGCGGAGGTGGGACAGGACATCGAGGTGCGCATCGACAGCGATGCGGCCGACGAGATGCACGTGCACAGCAGCCCCGAGCATGACTTCGACATCAAGCCGGCCGACGACCAGGTGTTCAGGTTCTCCATCGACACACCGGGTCAGGTCGAGGTCGAGACCCACGAGACCGAGACGGTCGTGGCAAAGATCGTGGTCTCATGACCCGCCCGGACTACCGGGAGCGAAAAGCGAGGATACTGAGCCGCACAAGGCGCATCGGAGCCGGCGTTGTCGGCCTGCTGATGG
>JAQSWV010000068.1 GCA_029266455.1 Nocardioidaceae bacterium
CTCTCCGCGCCGCCTTTGGCGGCGCCCACCGCCGCGGCCGACAGCGCGCCGCGGCGGCGGGTTCTCGCCAGTGCGAAGATCAAGGCAACCAGGCCCGCGGTGGCGACAACCTCGGCAAGCAGCACCGGTCCCGTCGCCCGATCACGTTGAGAGAGCTGAGCCGCGGGTAATGCGTACATGATGTTCGCCAGCACGGCGCCGACCACTCCCCCCAGCACTTGAGCGCTGCTGTACGCGGCCACCTCGATCGGGCGCAGGCCGGTGCCCGCACGACGCCCGAGGAGCCAGTCGATCGCCGAAACAGCAGGGTTGAAGTGCCCACCGGAGACCGGACCGAACAGCAGGATCAGCACGGCGAGGCCCAGGGCGGTGGCGATGCTGTTCTCCAGCAGCTGCAGACCGACGTCGCTCGGTGACAAGCGCTGGGCCGCAATCCCGGAGCCGACCACGACCGTGACGAGAAGGGCGGTCCCGACAGCCTCCGCCAGCAACCGGCGCGCGAGTACCGGCTGGGGGTCGGCCATGCGTGAACCCTATGGGTCACCGAGGACTACGCTCGGTGGGAGGGAGAGTTGCCACCATGAACGCCACGCCCAGCGTCCTCTTCGTCTGCGTCAGCAACAGCGGCAAGTCGCAGATGGCAGCAGCTCTCATGCGTCAAGAGGTCGGGAACGCCGTTGAGGTGCACTCCGCCGGGACCCGACCCAAGGACCAGCTGAACCCCTTGTCGGTGCAGTCCTTGCAGGAGGTGGGCGCCTCGACGGCCGGTGAGTACCCCAAGGCGGTCGACCCGGCTCTGCTGCCACGGATGGACGTCGTCGTCACCCTCGGGGCTGATGCGCAGATCCGGCGCGTCGACGGCCCGAGCTTCGAAACGTGGATCATCGACGAACCGTCCGAGCGCGGCATCGACGGCATGGAGCGGATGCGGCTCGTTCGCGACGACATCTCGCAGCGCGTTCGCCGCCTCAGCAGACGACTTCTGCCGAAGGAGACGCCCGACGGCGGATCCTCGCAGCGCTGAGCGGCAGACACGGTGGTGCTCGCGGTTCCGACGCACTTGACCTTGGAGTGAACTCCAAGGTTTATCGTCGCTGGCATGACACAGACCAGGGCTGAGAAGCGCGGCATGCGAGTGGCGGAGCTCGCCACCGCCGTCGGCATGACCCCCGACACGGTCCGTTACTACGAGAAGGTTGCGTTGTTGCCGCAGCCCAGGCGGACACCAGCTGGATATCGGGAGTACGACAGCCCGGCCATCGAGCGGCTCCAGTTCATCCAAGGGGCGCAGCGGCTCGGGCTGACGTTGAGCGACATACGTGACCTGCTGGCCATCCGAGATACCGGTCAGTGTCCCTGCGAGCCTGCCGAGCAACTGCTGTCGCGGCGCCTGGCCGAGATCGACGCCGAGATCGCGCGGCTGAGCGCCCTTCGCAGCGAGATGGCGACGATGCGGGACGGCCTGCCGGCCGCCGACTGCCCACCACCGGTGCCTGGAACGTGGTGCCCCCCGGATGAAGGGAGGTGATGACCATGATCTTGGATCTGATCCTCGACAACTGCTGCGACGGGCCAACGTGCCCGCCGGAGGATTGCGGCTGCGGCTGCTGATCTCGGTCGATGGGGTCGGCCGGTGCCCCGGGTTCCTCGACCCATGTCCGCGCGGCACGTGCCGACCGCCCCCAGCCCGGTCAGGGCTGGGGGCGGCGCGGCGTGGACGTCTGGATTCCGAGGGATTGGGCTCCCTCACGCTGGCCGAGGATGGGTGGTGGTGGATGTGGCAGCCAGTCTCGGGGCCATGCATCGCTGCAACGGACGAGGCGGAGGGCAGCAACCGCGCCATTGAGACGGACGTCCAGCGCGGTGACGGGAGGAGCCTGCACACGGTGGATGCCGGTGCTGACGTGGGTCTGCCCCACCGAGGTGGCGTCCCATGCGCTACTGCGGAGTGCTCCGGCCGGGATCTCGAGATGAGGCGCTCGGTGTTGTGCTGACCGCATAGCATCGACCTCTTCTGAAGTTCGGCGATCGACGAGCCGGCGGCGGCTTGTCGAGCCAGCGGTATCGGGTCTGCGGGAGCTGTTCGTGAGGCGAGACCGAACGAACCGAACGAAAGCGGCCCCGGACTGCGTTACCGTAGGTCAGGACGCTGACCTCGTCACGGCGAGGTTCGCCCCGACCCGGTTTCTCAAGGGCTAACAGGACGGGAGCGGACATGAAGACTCTGATCCGGACCCTCGCTCTGCTCGCCCCCGACCTGGATGCCGCGTTCGACGAGCCGGGTGCATCGCTGGTCTGATTGCGCCGCGCGTCGGGCGCCGACCTGGCCGTGGTTGAGGTTGGTGCGGGGACCGATCCCTCGGCCACACAAGAGGGGAGTGACATGAAGGCCGTCACTCGCGCCGTCGCGATGCGGCTCCTCGGTGAGCGAGGGGCGACAGGGGTCGAGTACGGACTCATGCTCGCGCTCATCGCCATGGCCATCTTCGGTACCGTCTACCTGCTCGGTCCCAACCTGGATGCCGCGTTCGACGGGCTCGCTGACGGCCTGAGAGCGCCGGCGCCGGCCCCGCCGCCCGCTCCGGAACCGCCGGCTCCGCCCAGCGTGTACTACGAGGACTGTGACGAGGTTCGAGCCGCCGGGGCGGACCCTATTCGGGTGGGTGACCCTGGCTACAGGCCCGAATTCGACCATGATGGTGATGGGGTCGGGTGCGAGTAGCCCAATGCGACGCCGTAACGCCGCCACCGTCCGGAGGCGCCGTCGCGCCGTTCGTGCCAGCCTGACAGGGTGTTGATTCGATCACGATAGGAAGGGGCCGGGTCGTGCGGTGGAGCCGGCTCCCGGCAATCACCCGACCATGACGGACGCCGTGAGTGATCTCAGTCAGGGAGCCGATCTCGTCGGCGCCCGACCCCGTTCAGCAGCCAATTGGGCTGGATCCGACATGAAGACAGTCATCCGGACCCTCTCGCTCAGGCTTCACGGTGGGCGAGTGGTGGCAGCTGTCGAGGACGCCTCATGTCACGCTCATCGCCATGGCCATCTTCGGCACCGTCTATCTGCTCCGCCCAACCTGAATGCGGTGCGACGAGGTCGCCGACAGCTTGGCGCGACCTGCAAACGTCGCTGCTGCGACGGGACCGCCCGCAGCCTCGATCTGAGCCTGGCAGCGACTCCGGAACATGGACCTGGGAAGTGGGGAGAGAGCTCCGTTCCGGTGCTCAGGCGGATGGCGGTGCGGGCGGCCCAGGTCGCGGTGAGGATTGCGGCGGCAAGGATTGCAGGTGGATCGCCGCATCGTCCGCAACGTGGGTCGCCGGTCCGGTGATCGCCTCAGGTCCGTGGAGCCGCAACCTGCCGCAATGGTCGCAGACCTCGCAGACGTACGGACCGGGGAGGGCGAGGCTCACGTCCCGAAGCCGCCACGTGTGATCACACTTGTCCGGGTCGGGACCGTCCCTGCCGCCCTGAGGATGGTTGGGCCTCCGCCATAGACGCATGGCCTCTCATTCCCGAGTCGCTCGATGCACACCTCTTCGTAGTATGCGCCTGCTGATCTGACCCTGACCCGTTCTGACTTTCCCGGACTGGGCGGGTGTGGTGATCATGCCGCGCTCGGTGCGGCGGTGTGAAGAGCTTCGAACTCGACGGGTGAGCGGTAGGACGGGTGGGAGTGGCGTCGGGTCGGGTTGTCCCAGGCCTCGATCCACTCGATGATGGCCGCGGTCAGTTGGGGGGGTGCTCCAGGTCCGGCGGTCCAACAGCTCGATCGGCATGGACCTGAAGAAGGACTCCATGAGGCAGTTGCCGAAGGCCCAGGCGACTTTGCCCATCGGTGTTGTCGCCTGGCCGGATGCAGATGTACGCCCTCCACGACCACGGCCTTGAGCGAGACGGCGACGAACAGGCGTGGGCACGTCAGCTGTCCGAGCAGACGTGGTGGACGCGGGGCTGGCCCCCGGCCCATGCATGGATCACGCTCGAGGGCCGCAGGTTGCGTCGTTGGAGCCGGCGCAGGGAGACGCCGGGCGGGATGTCATTCCCGTGACACTGAGCGCGCCCCGGGGAGTCTGGTGGACCTCGCCCGGGACGCTGGTTCCACACCCGGCAGGGGCGAGCGCGGAACCTCTCGCCATCCTGACAGGTGACTCTGGAAAGTTCTCAGGCTTGGCAAATGCGCCCCCGTGCGCCGTCTCCCCTGAGTGGCTGCGTGCGCCGCCGCCGCGGGCGGGCCGAAGGGACGAGGTCCAACAGCCCATTTGGCTGATTGCCGCGGGTCACGCGGGGTGACAGCCTCCGGAGTGGGCCACACCGCAGGGGGTGGCCCAACCGCAGGGAAGGAACCCTGACAATCGGGTCACTGGTGGCAAGATCGATCCGATGGTGATCTGGGTGCAGGGACCCCGCGACAGGGCAGGAACCGCCCCCGGCCTCGGACGAGGCCGGGGGCGGTTTGCCTGGCCGTCAGGGTGTGGCTGGCCGGCCGCTCGGGCCGGAGTGTCGCAGGTGGTCTGTCCCGTCAGCGGCATCAAGGAGAAGGCCGCGACGACAGCGCGCAAGCGGGATGCGCGCATAGAGGCCGCGGGCACGATCGAGGAGGCCGCCTCGCAGGAGCCCTACTGGCACTGACAGGCTGACCAGCTCGACAACGACGCCCGCCTGAAGGCACTCGAGACCGAGGCCGCGGTCGCGGCTGACCGGCAGGCCGAGCGGGAGGCGTGGCGGGTGAAGCAGGCGCGCCCGAAGCAGCGGGGCGACCTGGGGATGTAGCCCCCGGACATGGCGCCAACAACACGACCAGCCGACTCGTTGCAGCTTCGGTGGAGTCGAATCGATGGCGGCGAGCGCGCCGCGGTCGGGCTCGACCGAGCCGTCCTTACGGACGACGGCGACGGAGCGGATGCCATCAGTCGCCCGAGGCAGCAATCGTCGCGAGTATGAGCGAATGCGTGAGGACTATCCTCGTGGACGCGAGCGACGGGAGGACCCGCGGGATGGCCATCTTCACCGATCCGATCTGCGGGATGCGGGTCGATCCGGACGACGCGGTGGCGAGCGCGCAGCGCGAGGGCCAGCGTTACTGGTTCTGCTCGGACTTATGTCGCGCAGCATTCGACGCCGACCCTGAGCCCACCGCCGACCGTCTGTCCGAGGAGGTGATGGCCCGGCGCAGCGGCACCACCGTCGAACGGATCCGGCGCCTGGTGGCGGCCGGAGTCGTGGAGCCGGAGGAGGACGGCAGCTTCGCCCGTCGCGATGTGTTGCGGGCGCGCGTCACCGCGTACCTGGCGGGGATGGGGATCGAGGCCGAGGACCTGGGCCGGGGGCTCGAGTCCGGCCACCTGACCCTGGGCTACATCGAGGACGCCGGACGGCAGCAGCCGCGGTCGTCGATGACTCACGCGGAGGTTGGCGACGAGATCGGAATCCCAGCCGAGACGGTCCAGCGCCTGTACGTCGCGTTCGGCCTCCGCCGCCCAGCGCCGAACGAGCCGGTGCGTGAGGAGGACCTCCCCATCCTCAGGGCGCTCGCCATCATGGCCGAGGCAGGTGTCGGAGAAGACGGCCTTCTTCGAATGGCCCGGGTGTTGGGCGAGAGCACGCGCCGCATCGCGCAGTACCTACCGCATCACTTCCACACGGCCGTCGAAGTGGCCTTCCGGCAGAGGGGCCTCGGCGACAACCAGGCGTACGAGGCGGCCATCCGCGACGTCGGCGTTCGTGTCGGCCACAGCGGCGAGGACCTCATCGGCTGGCTTTTCCGGCGTCACTCGGAGGTGTTCATGACCGCCCACCAGGTTGATCACGTCGAGGCCGCGCTCGAGAACGCCGGCATCCGCCGGCGTCCGCTTCGAAGGCCCGAGGCGGCGGCGTTCGCGGACGTGTCGGGCTACACCCGTCTGACCGAGGAGTCCGGCGACGAGGCGGCTGCTGACGTGGCGCTGCGCTTTGCTGAGCTGGTGGGCGAGGTCGCCACACGACACCGTGGCAGCATCGTCAAGCTGCTCGGCGACGGTGCCTTCCTCCACTTTGCCGATCCCGGCGACGCCGTCCGGGCCTCACTCGACCTGGCCGATCGCGCACCGGCGGAAGGGCTTCCGCCGACCCACATCGGGGTCAACGCCGGACCCATGCTTTACGACCAGGGTGACTACTTCGGCCGCACCGTGAACATCGCCGCGCGGATCGCCGCTCATGCGGCATCGGGCCGCGTATACGTCGGTGAGTCGGTCGTGGGAGTCGGTCGCGAGGACGGCTTCACGCTGCGCGAGGTCGGAGCGTTCGAGCTCAAGGGCATCGCGGAGCCGATGACCCTCTTCCAGGCGACTCGCGCCTGACGAGCCGGTGGTGGCGGCGTTCCTTGGTCGCCCCGGACACAGCGACTCAGCCGACAGTGACCAGGGCATCGTGACCACGACAAGCGCGGTGGTGGCGAGGACAAGGGCCCAGGTGGCGACGAGCAGGCTCCCTTCTGTTGTCAAGGGGCGGGCTGGAGGGCGCTGGGAGTCCTGGTCTTCCGTGTCGTGATCGGCGCGGGTAGCGTCGTTGGTGCGGGTCCGGGAAATGGCTGATCCGAAGTGCCGGTGTGCGGGTGGAAGCCGGCCGCGCTGGGAGGTGCTGGCACCGTTTGGGCCTTCGCCGGGCGATCAGGTCTCACGCGTGCCGCGATGTGCGGTAGCCGAAGCCGGTGCCACAGCGCCTGGACGTCGTCGGGCATCGCCGGCGGCCGGGACCGGTCGGCCACGGACAGCGGTCGTGGGCGAACCGCCGCCTCCGCGCAGCTAGGCCGTCGGGGGCGGTCGATGCGCTCACCTGCCCGCTGCGGCATCCGACGCCCGAGCGACGCTTGCGGCTCTCAGCATCCATACGCCGAGCCAGACGAACGCCATCCCGTGCACCACGCCACCGCTGAGATAGAAGATCCCGATCGGCACGCGCCGGACAGGAGGCCGGCTACGAGAATGGTGATCGAGATACTTCTCGGAATGACATGAGCCCGAGTGCTCGCCGCCCCATACAAGATCCAACCGATACCGAACAGCGCGAAGCTGGTCAGACCCCCAATGAACAGCCTGCCCCCGACGAACGTGTCGATCGCGTCGGGTGCGACCTCCGCCAAGCGCGGCACCGCAAAGGCCTCGTACCACCAGTCCCCGGTCATGAACATCGTCTCGATGACCGCCGCTCCGAAGGCGAGTGCTCCGAACGCGCCGGCGCGGCGCGCCTCCCGCTCGTATAGGACCACCAGAGCGATCAGGAGGAGCGCGAAGGCCAGGATCGACACGACGCCGTTGACCGCGTGGGTGTTGGTGAGGAGGTACGCCTTGAGCGGTCCGATCTCGGCCGGCGCGGTGAAAAGGATCACCAGACGAGTGATGATCATCAGCGCGCCCGCGACGATCGCTATCGGCGCTCCATAGCGGGCCAACGTTGTTGGCTGCATAAGACCCCTTCCTTCGCCGGGTGCGTTGCGGCGCCGCGTTGGCATCCGGGCTCAGATGTGACACCACCATTGACCCTCACCAGAGGCTGGGATGAACGCCTCTGGGGTCGGGGCGCAGGTTAGGCACTCCTCTGGTCGATACCCATGAGGGTCCCCGGTCAAGGCCAGCCCTCCGTCGCCCAGGGGCGCGACGGGTCGGCCAGTCCGACAATCCAGGGCCACATGGCCGCTCCTCAACGTCGTCGGCGTCCGAGGACGAGTGCCGTTCTCTGAGGATGACCCGACTGGATGCCCGTGTCCGTAACGGCCATTGCACCGGCAACGTCATCCACGCCGCTGCAGCTCATGCCGTGGAGAGCAAGGTCGACATGCGGCGCAGTGGCACACGTTGCGGGTTGGGCATGCTCATGTTTTCGCGCCTCGAAGTGAGGCGCCGGGTCACTCGCCGAGTGCTTCGACCTGACACGTCGGAACGGTGTCATGCGCCGGTCGGTGCTTGGAGGAACCGGATCAGCTCACCGACTGTGTGGTGGCGGTGCCGCGCATGGCGAAGGGGCAGCTCGTCGTGAACTTCGTAGTGGTTGCGGCGTCCAGTGCGTGTCTTGGTCAAGTAGCCGGCTTGCTCGAGATCCTTGACCAGTTGGGTGGCGGTGCGTTCGGTCACGCCGACGGACTCCGCGATGTCCCTGAGTCGCGCAGTGGGATCGGCGGCGATGCAGACGAGCACGTGCGCGTGGTTGGTGAGGAAGCGCCACATATGATCATTTTTACTGGAAGTACTTTTCATGAATAGTGATACTATCGTCTGATCTCCCGTTGGTCAGGGGAAACGCACGCCGACCCCCGGCGCGAGCGGCGGGCGTCGAACGCCGCAACCTGAAGGAGTCCAACGATGACCTCCCAAACCCAGGACCGCGACCTCCGAATACCGGGGCGCCCGGAGCACACGCCTCGGGGACACCTCGGGTTGATCGTTTCGGCATCGTTGGCTACCGGAGGTGTCGTGGCCCTGGCGCTGGTCGCCGCCCCGTTCATCCCGGCGAAGGAGAACGTGCTCACGGGCGTGGTGCTGCTGGCCTTTGCCCTCGGTTGGGCGTTGCTGGCCGTGCTGTCGACACGGTTCACTACCGAACCTCAGCGTTGGGCGGCTGCGCCGGCCGCGTTTCTGGCGGTGGCCGGTCTCATTTCACTCCTTCCGCCGGGCTCCGTCGTCCGGGATGTGTTCAGCTGGGTCTGGCCTCCAGCACTGTTCGGGCTGGTTGTCTGGATGTTCATTCGGTCCCGACGACAGCTGCGCGTCCGCAGCGCACGGTGGCTGCTGTATCCCGTTCTGGCTGTGCTGATGGTGGCCTCCGTAGGCGGCGGCTACCAGACTGTGCGCGAGTCGATCGACACGAGGGCCTATCCGATGCCCGGCCAGCTGGTCGACGTGGGTGGGCACCGAATGCACATTCATTGCACCGGCTCAGGTAGCCCAACGGTCATCCTGGAACCCGGTCGGGGCGGGGCCTCCTCCGACTCTGGTTGGGTGGCGCCCGTGGTGGCCCGGGACAGCACAGTGTGCGTCTATGACCGGGCCGGTCGGGGGTGGAGCGACCCCGCCGTCGGTCCGCAGGACGCGGCGCGGATCGCCGCCGACCTGCACACGCTGCTCGAGCGGGCACAGGTGCCCGGGCCCTATGTGCTGGCCGGGCACTCCTCCGGCGGCCTGTACGTCCAAACCTTCGCCGCCAACTATCCCGACCAGGTCGCCGGCCTGGTGCTGCTGGACTCCACCGCCCCCAAACCGGGTCCGGCCCTGCCGACCAGGACCGAGTCGTACGACGTCCTCGGTCGCGTCTCCGCCGTGTTCTCCGCGGTGTGGCACCTGGGTGCCGGACGGCTAATCGTCCAGCGCTCCTACGGCAGCCTGCCGCCACACTTCCGGGGCGAGGCCCGCGCCCAGGCCTCGACCGCCCCTTACCTGCACAGCTATATCGAGGAGGTCGTCGCGTCCAACACGTCGATGCAGCAAGCAGCGGCCCTGACCAACCTCGACGATAAGCCGCTCGTCGTCGTCACCGCAGACACCGGGAACCCCGCTGGATGGGAGCAGGCGCAGGACATGATGGCCGCACTGTCGACCAACAGTTCCCACCGCGTCGCCAAGGACACCACCCACGCATTGCTGCTACACGACGAAACCTCCTCCGCCACAGCCAGCCAGGCAATCCACGACGTCCTGCGGTCGGTGCGCGCCGGTTCGCCGCTGGCGCAGCAGTGACGCAGTCATCCGCGAGAACCAGGCAGGCCCACCGACGGAGACGATCGTGAACAGTTCCACGCCGCCGCAGAGTGCATCCCGTTCCCTGAGCTCCACGCCGAAGGGCTCGAGAAGGAACTCGGGCTCGAAGTGGAGTTCCTGAACCTCGTCACCAGCGGGGGGACATCTGCTTCGTTACGTCAGTCCATGACCTTCGACCCGGCATACAGCGATGCGCTCATCCGGGCCGACGTGGTCATGATCAGCACCGGCGCGAACGACGGGGAGCCCGCAGGTCAAGCGTGGAAGGCCGGGAAATGCGGCGGTGCAGACGGCTACTGCTTCCGCGCACTCGCCGACCAATGGAGGACGAACTTCGACGCCATGCTCGATGAGGTCGACCAATTCAGAGGCGGCAAGTCGACAGCAGTCCGCTTGGTCACGAACGCGAACGAGTTCCTCTCCGACCCAGGGTTGATCGAGTACTTCGGACCTGACTTCGGCCTCAGCGAAGGCGCAGCGATCACCGCGTTCCACCACGACGCCCTCTGCGCGGTCGCCGCGGAGCACGACGGTCTCTGCGTAGACCTGCGCCCAGTCCTGAACGGACCGAACCTGAACCAGCCCTGCGACGTCAACACCCAAGAGGCGATGCAGGCGGTGGCGGACGCGCTGGTCGCCACCGGACACCCCAGCTTCAAGGGGAGAAGGTCGGATGACGCAGGCGCCCCCCAGGGCGGCAGGGGAACCTCAACCCTGGGGGCCCTGGGACCAGACTTTCCACCGTGGGTGAGTGCCTGACCCTCCGATGAATGTGGCAGGGGCGGGGGCGCTCCGCTGAGAAGCGGTGACGGCCAATAGCTCAATCGGGCTATTGCCACCCAGGAGGCGTTGGTGCCACTCTCCGGAGCAGGGCGCGCCGCAGGGGCCGCCTGCCACCAGGAGTGCTGCCGCGAAGGTGACCTCTTCGTCGCCACGGTGGTGCTCCAGAAGGGGATTCATCATGCATCGTTTCGCCTCGCGCCTCGGCCAGTCCGTCGCAGTCGCGGCCGCCCTAGGGCTGGCCACGGCAACCACCGCAGCCGCCCACGAGTGCTACAACGCCAGCCGGTCCGAGCAGGGCAACCTCCAAGCCGGCACGCAGTCCAATACGTGGATCACCCTTGTGGTGGCCGACCTCATCGCCGAGGAGGTCGACGCGGGGCTGTACGACGCAGAGACCGGTGAGTGCATCATCGACGCGTACGAGGCGTCCGGCGGCCGGGCGTCCTTCACGATCAAGGTCGTGGGAGGCAAGGACGGCCTCCTCGCCGGGGGCGTCACGAACCAGGAGATCCTTTCCAACGGGAAGGGCATTGACCACGTCTTCGCGGCGTACGGCGAGGCCATCATCGGCGCCTACGTAGGGTGCGGCGTCGAGTTCTGACCTGAGCGGACGGTGACCGGGAGGTTCATGAGGTGAGACAGCGACCCCTCTCATTTTGAGAATGAGCGGGGTCGCTGCTCTCTTGGGCGGTATTGCGCGCCCCCGCCGGCTCGGCCTGATACCGGATGGCGGTGTCGGCAACCTACCGTCGCATGTGCCGCTCCCGCCCAGGGCGCGACGACCTGGGCCCGGTGAGGACCGGTAGAGGCCCATAGCCTGACCCGCCTCGGCGACCATCGTGAGGTCGGCATCTGCGCGAGGTGCGCCCACTGGCTACATCGGCGTGTCCGGTCGGCGGCTGATGCCAGACGGCGAACTCCCGGGGGCCGTGGTGCGGCGGGGGGTCGCTTCGGGCTCGAGGCCGTGTCATGCGAGCCGGCATCTACGACTGGCCTCTCGTCAGGCCGCTGTTGGGGCGCCTCGACCGGCACATGCCTTGATGGGGTGCCACCATGGTCCGATGCTGCTGTACGCCCTCCACGACTACGACCCGGAGCGCGACGGCGACCAGGAGGCGTGGGCGGCATCGCTGGCTAAGCAGGGGTGGCGGATGTGGGAGCCCGGCTCCGGCCCGTAGATCACGCTCGAGGGTCGCCGGCTGCGCCGTTGGAGTCTGCACCGGGCGCCGGTCGACGAGTGCTAGGCGTGAGAGGTCTCAACCGGCGCCCCCACCTGTCCGACGTGACTTGCCTTCTGCCGGAGCCGTACCTGGCGACTTCCTCAAGCAGGCGCTCCACCACTCGCCGTGCAGTGTCGTGGTCATCCTTTGCGGTCTTCAGGGATCCCGTGACCTGACGGTTGCTCAGGAAGTCGGTGACCGCATACATCGCTGAGATGTGCGCGTTGCGCAGGGAGACGGACAGCTCGCGGCAGGATGCCCGCACGGTGTCGTCGGGGTGCCCGGCGGCCATCACCAGGAGTTGCCCGACGAGCTGGTCGAGACGGTCGCCGAGTGCGGTGTTGATCGCTGCTTGCTCCACCGGGTCCCGGCGAAGGTTCATCGTGAGGCGTTGAGGGTCGGCATCAGCCAAGAGACCCATGACGGGTCCGATCGTGGCCGCGTCACGCTGTTGCTGCTCGCGCCGGCGCTGCTGTTCCCCGGTCCGGTGCGTCCACCAAGTGCTGAAGGCGGCACCGCCGAACGCTCCGGCTCCGGACGCCAGGGCTACCAGGACCGTCACGGACGCAGTCTCTGTCACTGCACTCATGCCCAATCCAAACAGGTCCTGACTCCTGTCGCCGCCCAAGCGCACCGCATTAGGCGGCCGCCAAAGGCGCGAGGACGCGAACCTGTTGCGCGCCCCGGGGAGGCCGGGGGACCTCGTTCTCAGCAGCTTGGGTCAGCCGCCGCCGCCACCGCCGCCGTCGCGGTCGCGGCTCGAGCCCGGTCCAAGCCAGCCACTGATACCACCGTCATGCAGCTCGCCGGAGCGGTTGTTCTGGTTGAAGTCGACATTCCGACTCGAACCCGATGGCCCCCGGCGTCGTTCGACCACCATGGCCACCACCGTCACCACCGCGACTATGCCGAGCATCCATACCCAGAACATGGCGGGCCCCTTCCGCGCCCCGTCGACATGGGGCGCGACGGTCCCCTCGAGTGTCCACTCGCCCGAAGGCTCGCGTCCACCGCCGGGGCTCCCAGGCCGCGCTCGGCTTTTGGACCGCGAGGCGAGCAACAACCCCAACCCGCAGGCCATCACGGCCTGACCCAACAACCACGAAGGATCACCCCCCGTCGTACACCACTCTGTCGGACTCACCTCAAGCGCCAACGGCTGCTCGAAGACGGCGAGACGAGGCTCCAGTGGTGACCCCGGTTTCTAGGGGCGACGGGCCCACGCCCGATCTCGGCCCGCTGCGAGAGGGAGGGTTTTTCCTTTGGTGGAAATCAGGGGAGAGATATGTGGCCCGAGGTCCCCCCACGCGCCGTCGTATCCACGAAACGACCCCACCCACCAGAGGGAGAACCATCGTGACAACTTCCACCGAGACCAAGGCCCGACGAGACGGACGGTGACGAGTAGGCGGGGGCGCGGGCCGTCGCGGCCGAGGGCTGGCGCAGCTGGCACCCATCGGGGTGTGGCTCACGGTGGGCAGCCGGCGCGTCCGACGGTGGGCGAGCACCGCCCCTGTCTGCGCCCCATGGTCCGCTCATGACCATCCACAGCTGTGTGTCGGTGCGTCCCCTGACGAGGCACGGCCCGGGGAGCCGGGGAGGCTCGACACGGGGGGGCTGAATCCCGGCGGTCGGGGGGCGATCGCACGGATTCTCTGGGCAGGACCGAATCGCGATAACGGCGGCACTGACACCCTTGAGCGGGTGAGCATCGAGGAGCGGGCAAACTGGGAACCGTGGTGATGGCGTTGGGTCCGGAACCCCCTCTTACCGCGCCATGCATGCGCCCCGGCTGCCCGGGGGGTCGTCACCTACCGGGACGCCCGCTCGGGTCTCTTCTGCTCCCACCGGTGCCGGTCCGTGACGAGCAAACACGGCCAGGCGGCTGGAGCGCCAGCTCGAGGTCCTCACCGACCCGGCACTCCTGCCCGACGAACCGGTTGAGCGTGCCGCTTGGGCCCGTCGTGAACCTGCATGTGATCGACCAGTTGGAGGGGCTTTCCGACGAGCAACTGCGTCGACCCGTGCTGCCTTCTGGTTGGTCCTGCCTTGGGCTGGTGCGGCACCTCACCCTGTCCGATGAGCGGTACTGGTTCGACGTCGTTGTCGCCGGCGAACCTCTCGACTTTTGGCCCGAAGGCGACAACGGGGACTGGCTCGTGCGGCCAGACGAGTCAGCCGAGGGGGTGCTCACGGCCTACACCACAGCCATTGCCCGCGCCGATGAGATCATCGCCGCCCGAGACCTCGACGAGCCTCCGCAGCAGCCGGAGGAATGGTGGGCCGACGCCGGGCTGTCCTTTCCGAACCTACGCAGCATCATCGTGCACGTCTTGGTCGACACCTCCGTGCACGCGGGACACCTTGACGCAGTGCGGGAACTGCTGGACGGGCATCAGCACCTTGTGATCTGACGCCGACTAATGACTCGTCTAGGCAGGCAGCCGGCGCGTGCGGCGGTTTAGGGCTGCGTCGCCATGTTGCGTCCTTTTCCCGCTCACGACCATGCACAGCTAGTTGAGGTGTCTGGACGTTGCTCTCCGAGGCCGTCAGCAGCCGTTGTGCTCCAGACGTTGAGCCTGCTCTTGGCCTGAACCGACGATCCGGCCTTCATCCGCTGTGTCCGGGAACAGCGGATTCTCCATGGCCGCTTTCGTTGGCACCCTGGGGGCATGCCTGCCCGTCCCGCTCTGGTGTTGACCGGGGGCCCGGCGGTGGGCAAGAGCACGACCGCCCGACTGGTGGCTGCGCCACGCCCGCGGTGTGCCGTCATCGAGGTCGACGATCTCCGGCAGCTCGTCCAGACCGGTGTGGCGGCCCCGTGGGACGGCATGGACGGCGCAGTGCAGCGGCTACTGGGGGGGTTCGAAACGCGTGCGCTCTGGCGTCGAACTTCCTCAGTGAACAGTTTGACGTCGTGATCACTGACGTGGTGACCCCCACCACCGCTGCGTCGTACCGCGACTTGCTGCCCGGGTGCCGGCTGATCCGCCTGAGCGCATCCATCGAGGAGACCCGGCGGCGGGCCGCCACACGCCCCGCCTGGCTGACCTCTGATGAGTTCGGCGCCCTGCATGAAGGCGACACCGCCCATCCGCCACGTGTCGACGTCACGATCGACGTGACGGACCTTGGATTCATGGAACAGGTCCGCGCAGTGGAGCAGGTGTGGGCGGCCGGTGGGGCTTGCTGACCCC
>JAQSWV010000115.1 GCA_029266455.1 Nocardioidaceae bacterium
GTACTCCAGATCCCGTCGCTGCAATCCCAGCACCTCCCCGATGCGAAGGGCGCACCAAGCAGCCAGCGGGACGGCGATCCGCAGATGGGCAGGCATTGCTTCAGCAAACGCCCTGACCTCTTCCGGCAGCGCGACGTCTCCTTGCTCATCCTCGGGGTGCACCCTGCGATGCTTCGGTGCTTTGGGAAATTCGAACGTCTCAAGAGCGCCGGCCTTGGCCTTCACCGCGGCGTTGAGCATCGAGCGGAGCACGATCACGACGTTCGGCGCTACACCATTAACGCGAGCATCTGGGTGCCGCGTCGAACGCTGACGGCCGAGGGCAGCGAGATGGTCGGCTACGCGTTCAGTGGTCAGGTCGGCCAATCGGATGTCACCGAGGTCGTCAAGAATGTGGTTCTTGAGTGCGGAGCGGTACGACACGACGGTCGCCGGTGAACGGTCGGGGTTGGCTTCCAGGGCGACGAGCCACTTCTCTGACCACTCCTTCAGCGTCACCGACTGGGCTTCGACCTTCGCGGCCTCCGCCTTGCGGGCCGACCGGCGCTCGGCTGGCGGCACGAACCGGCCGCGAGCAATCTGCCCGCGAGTGATGTCGAGAGCCGCGCGTGCATCCGTAAGAGTGTCGAACATGCCAAGGGAATGGGTCCGTCCCTCGTAGTCGACCCTGACCCGGTAACGACCTCGATACCGGGTGACCCCCCTCGGCAGCTTCGCCGGCGCAACCATGCGTCCTCCACGAGTCGTCCCGTTCAGGAAGGGGTCGGGCCTGGGCTATACGAACTCAACCACCACCTGTGACAGCTGTGTGACAGTTTTCCTGCCGTGGCAAGTCTAGACACGTCCAGTTGTGTCCACACGACAGACAACGCCTGATCTGCACGTTTGTGCAGATCAGGCGCTGTGTTGAGCACTGAACAGCGTGGGAGCGAACCGCAGTGGTGGAGGTGGCGGGAATCGAACCCGCGTCCACTGACGATGAACCAGGGCTTCTCCGGGTGCAGTGCGCTCAGGCGTTTCTCGGCCCCAGCGCTCGCGCGCACACGTCCGCTGACAGGCCCAGTCGAGAAGGAGTCCCGCGCCGTCCCCCGACATGACGACGCAGCAAGATCTCTAGCTGACGCTGGGAACTAGGCCGAGATCAAGCCTAGGCCAACGGACTTCGGGCTCGCTCAGGCGGCGAGGGCGAAGTCGGTGCGCTTGGAATCGGCACCTGTTGGTTTGCACGGAGCGTTGACGAGATGACCGTGCGTCCTCGACCCGCTTCCCCATGGCCTACCGACCAATGTCGAAACCGATCACCCCCATGAAGGGGCTCACTCCCACGCTGTTCACTTGTGGCTGACTGCTGCGGAACCCAGCGGCCAGCAGCAGCCAGTATGCCGTTCAACGCCTTCGCGCCCAAACGGATTCCCGCGGGGGGCGTCAGCGGGTCGGCGTGGGCTTTGGCGACACCGGCGGCACACCTGGGGTGACCGGAGGCGTGGGGCGCGGCGTCGGTGTGGGTGACGTGGAGGGCACGGGGGCGGTCGCGGTCGGGGACGACGACGGCACGATGGTCGGCGGGACTGGGGCCCCGAAGCCCGTGGGGGCGGGACTCGGCAGTGTCGCACCGGGCTCCGTCGCGCCTGCACTGGGAGTGCCGACTCCCGGGGGCGCGGTGGACGACCCCGTGCCGTCGTTGGGGAGCTCCGACGTGCCCGTGCCGCCGGTCGCACCAGGGCTGCCGACGCCGGTGGGGACCGTCGATCCGGAGCCGACGAGTGAGGACGGCACCACCGAGGACGGCGACGTGACGTCGGTCTGCCCGATGTCGATCGATGTCCCCCCGGCGAGGAGCGAGAGGACCGCCACCACCGAGAACGCCGTGCCCGCGACGGCAAAGGCCTGGAGCGCGTTGAGCACGCTCTTCGGCTCCTTGGGGGCGCGATGACGCGGCGGGGGCCCGGCCATGGGCCGAACTCTAGCCCGTCGCCGAACGGTCATGCTCGGACACGGGGGTTGGCGGGCTCGTTGGCGGGCTCGTGCGCCACCCGGTGTGTTCTCTGGACGCCACCTGAAGGAAAGGTCTAACCTCGGGCCATTGTTGGCGGGTGCGCAGCACCCCTCACCCCTCAGGAGCACGAATGAGTGAGCCGCAACCCCCGTCAGCAACACCCCGCCGGACGGCGGGCGTGTCCTACGCCCACGCCGACCAGACGTACTTCGAGAAGCGCGGGCTCACGCGCCACGCGGGTGCCTGGTCACTCTGGGCCCTCGGTGTCGCAGCCGTGATCTCGGGCGACTTCTCTGGCTGGAACCTGGGTATCGGAGAGGCCGGCTGGGGCGGCATGCTCATCGCCACGGTCGTCATCGGCGTCATGTACCTGTTCATGATCTACAGCATCGCCGAGATGGCGTCGACCATGCCGCACACCGGTGGCGCCTACTCCTTCGCCCGCTCCGCCATGGGTCCGTGGGGCGGCTACGTCACGGGGCTGGCCGAGACGATCGAGTACGTCATCACGACCGCGGTGGTCGGCACCTTCGCGGGCCTGTACGCCGACGCCATCACCGACGACCTCTTCGGCTTCACGATGCCGCTGTGGCTGTGGGTCGTCGTGTTCTACGTCATCTTCGTCGCGTTGAACTCCGCTGGTGCAGCCGCATCCTTCCGCTTCGCCGTGGTGATCGCCGTCATCTCGCTGTCGGTCCTGGCCCTGTTCTTCGTCCTCGCGATCTTCTCGGGCCGGTTCTCGTGGGACAACCTGTGGAACATCGCTCCGGAAGCCGGCAACAGCACGTTCCTGCCGTTCGGTCTGGGCGGCGTGCTCCTGGCACTGCCGTTCGCGATCTGGTTCTTCCTGGGCATCGAGGAGCTGCCGCTCGCGGCGGAGGAGACCCACACCCCCCAGGAGGACATCCCCCGCGGATCCCTCATGGGGATGTTCACCCTGCTCGCCACGGCATTCCTCGTGCTGGTGCTCAACCCGGGCGTCGTGGGTGCCGAGGAGATCTCCGGCAGCGGCGAGCCGATCCTGGACGGGTTCCGGTCCATCTTCCCGAACAGCAGCATCGCCTCGCTGCTCGCCCTCTTCGCCCTCGCGGGGCTCGTGGCGTCGTTCCAAGGCATCATGTTCGCGGCCGGCCGCAACATGTACTCGCTCTCGCGGGCCGGCTACTACCCCAAGTTCCTGTCGCTCACGGGAGGACGGAGGGTCCCGTACGTCGCCCTGATCGTCAGTGCCCTCATCGGCGTCCTCCTCGTCTTCGGCCTCGGCGCGATCCGCAACGAGCCGGGTGAGTCGGCCACGGACGCCTCGGTGGTGGTGGCCGGTCAGCTGCTCAACGTCGCGGTCTTCGGCGCGGTCATCGCCTACGTCCTCCAGATGGTCGCGTTCCTCATCCTCCGGAGGAAGTACGCCGACGTCCCGAGGCCGTACCTCAGCCCGGTCGGCGTTCCCGGAGCCGTGGTGGCGGCGGTGATCTCCGGTCTCGCACTGGTCATCCTGCCGTTCAACGAGGCCTACCGGTCGGTGGTCGTGGGCGTGGCGATCTTCTTCGCCGTGGGCCTGCTCTACTTCGCTCTCTTCGGTCGGCACCGCCTGGTCTTCTCACCGGAGGAGGAGTTCGCGCTGACCCACGGGGTCCACGGCCACCCGGAGACCGAGGGCTACGACGTGACCGAACGCCTCGAGGAGCAGCAGGGCCGCCGCGACGTGTAGCA
>JAQSWV010000069.1 GCA_029266455.1 Nocardioidaceae bacterium
CGGCGCTGCACGGCCTGGTGCCGGTGCTCGACGGGGCTGGCGCATATGTCTGAGGCCCTTACTGACCGGCGAGTCAGCCCCCCAACCCCACACCAACCCCACAAGATGCCGAGAAACGGCCCCAGACGCTGGGAGGTGTACGGAGACGTTTCCGCCGCAGGTCAGAGGCCGTTTTCGGGTATCGGCGCAGGTCGCTTAGAGGCCGAAATTAGATGTCGTAGTAGAGCTCGAACTCGTGCGGGTGCGGGCGCAGCTGGATCGGCATGATCTCGGCGGTTCGCTTGTACTCGATCCACGTCTCGATCAGGTCGGGCGTGAAGACGCCGCCCTGCGTCAGAAACTCGTGGTCGGCCTCCAATGAGTCCAGCACAGCGCCTAGCGAGGTCGGGACCATGTCGACCTCGGCGAGCTCGTCCGGCGGCAGCTCGTAGATGTCCTTGTCGATCGGCGTCGGGGGCTCGATCTTGTTCTTGATGCCGTCGATGCCGGCCAGCAGCAGCGCCGAGAACGCCAGGTACGGGTTCGCGGACGGGTCGGGGCAGCGGAACTCGATGCGCTTGGCCTTCGGGTTCGCGCCGGTGATCGGGATGCGGACACAGGCCGAACGGTTGCGCTGGCTGTAGACGAGGCTGACCGGCGCCTCGAAGCCCGGCACCAGGCGGTGGTAGGAGTTCACCGTCGGGTTGGTGAACGCCAGCAGGCTCGGCGCGTGCTTGAGGATGCCGCCGATGTAGTGACGTGCCAGGTCGGACAGGCCGGCGTAACCGGCCTCGTCGTAGAACAGCGGTTCGCCCTCGTGCGAGATCGACTGGTGGACGTGCATGCCAGACCCGTTGTCACCGAAGACCGGCTTGGGCATGAACGTCGCCGTCTTGCCGTTGGCCCACGCCGTGTTGCGAATGATGTACTTGAACTTCATGACGTCGTCAGCGGCGTTGAGCAGGGTGTTGTAGCGGTAGTTGATCTCCGCCTGCCCCGCCGTGCCGACCTCGTGGTGCTGGCGCTCGACCAGCAGGCCGGCCGCCTCGAGGTTCCTGCTCATGTCGGCGCGCAGGTCGGCGAAGTGGTCGGTCGGTGACACGGGGAAGTAGCCACCCTTGTAGCGCACCTTGTAGCCACGGTTGCTGACTGCGTCCTCGCCCGTGTTCCACGCGCCCGCACCCGAGTTGATCGCGTAGAAGCCGGTGTTGGCCGCAGTGGCGAAGCGCACGCTGTCGAAGACGTAGAACTCCGCCTCCGGCGCGAAGTAGGCCGTGTCACCGATGCCGGTGCTCGCGAGGTACGCCTCCGCCTTGCGGGCGATGTTGCGCGGGTCGCGGGAGTACGCCTCGCTGGTGACCGGGTCGTGGATGAAGAACCCCAGGGCGAGCGTCTTGGCAGAGCGGAAGGGGTCGATGTAGGCCGTCGACGGGTCGGGGAAGAGCGCCATGTCGGACTCGTGGATGGCCTGGAAGCCCCGGATCGAGGAGCCGTCGAACATGAGCCCGTCCTCGAAGACCTGGGGCCCGAAGGACGAGGTGGGCACCGTGAAGTGCTGCTGGATTCCCGGCAGGTCGGTGAAGCGGACGTCGACGAACTCGACACCCTCGTCCCGGACGTACTGCAGCAGCTCGTCGGCTGTCTCGAACATGCGTCCTCCTCGGCCGCCGCGCGGCCACTCCGTTGCTTGAGCCGAAGACTAGGAACCCGCAGTTTCCCGAGGGTCACCCGGCTGTTTCGGCGACGTTACGGGTGCATCGGACGCCCCGCTAGATTCGACAGTGTGACCGGCGGCGTGAGTACCGACGACCTCGGGTATCCCGGTGACCGCCTCGGACTGCCCGCCAAGGGACCTGGATCGGTCGCGCGCTTCGGATCCCGACTGCTCGCTTTGGCCTTGGACTGGATTGCCTGCGTGGTGCTCGTGCTGGCCTTCGGCCTCGATCCTCTGTACGGCCCGCCAACGGAGAGTCTGCTCGCTCTGGGCGTCCTCGTGGTCGAGCACACGATCCTCGTCGGCCTGCTGGGCAACTCCCTGGGCCACCGGCTCGTCGGCATCCGGGTGGCACGGCTCGACGGAGCACCGATCGGTCTGCCGCGTGGTCTCGCAAGGGCTGTCCTGCTCGCGCTGGTGATCCCACCACTGGTCATGGACCGGGACGCCCGCGGTCTGCACGACTTCGCGGCGGGCACCGTGGTCGTACGCCGCTGACGAGTGTCGCCGCCAGCTGTCTGCGACTCAACAGACAAGTGCCGAGTCGCTCAGCGGCCCTGCATCATCCGGCGCATCCCCTTGGCGCTGGTGGGCACCGGGCCGTGCGGGATCGGGGCCTGCGGCCGCATCGCGTCCAGCGCGCGCAGTCGGGCCAGCAGGTCGGTCATGTCGCTGGGTGAGATCTTCTTGGGCAGCTTCCGAACGCGCTTGACCAGCTTGCGTACGGGCACCTCGCCCACGTCGTCGCCCGCGACGATCTCGGTGATGGGTGCCTCACCGGCGACCCGCGCGTGCTTCCTGCGCTCCACGGTCAGAAGGTTGCGTACCCGCGCCGGATTGCCTTCGCCGACCAGCACGATGCCGGGTCGGCCGACCACCCGGTGCACGACGTCCTGGTTCTTGGTGAAGGCGACGCCGGGCTTCACGTCCCATCCGCGTCGCAGCATCTGCAACCCGGCTGCTGCGGCTCCCGGCCGCCCCTCGACCTGGGCGTACGCAGCCCGCTCCACGCGGCGCCCGAACACGATCATGGTCACCATCAGGGCGGACAGCAGGGCCGTCGGCACGCCGATCCAGGGCCCGAGAAAGACGAAGCCTGCGAACCCGAGCACGGCCGCAACGGCCACGAACACGCCCAGCAGCTTCCAGCCGATGCGCTTGTCGTGCCGCTTGGTGAGCTTGTAGGCCTGCCCGATCTGGCGGATGCGACCGCGTGGCGGTGCCGCGGCTGTCGCTCCCGAGGGCGTCGCGGCCGCCTCCTTGTCCTTCTTCTTGCCTAGCATGGGCGAAGGCTACGCTCCGCGCTCGAGCCGGGCGTCCAAAGCCTGCGTATACAGCCGACCGGCACGGTACGACGAGCGCACCAGCGGGCCCGACATCACGCCGGCGAAGCCCATCGCCAGCGCCTCGTCGCGCAGGGTCACGAACTCGTCGGGCTTCACCCACCGCTCGACCGGGTGGTGGCGGACGCTCGGCCTCAGGTACTGCGTGATGGTGAGCAGGTCGGTGCCGGCCTCGTGGAGGTCACGCATCGCGCCGACGACCTCGTCGCGCTCCTCGCCCATACCCAGGATGAGGTTCGACTTGGTCACCAGCCCTTCGGCTCGGGCCCGGGAGATGACCTCGAGGCTGCGCTCGTACCGGAAGCCGGGGCGGATCCTGCGGAAGATGCGAGGCACCGTCTCGATGTTGTGCGCGAACACCTCCGGCCGGGACTCGAAGACCTGGCCGAGCAGCTCCGGTACCGCGTTGAAGTCCGGCGCCAGCAGCTCGACCCCGGTGTCCGGGTTCAGCTCGTGGATCTGGCGGACTGTCTCGGCGTACAGCCACGCGCCGCCGTCAGCCAGGTCGTCGCGTGCCACGCCGGTGACGGTGGCGTACCGCAGCTGCATGGTGCGGACGCTCTCGGCGACCCGGCGCGGCTCGTCCCGGTCGAGGTCCTCGGGCTTGCCGGTGTCGATCTGGCAGAAGTCGCAGCGCCGCGTGCACTGATCACCGCCGATCAGGAACGTCGCCTCCCGGTCCTCCCAGCACTCGAAGATGTTGGGGCAACCCGCCGACTGGCAGACCGTGTGCAGACCCTCGCCCTTCACCAGGTTCATCAGCTCCTGGTACTCGGGGCCCATCTTCGCCCGGGTCTTGATCCACTCCGGCTTCCGCTCGATCGGGGTCTCGGCGTTACGGACCTCGAGGCGCAGCATGCGCCTGCCTTCGGGTGCGATCGTCACGCCTTTCAGCCTACGCGGCGGTCGGTGCGCGCTCCATGCGTACTTTGGGGGTCCCAGACTGTTCTGGGCCCGGGTGGCGGCTCTCAGCGCGGCGAGAGGACGGCGATGCCACCGGCGGGCACCGGCTCGGAGCGCACGACGTCAGGCGCCCGCTCATAGGGCTGCCAGGCCAGCAGGCGCTCGAGGTGCGGCCGGAGAACCGTGGCCACCTCCAGCACCCCGACGCGCCGGTCGAGCTCGACCGACAGCGACGTCACGCCGGCGTCGCTGATGCCACACGGCACGATCCGGCCGAACCAGTCGAGGTCGACGTCGCAGTTGATCGCCAGGCCGTGCATGGTCACTCCGTGTGAGACCCGCACGCCCAGGGCGGCCACCTTGCGCTCCGGACGTCCGGCTCCGGCGGGCAGCCACACTCCCGAACGTCCTCTCACCCTCCCCGCGGCGACTCCTAGCTCGGCGCAGGTCGCGATCAGCGCCTCTTCGAGCCGACGTACGTAGTCGACCACGTACACGTGGTCGGGAAGGCCGACGATCGGGTAGCCCACCAGCTGTCCGGGACCGTGGAAGGTGATCTTGCCGCCACGGTCGACGTCGATGACCGGCGTGCCGTCGAGCGGCCGCTCGTGCGGCTCGGTGCGCTTGCCGGCGGTGAACACCGCCTCGTGCTCGAGGACCAGGATCACGTCGTCGCAGGTGCCGCGAACGCGCGCCTGGTGGAGCCGGCGCTGCATCGCCCAGGCTCGCTCGTACGGGACGTGCCGGCTGCCCAGTCCCACCGGTTGCCAGCGCACGCCACGAGCCTAGCCCGCCCGCTCCGGCCTGCCTGTGGATGACCAACGACGGCCGGCGGCCGAAGCGGGCAGGCTGAGGACGTGGCAGCAGGAGGGCAGCACGCGGCACCAGGTGGGCACTCCCGGTCGGGGGTCGTGCGGCGGTTGGCCGTGCTCACGGCTGTCGCTGTGCTCTCCGCTGCCGGCGTCGGCGTGCTCGCTGGGCCTGGCGCCGCTGATGCCGAGCGCCGGGCAGGCGCCTGGTCCGGGCAGGCGTCCTCTCAGGGTCAGTGGCCGACGGCCGTGCACCCGCATCGGGCTGGTCGAGCGGGCGGGGGGTCGGTGGCGAGGGGCGCTGGTCCCGGCCGCTGGGAGCGGATCCTGACGCGCCTCGACCGCGTGCGCGCCCGGGCGTTCGCGACAGGTGACGTCTCCGCGTTGGCAGCGGTCTACCGGTCCGGGTCAGCGGTCCTCCGTCGCGACCGCGCGGTGCTGCGGGCGTACGTGGCACGAGGCCTCACCGTGCACGGGGTCGGCTTCGACCTGCTCGACGTCCGGAGCGGTCGTCCGGGTCCGGGCGTCGTCGTGCTGCGTGTCGTCGACCGGCTGCGAGCGGCGACCGCCCGCAGCGGCGGAGGTGCTCGTCTGCCTCTGCCCCGCGACGGGCCCACCGTCCACCGCATCACGCTCACCCGTCACGTCGGTGGGTGGCGCATCGCCGCGGTCGAGGCCCGCTCGGGCTGACCGGTGGTTCAGCTCGAGGTGTCAGCGTCCGAAGGCGTGTCGCAGGATCGACTCGATGTCCGGATGCGCCCACTGGAAGCCCTCGTCTCGCAGCGCGGCCGGTTTCACTCGCAGCGATCCCAGCGCTACCTCCGACATGGGTCCCAGCACGAGTCGGGCGGGCAGAGCCGGCACGGGCAGTGCCGCCGGGCGGTTCAGCACCCGGCCCATCGTTGCGGCGAAGTCCCCGCTGGTCACCGGCTCGGGAGCCACCAGGTTGTGGGGGCCGGCGGCGTCGGTGGAGGTGGCGAGCCACACGACCGCCGACACCCAGTCCGGAAGGCTGATGGCCGACATCCATCGCGAGCCCGAGCCCATCCGGCCGCCTGCGCCGATCCGGAACGGGATCTGCAACAGCTGGAGTGCGCCCCCGCTGCCGTCCAGCACCATCCCGGTGCGCAGCGTCACGACGCGGCATCCCGCCTGGCCTGCCGGGTCGGTCGCCTCCTCCCACGCCTTCACGACGTCGGCGAGGAAGGTGGAGCCACGCTCGGAGGTCTCGGTGAGCACCGCGTCCCCCCGCTCGCCGTACGCGTCGATCCCCGATCCGCTCAGCAGGGTGGTGGCGCCGGTCTGCGCTAGCGCCTTCGCCAGCGTGGACGTCGTCGCCGTCCGGCTGGTGAGGATCGCGTTCCGGTAGGCAGCGGTCCACGGCCACCGCACCATAGGCGCCCCGGCGAGGTTGATGACCACGTCGGCCGCGGCGAGCAGGTCCGCGTCGACGACGCCGTGGTACGGGTCCCAGCGTGACTCCGCCGGTGTCGCCGCCTCGCCCCGGACGAGGCGGACCACCTCGTGTCCCTCCCGGGCCAGTCGGTCGCGCAGGGCCGTGCCGAGGAAGCCGGACGAGCCGGCGAGAACGAAGCGCATCGCTCTATGGTCAGCCCTCGGTGTCACCGCCGCATCTCGCCATCGGGGCGGGGACCCGCGGTGGGGCTGCTCAGAAACCGAGCTCCGCCTCGAAGTTGGCCTCCTCCAGACGCGCCTTGACGGCGGTCAGGAACCGGGCTGCGTCCGCCCCGTCGACGATCCGGTGGTCGTAGCTCAGCGCCAGGTAGGCCATCTGCCGCAACGCGATCGTCTCCCCGAGGTCGGGATCGTCGATCACCACCGGGCGCTTGACCACCGAGCCTGTCCCGAGGATTCCCACCTGCGGCTGGTTGATGATCGGGGTGTCGAACAGAGCACCGCGACTGCCGGTGTTGGTGAGCGTGAACGTGCCTCCCGACAGCTCGTCGGGGGAGACCTTGTTGTCGCGGGTGCGCGAGGCCAGGTCGGCGATCTTGCGCGACAGCCCGGCGATGGACAGGTCGCCGGCGTCCTTGATCACCGGCACCAGCAGACCGCGCTCGGTGTCGACGGCCACGCCGAGGTTCTCGCTGCCGTGGTAGGTGACCTCGCCGGCGTCGGTGTCGATCGACGCGTTCAGCCGAGGGTGAGCCTTGAGGCAGTCGATCGTCGCCTTGGCGAAGAACGGCAGGAAGCTCAGCTTGACTCCCTCGCGCTCCAGGAACTGGTCCTTCACCCGGCCGCGCAGCCGACCGATGGCGGTGACATCGACCTCGACCACGGTGGTGAGCTGGGCCGAGACCTGCAGCGACTCGACCATGCGCTTGGCGATCGTCTTGCGCAGCCGGGTCATCTTCTCGGTCGTCCCCCGCAGCGGGCTGACCTCGACCGCCGCTGCCGGAGCCTGCTTGTCGGCGGCCGGCTTCTCGTCGGCGGCCGGCTCCTCGGCGGGCGCCTGCTGCGCCTGCTCGGCCGCGGCCAGCACGTCCTGCTTGCGGATGCGCCCGCCCACGCCCGTGCCCTCGACGCCGGACAGGTCGACGTCGTGCTGTGCCGCCAGCTTGCGTACGAGGGGCGTCACGTACGAGCCGCCGCCGGGCGACGCCGGCTCGGGGCTCTCGGCGTCCTGCTGCTGTCCACGAGCCTTGGCCTGGTCATCAGGTGTGTCCTTGGCCGACGGCTCGTCACCGGACGGCTCGGCCGTGGGCGGCTCACCCTCGTCCGCTGCGGCTGCTGATTCGCCCTTGCCCTCGTCCGGCTCGTCCTTCGCCTCCGGCTCGGGCTCCGGCTTCTCCTCCGCTGCGTCGGCCTGCTCGGCCTCGTCCGCAGAGCCGGACCCAGACCCACCGCCGGCCTCGCCCGACCCGACAACGGCCAGCTCGGCGCCGACCTCGACGGTCTCGTCCTCCTCGACCTTGATCTCGAGCAGGGTGCCCGCGACCGGGGAGGGGATCTCGGTGTCCACCTTGTCGGTCGACACCTCGAGCAGGGCCTCGTCGACCTCGACGGAGTCGCCGACCTGCTTGAGCCACCGGGTCACGGTGCCCTCGGTGACCGACTCGCCGAGCTCGGGAAGCGTCACCGACGTCCCCTCGCCGGAGGACTCCTCCGCACCGGCCTTCGGTGGTTCCTCGGGAACCTGCTTCTCCTCGCCCTCGTCGGTGTTCTTGTCCGCCGAGGAGTCGTCGTCGGTCGGAGCCTCGTCGGATGGGGCCTCGTTCTGCGAGTCGCTCGGCGCCTTGTCCGAGGAACCCTCGTCGCCGGATGCCTCGTCCGACGCTGCTGCTTCCTCGTCGGCGTCGCTCTCATCGGCGCCGCTCTCGTCGGCGTCGCTCTCGTCCGCGCCGCTCTCGTCGGAGCCGGCACTCTCACCGGACGACTCCGACTCATCACCCACCACGGCCAGCTCGGCGCCGACCTCGACGGTCTCGTCCTCGTCGACCTTGATCTCGAGCAGGGTGCCCGCGACCGGGGAGGGGATCTCGGTGTCGACCTTGTCGGTCGACACCTCGAGCAGGGCCTCGTCGACCTCGACGGAGTCGCCGACCTGCTTGAGCCACCGGGTGACGGTGCCTTCGGTGACGCTCTCGCCGAGCGCCGGAAGCTTGACGGGGGTCGCCATGGGTGTGTGCCCTGTCTACTCGTCGTTGCGTGGACAGACTCGGTGTGCGGAGTGCGGGGTTCCGGTGGGTCAGGTTCCGGTGGACCAGCTTCTCGTAGGTCAGCGTTCAGGCGTGAGCATGCAGTGGCTTGCCCGCGAGCGCCAGCGAAGCCTCGCCCAGCGACTCGTTCTGGGTCGGGTGCGCGTGCACGAACTGGGCGACGTCGTCCGGGAACGCCTCCCAGTTCACGGTGAGCGATGCCTCTCCGACCTGCTCGCCCATTCGCTCGCCGATCATGTGTACGCCGACGATCGGCCCGTCCTTCTCCCGGATGAGCTTGACCAGTCCGGCCGTCTTCAGGATCTGGCTGCGGCCGTTCCCACCCAGGTTGTACTCGTACACGTCGACGTCGTCGTACTTGTCGCGGGCCTGCGCCTCGGTGAGGCCCACGGATGCCACCTCGGGGTTGCAGTAGGTGACCCGGGGGATGCCGGAGTCGATCACCGGCATCGGCGACAGCCCCGCGATCTCCTCGGCCACGAAGATCCCGTGGGCGAAGCCACGGTGCGCGAGCTGCAGGCCGGGCACGAGGTCGCCCACGGCCCAGATGCCCTCGACGTTGGTCCGCAACCGCTCGTCGGTGGGGATCCAGCCCTTGTCGACGGTGACGCCCTGGTCCTCGATGCCGAGGTTCGCCGAGCGGGGGCCGCGTCCCACGGCCACGAGCAGGATGTCCGCCTCGAGCGTGTTGCCGCCTTCCAGCGTGACGCTCACGCCGCTGTCCGACTGGTCGACCGACTCGAACTTGGTGCCGGTCTTGAAGTTGATCTTGCGCTTGCGGAACGCGCGCTCGAGCTGCTTGGACAGCACCTCGTCCTCGCCGGGCACCAGCCGGGGCAGGGCCTCCACGATGGTCACGTCCACGCCGAAGCTCTTCCAGACCGAGGCGAACTCGACCCCGATCACCGAACCGCCGATGACGATCGCGCTGCCGGGCACGTCGTCCATCAGCAGCGCCTGGTCACTGGTCATCACCCGCCCGCCGATCTCGAGGCCGGGCAGCGTACGCGGGTAGGAGCCGGTGGCCAGAACGACGTTCTTGCCGGTCAGCTTGCGACCGTCGACCTCGACGGTGTCCTTGGCGACCAGCTTGCCCTCGCCCTCGACGATCTCGATCTTCGCGGCGGAGAAGAGCCCCTGCAGGCCCTTGTAGAGCCGTCCGACGACGCCGTCCTTGTAGCTGTTGACCGCGGACATGTCGATGCCCTCGAGCGATGCCTTGACCCCTACCGCGCCGCCCTCGCGGATGTGGTCGGCGACCTCGGCCGAGTGCAGCAGCGCCTTGGTGGGGATGCAGCCGTTGTGCAGGCACGTACCGCCCAGCTTGCCCTTCTCGACCACCACGACATTCAGGCCGAGCTGCTGGGCCCTCAGCGCGCAGGCGTAGCCGCCTGATCCACCGCCGAGGATCACGACGTCGTAGTCGCCAGAGCTGTCGTCTGCCACCGATGCCTCCCTGCTCCCCGGAGCCTCGTGGTGGGCGCCGGGAACTCGTCGTGCGCGGCCTTTGTCATCTTGTCACTAGGCGACATGATTCTCGACCGGGGGTGAAGCGGCTGCCATGCGGCGGGTGGGCGCCCTCGCCGCCGGGCTCGCGCTCGGGCCGCCGGGTTGGCGCCCTCGCCGCCGGGCTCGCGCCCGGGCCGCCGGGTTGGGTCCACGCCGCCGGGCTGGCGCCCACGCCGCCGGGCTGAGGTCCCGCCGCCTGTCACACTGGAGGGGCCGCGCTGACTACGAGGGGGCGGGGCTGGCTGCCTGCGAGAGGAACCCGATGGCCTGGAAGCGACGACGGCGGGAGCGCCGCGCCAAGGGCGAGCCCGGGACCATGGACCGTGCCGCCGAGTCGGTCGACCGCACGCATCTCGAGGAGTTCGTGCGCACCCGCCAGGGCGTCGAGGGCTTCGTCGAGCCCCGCACCATGGTCACCGAGACGACCCTGCTGCTCGTCGCGATCGACGGTGAGTGGACCCGCCGCCGGGTGCCGTCCCCCCAGTGGGCGCACAACTGGGCCAACAAGCTCGGGGTGCCCACCTACGACGCCGGCCTCGTCGGGATCCCGCAGCGCATGCGCGACTGGAACAGTCGCCAGCGCAAGGGTTAGCACTCCGCTGCCACCATGAGCCGACCCGCACCGGCGCTCCGGTCGTGACCTGTCGGTGGTGGCCGGTCAGCGGGCGAGCGCCCCGTCGGCCGCCTCCTGGGCCAGCCGCACCAGCGTGCGTACGGCGGCGCCGGTGCCGCCCTTGGGCGTGTAGCCGTACGCGTCCTTGTCGTTGAAGGCGGGACCGGCGATGTCGAGGTGCACCCAGCGCTGCTCCTTGACGAACTCGCGAAGGAACGCCGCGGCATAGAGCGTGCCGCCGTACGGCTCGGGGTTGTGCTGGCGAAGGTCGGCGATGGACGAGCTGGTCACCTTGCCCTTCATCTCGTCCGGGATCGGCAGCGCCCACATCGCCTCGCCGGCGCGGTCGGCGATCGCCGGCACCCGCTCGAGCAGGCCCTCGTCGTTCGACAGCACGCCCGAGACCCTGGTTCCCAGCGCCACCACGCAGGCGCCGGTGAGCGTGGCCACGTCGACGATGAGGTCGGGCTCCGCCTCCGTGGCCATGTCCAGCGCGTCAGCGAGGACGAGCCGGCCCTCGGCGTCGGTGTTGAGCACCTCGACGGTCGCTCCGCTGCGCATGGTCAGCACGTCCCCCGGACGGGTGGCGCCGCCGCCCGGCATGTTCTCGGCCATCGAGGCGAACGTCGTGACCTTGACCGGCACCCCGAGCTCGGCGATGGCGTAGGTCGCGGCCAGGACGGCGGCGGCGCCGCCCATGTCGCACTTCATGGTCATCATCCCTGTGCCGGTCTTCAGTGACAGGCCGCCGGAGTCGAAGGTGATGCCCTTCCCCACGAGTGCCAGGTGCGCCGCCGGCTTGCGGGGGGAGTACTCGAGCCGCACCAGCCGGGGCGGGTTGTCCGAACCCTGCCCGACCCCGAGGATGCCGCCGCAGCCCTGTTTCGCCAGCGCGGCCTCGTCGAGCACGGTCACCTTGACCTTGCCGGCCGCTCCGCCGGCTTTCGTACGGTGCTCGCTCACCGCCTGCGCGAACAGCTCGGGGGTCAGGTCGCGGGGTGGGGTGTTCACCCAGTCGCGGGCCAGGTTGACCGCGCGGGAGACGACCGCGGCGTCGGAGACGGCCTGCTTGACGTCCCTGTGCCGGGCGTTCTCGGTGAGCACGACCACCTCGCCCGGCGGGTCGGTGCGCTGCTCGGAGCGGTAGCGGTCGAACGTGTACAGCCCCAGCAGCACGCCTTCGCCCACCGCCCGGACCCCGGCCGCATCAGCGGCAGGCAGCGCGATCGCGACCGACACGGCGTTGGAGATCGCCTTCATCCCAGCCGCGGCCGCCCGCCGCAGGGCCTCGTCGTCGACGGCCCCCTCCTCGCCGAGCCCGACCACCACCACGACCGGGCTGCGCAGCACGTGGCCGGACGGCAGGGTCGCCGTCTGGCCCGCTTTTCCCTCGAACCCCAGGCTGGCGAGCATCGGGATGAAGCCGCGGCCGAACGCCTTGGCCACGGCGGCGGCCGGTCCGGCCGGCGCCATGGCCTTGCCGCCGCCCTTGGAGCGACCCGTCGGCGGAGCCGAGACGACTCCGATGACCACCGCGTCGGTCCGCACGGTCGTGGGCTTGGCCGATCGCACGCTGAGATCCGTCACGACCCAGACCCTAGTTGCCTCCGCAGTGATGCCGAGCCACCGCCATTGCGTCATACGACGCGCCGACGGTACGCCTCCGGCGGGATGACGAGCCCCCGCCCATTGCGTCATACGACGCGCCGACGGTACGCCTCCGACGGGATGACGTCCCTGCGGTCGGTCCGGCGGCACGGGTAAGTTCCGCCGCATGACGCAGACCGACCCGCAGCTGCGACGCTCGCCGCTGCACAGCCGCCACGAGTCCCTGAGTGCCCGCACCGCCTCCTTCGGCGGGTGGGAGATGCCGCTCGAGTACGCCGGCGGCGGGGTGCTCAAGGAGCACGCGGCGGTCCGCGAGGCGGTGGGGGTCTTCGACGTGAGCCACCTGGGATCGCTCCGGGTGACCGGGCCAGGCGCGGCCGCGTACGTCGACTCCTGCCTGACCAACGCGCTCGACCGGATCGAGCCGGGGCAGGCGCAGTACACGCTGGTGTGCGACGAGTCGGGTGGCGTGGTCGACGACCTGATCTGCTACCTGTTCGGCGCTGACGACCTCCTGCTGGTCCCCAACGCGGCCAACAGCGCCGAGGTGGCCGCCCGGTTGCGCAGCGGCGCGCCCAGCGGGGTGGTCATCGACGACCGGCACGCCGACGACGCGGTCCTGGCCGTGCAGGGTCCGCGCAGCGACGAGCTGCTGACCGCCGTGGGGCTGCCGGCCGGACACCCGTACATGTCCTTCGTCAGCGCCGACCGTGACGGCACCGGGTGCGTGGTCTGCCGCACCGGTTACACCGGGGAGCGGGGGTACGAGGTGGTGTTGCCCGCATCGAGTGCCGCCGAGCTGTGGGACGCGCTGATGGCGACGGGTGAGCCGTTGGGCGTGCGCGCCTGCGGACTCGCCGCCCGCGACACGCTGCGCACGGAGATGGGGTATCCGCTGCACGGGCAGGACCTCAGCCTCGACATCACCCCCGTGCAGGCACGGCTCAGATGGGCGGTCGGCTGGGACAAGCCCGCCTTCTGGGGCCGCGAGCGGCTGCTGGCCGAGCGCGCGGAGGGGGCGAGCCGGCTGCTGCGAGGTCTCAAGGCCGTCGGACGCGGCATTCCGCGCCCCCACATGACGGTCGTCCGCGCCGGCGACGGCGACCAGCCGGTCGGCGAGGTCACGTCGGGGACCTTCTCGCCCACGCTGCGTACGGGCATCGGCCTGGCCCTGCTCTCGCGGGACGTGTCCGAGGGCGACGAGGTCGCCGTCGAGATGCGCGGCCGGCAGGAGACGTTCACGGTGACCCGCCCGCCGTTCGTCCAGACC
>JAQSWV010000070.1 GCA_029266455.1 Nocardioidaceae bacterium
CTTGTGGGATCAGACAGGGACAACACCAACTCGTATGTGACCATCGTGGAGTTCGAGTCGTACGAGGCCGCCATGAAGAACTCCGAGGACCCTGCCACCACGGAGTTCTCGGAACGAATGGGCGAGTTGCTCGATAGTCCCCCCACTTTCCGAAACCTTGATGTGACGCGCCTCGAAGAGCGCTAGTCGAGCGCTGGGTTCGGGCGGCGCAGCGCCCCACGGCCAGTGGGTGCCGACGGAGCTCGACGCACGGGACGGCGACGTGGCCGGCCAGGTCGCGTATACGGATGCGGCGAGTGCCGCATGGGAAGACGGTCGTCGGGGGCGAGCCGACCGCATCTGGTTGCGCCGTTCCCGTTCACTGGCTGAAACCCGAGACCTAGCGAGGTCGCACCCCGGGCGTCGCGCAGTGCGGGCGTCACCGGCCGCAGCGTGGAGCCCCGGTTCATACCCGCGGCCCGGTTCAGTTCGTCCAGGTGGCCTGTCGGCCCTGTGCCTCCAACCAGCGGGAAAGAACGTGATGGCTTGGCCGTAGATGGTGACGGTGCGGTCGGTGCAACCTTCGGCGCGCAGGTGGCGCCGCGAGAAGCTGCGGTGGAGGTCGTCCAAGCGTGCGTTCATTGGACTCAGTTATCAGGCGAGTGGGCGTTGTGCCCTCGACCGAGAACCGGCGCCATCAGGCGTCTTCCCAGTTCAGGACATTTTTTCGGCTCGGTTGCACCCTCGGCGGCTCACCGGGCATCTTCGGATAGTCCGGCGGATACGGCATGTCGCCGAGACCGTCCCGCAGGTGGCGCGCATGCCATTCCAACATCGGCTCGAGCCCGTACGTCAGATCGTCCATCGCGGCGTGCGGGTCGCCTCGCCGGGACACCAGTCCGGGCACCGTACGCAGCGTGCAGTCACGTGGGTCCGCGTCGACGACCTCGTCCCAGGTGAGCGGCGTGGACGCCGGTGCCCCCGGTCGGGGTCGCAACGAGTAGGCACAGGCGATCGTGCGGTCGCGGGCGTTCTGGTTGTAGTCCACGAAGACCGAGCCGGGGGGTCGCTCCTCCTTCCACCACTTCGTGGTGACGCGGCCAGGCATCAGTCGCTCGAGCTCCCGGCCGGTGGCGATGGCTGCATATCGCATGTCGGTGAACGTCCAGCGCGGCTCGACGCGGACGTAGACATGCAGGCCACGACCCCCGGAGGTCTTGGGGAACGCGGTGACCCCGACGTCGTCGAGCAGCGCCCGCAGCTCTCCGGCGACCAGCACCGCGTCGGAGAAGTCCGCCCCCGGCTGCGGGTCGAGATCGAGACGCAGCTCGTCGGGATGGTCGACGTCGGCCCGGCGTACCGGCCAGGGGTGGAACGTGATGGTGCCCATCTGCGCCGCCCACGCGAGCACCGCAGGCTCGGTCGGACAGACCTCGTCGGCGGTGCGCCCGGACGGGAACGAGATGCGGGCTGTCTGCACCCAGTCGGGAGCACCCTTCGGAATCCGCTTCTGGAAGAACGCATCGCCCTTGTTGTCCGAGCGGGTCGAGAGCACGGCACCCTCGAACACGCCCTTGGGCCAGCGCTCGAGGGTCGTCGGGCGCTCGTACGTGGCCCGGCAGATCTGCTCGCCCACGGCGACGTAGTACTCCACCACCTCGAGCTTGGAGATGGCCGCTTCGCCGGCGTGGGCCGGGAAGATCTCACGGCTCGGGCTGGAGACGCGGACGACCCGGTCCCCCACCTGGATCTCGGCCGGCTTCTCCGCCACGTGCACACGGTAGGCCGCGGCTGCGCGTGGCCGGTACCGGGTAGGTCGGGCGCGAGGTCAGCCCTGCTCGTCCGGCTCCAGGGTCAGCGCGATCGAGTTGATGCAGAAGCGCTCGTCGGTCGGCGTCGGGTAGCCCTCGCCCTTGAACAGGTGACCCAGGTGGGACTGGCACGTGGCACAGCGGACCTCGGTGCGCACCATGCCCATCGAGCTGTCGTCGACGTACTCGACGGCGTCGCCGGCCAACGGGGAGTAGAACGATGGCCACCCGCAGTGCGACTCGAACTTGGTGTCGGAACGGAACAGCTCGGTGCCGCAGGCCCGGCACCGGTAGACGCCCTCCGTCTTCGTGTCGACGTACTCCCCGGTGAAGGGTCGCTCGGTGGCCGCCTTCCGCAGCACCGCGTACTCCTCGCGGGTCAACGTCTTGCGCCACTCGGCGTCGGTCTTCTGCACCTGCTGGCTCATGTCGTCCACGATACGTGGCGACCCCAGACCTCGCCCGGGCGCAGCCGCACCCCGCCCACCCCCGCTACCACCCACACCCCCACTACCACCCACCCCACCCCCACCCCCTGATCATCCGCGCAGTACGACGGCGCCGGTTCGCCGTAGTGCGCGGATGATCGAGGGGTGGGGCGTGGAGGGCGGTGTCAGGACGACCAGCGGAGCCGGGTCAGGGCAGGGTGGCGACGATCTCGGCCAGCCCGCGACGCCGACCGGTGTAGAACGGCACCTCCTCGCGCACGTGCCGACGGGCCCGGCTGCCGCGCAGCTCACGCATCAGGTCGACGATGCGGTGCAGGTCGTCGGCCTCGAAGGCCAGCATCCACTCGTAGTCCCCCAGGGCGAACGACGACACGGTGTTGGCCCGGACGTCGGGGTACTCCCGAGCCATCTTGCCGTGCTCCACGAGCATGTCGCGGCGCTCCTCCTCGGGCAGCAGGTACCACTCGTACGAGCGCACGAACGGGTACACGCACAGATACGCGCGCGGCTCCTCGTCGGCCATGAACGCCGGCACATGGCCCTTGTTGAACTCGGCCGGACGGTGCAGCGCCAGCTGCGACCAGACCGGGACGAGGTGTGCGCCCAGCCGGGTGCGCCGCAGCTCCTGGTAGGCGACCTGCAGGGACTCGGGTGTCTCGGCGTGCCACCAGACCATCAGGTCTGCGTCCGCGCGCAGGCCCGATACGTCATAGCACCCGCGCACGACGGTCCCGACCTCGTTCAGCCCGCTGAGCAGCGCATCGGCCTCGACGGCCATGGCGGTGCGGTCCTCGTCGCCGATCGGGTCGCGCAGGGCGAAGACCGACCACATCGTGTACCGGATGGTCGAGTTGATCTCGCGGGCAGAGGTCATGGTGGCATTGTCCCGGCTGAGCCGGCCGCCGCGGTCGGCCGGGTCCGCAGCCACTCCCAGACACGATCGCCCGCTGCCCGTCCGTCGGCGATGCACGCCGGCACACCGACGCCGTGGTACGCGGCGCCGCACACCTCCAGCCCGTCCACGCCGGCCACGGCCCTCCCCACCCGTGCCACCCGGCCGAGGTGCCCGACCGCGTACTGAGGCAGCCCGCCGCCCCACCGGTCGACGCGCGCGTCCAGCAGCGGCCCTCGCAGTCCGACCGCCTCGGCCAGCTCGGCCGCGGCGAGCTCGACCAGCCCCACATCGTCACGCTGCAGCACCTTGGCCTCCCCGTGCCGGCCGAACGACACTCGCAGCACGATCGTGCCCCTGCCGTGCTCCCGGGCAGCCTCCTCACCCAGCCATGCCCACTTCGCCGACGACCAGGTGGCGGCCTTGGCCGACCGTCCCTCGACCGGCGGGACCAGGAAGCCCGAGCCGCGGGGCGGCCTGACGACACCACCGTCCGGGACGGCGAGCGAGACCAGCGCGACGCTCGCGTACTCGATCCCCCGCAGCTCGTACGCCGCCGACGGAAGCAGCTCGTCGAGCAGCCGGGCAGTGGCGGCTGCCGGAGTGGCAAGAACCACGGCGTCCGCGTCGATCGTCTCGGGGCGGTCGGCGCGGCCGACCAGCAGCCGCCACCCCTCCCCCGGACCGGCGCGCCGGGACACGGACCGCACGGTCGCGCCGGTGCGTACGTCGACCCCGGCCGCGACCGCGGCGGCCGCCGCTGCCTCGGCCAGTCGGCCCATGCCGCCGACCAGCGCCGCGAACAGCGGAGGGGCAGAGGCCGCCGCGGTCTGCTGCCGGCTCCGGCGCGCCGCGACGAGCAGGGAGTCGCCAGTGCTGGCGAGGGCCAGCACCTGGGGTGCAGCCGCCGCCAGGGACAGATGGTCGGCGCGGCCGGCGTAGATCCCGCCGAGCAGCGGCTCGAGCAGCCGGTCACGCACCTCGGCGCCGAGCCGTCCTGCGACGTAGCGACCGACCGACACGTCGTCCGCCCGGTCAGCGGGAACAGCACCACCCGGCAGCACCCGGTCGAGGCCCGTGCGGACCACACCCGCGCGCGACAGCACCCCGCTCCGGGCCAGGGCGGCCAGGTCGCTGGGTACGCCCAGGACGGTGGGCGGAAGCGGGCGTAGCCGGCCGCGTGACCACACCTCCGCCGCGCTGGTCGCCGGGTGCCGTAGGTCGTCGCCCAGGCCGACCTCGCGGGCCAGGTCGACAGCCTCGGGGCGGCGGTTGAGCACCGACTCGGCCCCCGTGTCGATAGTGAGCCCGGCAAGCTCTGCCCGGGCGAGCTTGCCCCCGACGGTCGTGGACGACTCGAGCAGGCTCACCCGCCCGCCGAGCCGGGCCACGCGGAGAGCGGCCGTGAGGCCGGCGATCCCGCCCCCGACGACGACCACGTGGCGGTCCCGCAGGACCGGATCGGGGCGGTGGCCAGGCACGCACTCATCGTCCCAGCCGCCGGTCGCCGCCGTAACGCGCGGATGAGTGACGGGGTGTGGGCGAGCGGCACGCGCGGATGAGTGACGGGGTGTGGGCGAGCGGCACGCGCGGATGAGTGACGGGCTGTGGGCGAGCGGCACGCGCGATGAGTCCGCACGGAACGGATCAGTCGGCCGAGGGAACGTGATCGGCCCGGCCGGCGTCCCATCCCCACACCGCCGCGACGCTCCACGCTTGCGCGGCACCGTCCGAGAGGCTCCGCCATGCTGCTGTCCCCCGACTCACCACACCCATCCCGTACCGGCCGCCCTGACCCTCGACGCGCCCGGCGGACCACGGGGCAGCTGGTGACCGGGCTGTTGGTGACCGGGCTTCTGGTCACGGCCCTCGGGGCATGTTCAGGAAGCGGCGGCGGCGGGGGCGACAGCAGCCAGTCCGTGGAACCGGCGGTCGAGGACCTGACCTCGTCTCCCGGTGGAGGCAAGGCAGGCGACAGCGCCGCGCTGGCCGAACCCGCCGACGGCATGGTGCGGGAAACGCGCCCCGGCGCGTCGGGGCTCACGGCGGTCGACCCGAGCCAGCTGACGAATCGCGACGTCATCCGCACCGGATCGGTGGCACTGGTGGCCGAGGACGCGCTGGCGACGCGGGACCGCATCGTCGCGCTGGTGGCCACCCTGGGCGGCTATGTGTCCGACGAGTCGGCGAGCACCTCGGGCTCCGACGTCCCGCGCCAGGAGGGCCTCGACGAGATCCGGGTCGTCCTCCAGGTGCCGACCGGTCGGTTCGACGACGCCGTGGAACGACTCTCGCGCCTCGGCCGCGTGACCTCCCGCACCGTCCAGGCCCAGGACGTCACCGGTCGGGTGGCCGACGTCGACAGCCGGGTCGAGAGCGCGCGCACCGCGCTGGACCGCATCCGCGCGCTGCTCGACCGCGCCAACGGCCTGGGTACGGTGATCCGCCTCGAGGGTGTGCTCTCCCGGCGCCAGTCCGACCTCGAGGCTCTGCTGGCCCAGCAGGCCGCGCTGGCCGGCCAGACCCAGCTCGGCACCATCGAGGTCACGGTCAGCAGCAAGCCTGACGACAAGGCCGACCCCGGCGACGACGCCGGCGGGTTCGTGGAAGGCCTCCGTATCGGCTGGAACGGCCTGCACGACGCCTACGTCGCCGCCAGTACGGCCGCCGGCGCGGTGCTGCCGTTCGCGGTGCTGGCTGCCGCGGTCGCGCTGCCGCTCCTGGCCTGGCGGCGGCGCCGCATCAGCCCGCCGGCGACGCCGGCAGCGGACCCGCAGTGACCTCGTGCACCAGTTCGACGATGCGGGTGAGAACCCCGGGGTCGGTGCCCGGTAGGACACCGTGGCCGAGGTTGAAGACGTGGCCCGGGGCGGCCTTGCCCTGCCGCAGCACGTCGCGGACCGCTTCGTCGATCGCATCCCACGGAGCCATCGTGACGGCAGGATCGAGGTTGCCCTGCAGCGCGCGCCCCGGACCGACGCGCAGGGTCGCCTGGTCCAGCGGGACCCGCCAGTCGACGCCGACGACGTCGGCGCCCGCCTCGCCCATCGCCGCCAGCAGCTCGCCGGTGCCGACGCCGAAGTGGATCCGCGGAACGCCGAGGTCGGCCACCGCCGCCAGCACCGCGGCCGAGTGCGGCTGGCAGTAGCGGGCGTAGTCGGCGGCCGACAGGGTCCCGGCCCACGAGTCGAACAGCTGCACGGCCGAGGCGCCGGCCTGCACCTGCAGCCGCAGGAACTCCCCGGCGATCGTGGCCAGCCGGCCCAGCAGGTCGTGCCACAGCTCGGGCTCTGCACGCATCAGCGCCTTGGTGCGTACGTGGTCGCGGGAGGGCCCGCCCTCCACCAGGTAGGACGCCAGCGTGAACGGTGCGCCGGCGAAGCCGATCAGCGGTATACCGCCCAGCTCGCCGCGCAGTCCCGAGACGGCGTCGGTCACGTACGTGACGTCATCGGCCGTCAGGGGCCGCAGTGCCGCCACGTCGGCGGACCGGCGCACGGGCGCGGCCACGACCGGGCCGGTCCCCGGAACGATGTCCAGGTCGATGCCGATGGCCTTCAGCGGCACCACGATGTCGGAGTAGAGGATGGCCGCGTCGACACCGTGCCGGCGCACGGGTTGCATGGTGATCTCGACGACCATCTCCGGACGGGCGCACGACTCCAGCATGGGGACGCCCTCGCGCAGCCTGCGGTACTCGGGCAGGGAGCGCCCTGCCTGCCGCATGAACCACACCGGCGTGTGCGTGGGCTGCTCGCGCCGGCATGCGGCGAGGAACGCCGACGCTGATCCCTGGCCCGGTTCCGGAGCCGACTCCGGACCGGGCACCGACGTCGACGGCGGCGGGACCGGTTCGGGCGGTCCGGGGCGCGCTGACACGCCGCCGATCCTCGCAGGACGGCCCGGCGCGTCGGCCCGCCCCCCTGACAGGAGCACCGCCTACGCTGCCCGCATGGGCGCCAGACGCGAGCTGGAGCGGCCGCCTGCGGCGTTCCGGTCGGCGGTCGAGCAGCTGCGCAGCACCCGGACGCGCGCCGAGGTGCTGCTGACCGACGTGCCCGCCCCACAGCGCATCGCGCCGTTCGCGACCGCGGTCGGGGCCGACGTCAGCATCGACGGCGCCGAGGTCGGCACCGGGCGGCTGGTGCTGCTGCACGACCCCGCCGGCAACGACTCGTGGGACGGATCCTGGCGCTGGGTGAGCTTCGTCCGCGCCGACGTGGACCCGGACATGGTCCGCGACCCGATGCTCTCAGGGGTGGCCTGGAGCTGGCTCGAAGAGGGATGGGTCTCCCGCGGCCTCGAGATCGTGTCCCCGAGCGGCACCGTCACGGCCGTCCTGTCCGAGGGCTTCGGTGGCATCGAGTCCGACGGGCTGACCGCGCAGGTCGAGGTGCGCGCCTCGTGGACACCCGGCGGAGTCGACGCAGGGTCGCTGCCCGACGTCCGGGCGCACGCGGAGGCATGGGGTGACCTGCTGGGCTCCGCGGCGGGCCTGCCTCCCGTACCCGCGGGCGTGGTGCCCCTGCCGCCTCGTCACCCGCCGACGCGCCCGCCGCGCGGCCCTGCCACGTGAGCGGCCAGGTGCGGCGCCACATATGGGGCCACGTGCGGCGCCACCTGTGGGGCCACGTGCGGGGCCACACGGTGGGTCACAGGTGAGGTCACACGTGAGGTCACAGGCACGCCTCCGTGCACCCCGCGTACGCCCGGTGAGCCCCTCATGAACGCCGGGATGCCGGGACGTTCCTCGGGAGCGACCGGGTCGGCCGAGCCGCCCGCTGAGCGCGCTGCGCTCGCTGAGCGCGCTGAGCCCGCTGAGCCCGCTGAGCCCGCTGAGCCCGCTGAGCCCGCTAAGCCGGCTGGGCCCGCTGGGCCCGCTGAGCCCGCTGGCATGCCGGCACCCGCCGTACCGCCTGCTCCACTGCTGCAGCTGTCCGAGCCGCTGCCCGCGGTCGTCCAGACACCTGCGGCGCTGCGCGAGGCGGCGGCCCGGCTGGCGGCGGGCCACGGTCCGGTCGCCCTCGACGCCGAGCGCGCCTCGGGCCACCGCTACTCCCAGCGCGCGTACCTCGTGCAGGCGCGCCGCGAGGGCACCGGCACCGTGCTGGTGGACCCGGTTGCCGACGCCGACCCGCTGCAGTACCTGTCCCCGCTCGCTGCGGTCCTGGCCGGGCCGGAGTGGATCCTGCACGCGGCGAGCCAGGATCTGGTCTGCCTGGCCGAGGTCGGCCTACGTCCGAGCCGGTTGTTCGACACGGAGCTGGCCGCACGGCTGCTGGGCCTGCCCAGGGTCGGCCTGGCAGCCCTGGTCGAGGATCTCCTCGGCCTCCGGCTGAAGAAGGAGCATTCGGCGGTCGACTGGTCGACGCGCCCGCTCCCGCAGTCCTGGCTGGAGTACGCCGCCCTGGACGTGGAGGTGCTGGGGAGCCTGCGCGACCTGCTGGTCGACCAGCTGGACCAGGCCGGCAAGCGCGAGTGGGCGGAGCAGGAGTTCACCGCTCTGCTGGCCTTCACCGGCCCCGCTCCTCGCCTCGAGCCCTGGCGGCGCACCTCGGGCATCCAGCGGGTACGAGGGCGACGCCCGCTGGCGGCCGTCCGCGAGGTGTGGCTGACCCGTGACGAGATCGCCGCGGAGCAGGACGTCACCCCGGGCCGGGTGCTGTCCGACGACACCATCGTGGAGATGGCGCGGGCGATGCCGATCGGGCGTACGGCGATGCGCGGGCTTCCCGGCATCCGGCACCGGCAGGGGCGGCGCCACCTCGATCGCTGGGTCGCCGCCGTCGAGCGCGCGGCGGGACTCCCGGAGCCGGAGCTGCCCACGGTGAGCGCCCGCCACGACGGGCCGCCGCCGCCGCGGGCGTGGGGGGACCGCAACCCTGCGGCGGCCGCACGGCTGGCCGCCTGCCGGGCAGTGGTTGCTGCCCTGTCCGAGCGGCATGTCGTCCCGGCGGAGAACCTGATCCCGCCGGATGCTGTGCGCCGGCTCGCCTGGGAGCCGCCGCAGCCGTTCGGGCGGGACACGGTACGCGCGGCACTGGTCGCGTCCGGGGCGCGGCCGTGGCAGGTCGACCTGTTGGCCGACCGGCTGGCCGAGAGTCTCGCGGCGGTGACCGACCAGGGGCGAACTGACGCGGGGCGAACTGACTAGGAACCCCGCCACACGTCAGGAAACGCCGGGAGCGCGAGGTCCGGCGGCCCGGTCGCCTCCGGACGTACGGTGGCGGGGTGAGGGGGATCAGGTCCATGCTGCGCGTCCGCCCGACAGTCAGGGCAACGGCCGCTGCCGCCGCACTCGTCCTGATGTCGGGCCTGACCGCGTGCGGCAGCGACCCGGAGGAGGCGAACGCCGGCACGGAGACCGCACCGGCCGCAGACACCTCCAGTGAGCACCCGGATGCATCGACAACGGCTCCCACCGAGCCGCAGGAGCCACCGGACTCGTCCTCCCCGGTCGAGCCGGACGGGCCCTCCTCGTCGACGACCGGGCCCGGCGGCGGCCTGCGGACCGCCCTCGTCCCCGGCAACCAGCTCCCCTCGCTGAACGCCGAGAGCGCCTGGAGCACCGCGCAGACCTCCCGCAGCGAACCGCAGCTGCCGGCATGGGTGTGCCAGCGCGTCTCCCTGATCAGCAACGGCGCGGTCACCACCTGGACACGCTCGTACACCAGCGCGGGCCGGTCGACCGCCACCCAGGTCGTCGGCGAGTTCGCTGATGCCCGTAGCGCACAGCTGGCGTTCGAGTCTCTCGCGGCCAACGGCCGGGACTGCGCAGCCCAGCTCGAGGAGCGTGGCCGCGAGGCCGTGCGGCCGCCCGCTCCGCTGGCTGGCCTGGAGGTAGGGCAGGGACAGGCGGCGTGGGGCGTCGTGTTCTCCGGGCCCGTGCGTGGCGCGCCGGACGACGCACACATCGACGCCGCCGTGATCGTCCAGACCGCTGACCGGGTGTCGGTCCTGTCGATGTCGCATATCGGTCAGGACTACAACTACGAAACCGGCCAGACGCCGCCGGAGCTGGCGGGCCCCGTCGTTGCCACGCGGCTGGCCGCCGACTGACCCACGGCCCACCGGCGCTCGAGGCGCTGGGGGGTCCGGGTGTCGCCAGGAGCGGTCTGCTCCCGCGGCATGGCAGCATGCCGGTATGGATGCTGCTCGCTTCCACCGTCCAGCGCTGCCGGGCGATGGCGCGTTCGAGGACCTACCAGGCGGTGACGACCCGGCACTGCGCGCCGAGTCGGGTGCGCGTGTCGCCGCGCTGCTCGTCCGGGGTGCTCGCGTCGTGGCCGATGCCGACGTGGTGGAGCGGGTGGTGCGGCTCGCCGACGAGGAAGGTCTGGATGAGCTGGCGCAGCTATGGGCCACCGCGCCCGCGGACTCACTGGCGGGGGCGCTGTGGCGGCTCTACGTGTTGCGGACCTGGGTGCACCGCAACCCCGTCCGCGCCTCGCGCGAGTTCACCAGGGGCCGGGTGTCTGCCCCGGTGCACGAGGTGGTGGCGGGCGTCGTCGACCCGCCCGGTCCGGCCGAGGTACGTCATCTCACCGACACCGTGCTGCGCGGAGTCGTGACGGCCGACCTCGCCGTCACCTTCGAGCGGGCCGCGGCGTTCGCCCGCGTGGTGGCCGTGGGCCGCGCGGAGCTGGACGAGGACCAGCCACGGTCGAGCGTGTCCGCCAGCCGGCTGGTCACCACCGCCGAGCAGCTGGAAGTGGCCGCCGATCTCGAGCGCGCCGGTCACCTCAGCTGAGGGGCAGGGGCCAGCTGGCAGGTAGTGCGTCGGGCCGGGAGCGCCTCACGGCGCGTGGCCGCTCGTGGCGGCTAATTGTGGGACCCGGGGCTACCGCGGCCCGACGCTCCGCCCAGCGTAGCGGTCCTCAGCCGCCTGCCAACCCCGCGGCCGGCTCGGAACCGGCGACGGGAGCCGTGTCCGGCCCCCGCTCTCCGGCGTCGTCCTGAGACGACAGCTGCTTGACCCACTGCGTGAAAGCCGCGGTCACCTGCATGCCGATGTGCTCGTACAGGCCCAGCGCGCCCGTGCGGGAGTCCGTGGACAGCTCTCCGCGCGGGCTGCCGCGCTCGCGCGCTGCGGCGAAGGCCACCGCCAGCAGCGCCTGCGCCAGCCGCTGTCCCCGGTGCGATGCCGCCACGGCGAGCTGGTTGACCCAGCCGGACTCGCCGCTGAGCACCAGATGGCAGACGCCGACCACCTCCTCGGAGCCGGTGCCTGCCTCGGTCCGTACGGCCAGGAACAGCTGCCACGGCTCGAAACCGGGCCGACCCAGGACCCCGGCCGCCCAGTCGCCGTAGCTCGAGGGATCGCGGTCGGGCCACTCGTTGAAGGCGTCCTCGACGACGCGGTACGCCGCCTGCTCGTCGGAGCCGGGCCGGAAGGATCGGATCGCGTAGCCCGCGGGGACCCGGACGTGCGGGAGTGGCTGGTCGGCCGGCAGCTCGAGCATCCAGCTGGTCCAGAGCGGGGAGTACCCGTGACGACGCAGCAGGTCGACGGCGTCGCGCGCGCCGTCGGGGACCGTCTGGCCGACCAGGTCGGCCCCCGCCTCGCGCACCAGCCGCCACGACCACCGCATCAGCGCGGTGCCGATACCGCGTCCGAACCACTCCGGGTGCACGTAGATCTCGGCCCGGCGGGCCTGGTACACCTCGCCGTAGGCGACCAGTCGGTCCCCCTCGAAGACACCGACCGTGTCGGTGCGCGGGTCGAAGCTCGGTCGCTCCCAGTCCGCCTCGAGGTCAGCCAGCTCGATCATCGGCTCCTCGAGGACCAGCCGCTCGTGCGCGTCCATGACGTCGAGCACGCCGGGCAGGTCCGTCCGCTCCAGGGGCCGGGTGACGAGGCCGGCGGGGAGATCGCTCACGAGGGCCACGGGAGAGAAGTGTGGCGAGGCGGCCCTGCTTCCGCACCTGCTTTCTCGTGGCCGGTGTCCCACGATCGCGCGTCCACCAGCCCCAGCGGGAGTAGTCTCAGCCCCTCCACCGAGCGGGAGGAAGCCGGATGCCGAGGGCACTGGAGACGGCCACGGTCGAGCAGCTGGGCAAGCAGTTCGGCGCGAGCCCGGACTACCGGGTGGTGCAGAACGCGGTGACCACCACGTCGGTGGACGAGATCGCACTCGACCGGGCGGTGGTGACCGCCACCGAGCACAGTGTGTCCAACCTGCTCGACGACTGGACGGTGACCGACCAGAAGAAGAGCGGTCGGTGCTGGCTGTTCGCGGGAGCCAACCTGCTCCGGGTCGGTGCGGCACGGGCGCTGGGGGTGCGTGACTTCGAGTTCTCCCAGAACCATCTGATGTTCTGGGACAAGCTGGAGAAGGCCAACCACTGGCTCGAGTCGGTCATCGACACGGCCGACCGCGACGTCGACGACCGCACCGTCGCCCATCTGCTGGAGCATCCCGCCGAGGACGGGGGCCAGTGGAACATGTTCGTGGCGCTCGTCCGCAAGCACGGTCTGGTGCCGAAGGTCTCCATGCCCGAGACCCAGTCGTCGTCGGACACGGGCCGGATGAACCGCGCCCTGTCCACCGTGCTGCGCCAGGCGGCCCGCGACCTGCGCGCCGAGGCCGCCGCAGGCGCCCGCGCCGAGGATCTGCGCGAGGCCAAGGCCGAGGCGCTGGCCGCCGTGCACCGGGTGCTGTGCATCCACCTGGGCACCCCGCCCGACCGCATCTTCTGGCAGTGGACCGACAAGGACCGTGGCTTCCACCGCGAAGGCTGGCTGACGCCGTGCGAGTTCGCCGACCGGTACGCGATGCTGCCGCTCGACGACTACGTCTGCCTGGTGCACGACCCGCGGCCCACCAGCACACCGGGCCGCACGTACACGGTGGAGCACCTGGGCAACGTCATCGACGCCCCGCCCGTGGTGTACCTCAACACCGAGGCCGACGTGCTGAAACGGCTGACCATGGACACCCTGCTCGACGGTGAGCCGGTCTGGTTCGGCTGCGACACCGGGCAGATGGCCAACGGTGACCTGGGCGTCTGGGACGCCCGGCTGTACGACTACGACGCGATCTACGACATCGAGACCACGATGTCGAAGTCCGACCGGCTGCTGCACCATGCCTCGCTGATGACACACGCGATGCTGTTCACCGGTGTCGACGTGGTCGACGGAGTTCCGCGCCGGTGGCGGGTCGAGAACAGCTGGGGCGACAACCGCGGTGACAAGGGCTTCTGGACCATGAACGACAACTGGTTCGCCGAGCACGTCTTCGAGGTCGCCGTCCGCCGGGAGCGGCTGCCCGACGACCTGCGCTCGGCGCTCGGCGAGGACCCGGTCGTCCTGCCGGCGTGGGACCCCATGGGCGCACTCGCCCGCTGACCCCCGCCACTCGCCTGCCGCAACGTCATACGACGCGCCGGCGATACCCCTCCGCCGCGATGACGTCCCCGAGGGGGCGCCGCAACGTCATACGACGCGCCGGCGATACCCCTCCGCCGCGATGACGTCCCCGAGGGGGCGCCGCAACGTCATACGATACCCAACCGCGAGGATGACGTCCCGGGTGGTCAGGAGGTACGGGCGGCGAGCCAGCGGTTGGTCGCCTCGAGCTGACGGAGCGTCCCGGTCCGCAGCCACTCGACCTGGTCCGGCTCGAGCCGGTCGCAGACCCAGTCCCAGTGCAGCGACACGGTGTCACCGACCTCGAGCCCGCTGACGAACGCGCGCCCGTGGCTCGTCCAGCGCGGGTGCTCGGTCTGCTCGGGCCCGAGGGACAGCGCGGCACCGTCCCAGACCAGGGGCAGGGATCTCACCACAGCGCTCTCGTCGCGCACCTCGACCACCTGGCCCCACCGCACCCGGCAGCTGTCGAGCACCGATCGCGGCACGTCGGCGGTGCCGCCCAGCAGCCCGACCCAGGGGTAGACCACGAACACGTGGTAGGCGTGCGATGCCCACGTCGACATTCCGGCCAGCTGAGCCACCCGCTCCGGCACCCCGGGCTGGGTGCCGAAGCTGGTCTGCGCGGTATCGACGAAGGTCTGCGGGTCGACGGCGTCGAGCAGCGGCCCGCCGAGCCAGTACGCCTGCACGACCTGCGGGTCCAGCGGGTCGGGGGTGTCCGCGGCCGCGGCGATCAGCCGCAGGTAGGGCCATGCCCCGTCGAACAGAGCGGCACGCCGGCGGAGCTCGCCGTCGTCGTCGCCGGAGGTGGCGCCCTCCAACAGGATCTCGGCACCGGGCGGACCGCAGTGGCCGAGCTCGTTCGGCGGATAGGCGTAGCGCGCGAAGAGCGCCGCGCCGGACGCAGCGGACGGGGCGGCGTCCCGGACGGCCATCGCGGCCACTCAGCAGATCCGGGGAAGCTGCTCGCCGAGAGGCAGGTCGACGACCCGGTTGCCACCGAGCGCCGTCCGCGCCACGACCATTCCGGGGTGGTCGGCCACCACGGATCCGATGACCACCGCACTCTTGCCGTACGGGTGGGCACGCATCGCCTCGAGCACCCGGTCGGCGTCTCCGGGGGCGACGAAGGCCACCAGCTTGCCCTCGTTGGCGACGTACAACGGGTCGAGGCCCAGCAGCCCGCAGGCGTCGACAACCGGTTGGGGGACGGGCAGCTGTCGCTCGACCAGCTCGATGCCCACCCCGGCCGCGGTGGCGATCTCGTGCACCGTAGCGGCCACCCCGCCGCGGGTGGGATCGCGCAGGACGTGCACGTCGGCGCCGGTGCCGAGCATGGCCGCGACCAGCTCGTGCAGCGGTGCGCTGTCGCTCTCCACGGTGGTGCCGAACTGCAGCCCCTCGCGGCAGCTCATCACCGCGACCCCGTGCACACCGATGTCACCGCTGATGATGATCACGTCGCCCGGACGGGCACGAGCCGGGCGGATGTCGACGCCGTCGGGGACGACGCCGACACCTGCGGTGTTGATGAACACGCCGTCGCCGCTGCCGGAGTCGACGACCTTGGTGTCGCCCGTGGCCAGCCGCACCCCGGCCCGCGAGGCAGCGGCTCCCACCGCCTGGGCCACCCGGCCGAGGTCCGTCAGCGCGGTGCCCTCCTCGAGGATGAAGGCGGTCGACAGCGCCACCGGCGACGCCCCGGACATGGCCAGGTCGTTGACCGTGCCGTTGACGGCAAGGTCACCGATCGAGCCACCGGGGAAGAACAGCGGCTTGACCACGTAGGAGTCGGTGGAGAAGGCGATACGACCTCCCAGCAGCTCGAGGACGGCGGAGTCGCCCAGGCCGGTGTCGGCGGCGGGGCCGTACGCCGGCAGGAACAGGTGCTCCACCAGCTCCGCGGACAGGGCTCCACCGCCGCCGTGACCCATCACGATGGCCGGGGAGTCGCGCAGGGGCATGGGACAGACCCAGCCCTCGAAGTCGAGCCCGTCGACGGGGGCAGGGTCAGCCACGGCCGGCCACCGCCTGTGGGCGGGCCGAGCCCTGCCCGGCCGGCGTCAGCTCGAGCCGCCGGTACAGGTAGTAGGCGGCGCACGCGCCCTCCGACGACACCATGGTCGCGCCCAGCGGGTTGCGTGGCGTGCACTCCTTGCCGAACGCCTCGCACTCGTGCGGCTTGATCAGGCCCTGCAGCACCTCGCCGGACCGACAGACCGCCGACTCGGCGGTCGAGATGCCGGCGACGTCGAAGCGGATCTCGGCGTCGAAGTCGCGGTAGCGGTCCGACAGCCGCCAGCCGCTGCCCGGGATAGTCCCGATTCCGCGCCAGGCCCGGTCGGTGACCTCGAAGACGTCGCGCAGCATCTCCATCGCGTGCAGGTTGCCCTCGGCACGCACCGCACGGGAGTACGCGTTCTCCAGCTCGTGTCGCCCCGACTCCAGCTGCAGGACGGTGCGGCGGATGCCCTCGAGGATGTCCAGTGGCTCGAACCCGGTCACCACGATCGGGACCTTGTACTTCTCGGTCAGCGGCGGGTACTCCCCCGTCCCCATCACGCTGCACACGTGCCCGGCGGCCAGGAAGCCCTGCACCCGGCAGGTCGGCGACTCCATGATCGCTGCCACGGCGGGTGGAACGAGCACGTGCGAGACCAGCAGGGAGAAGTTCTCTATGCCCAGGCGCTTGGCCTGGTAGACGGTCATGGCGTTGGCGGGCGCCGTGGTCTCGAAACCGATGCCGAAGAAGACCACCTCCCGGTCGGGGTTCTGCCGGGCCAGCTCGAGGGCGTCGAGCGGCGAGTAGACCACCCGGATGTCGCCTCCGGCGCTCTTGATCCGGAAGAGGTCCTCCGTGCTCCCGGGCACGCGCAGCATGTCGCCGAACGAGCAGAAGATCACGTCCGGCCGGGAGGCGATGGCCAGCGCCTTGTCGATGATCTCCAGCGGCGTGACGCACACCGGGCAGCCGGGGCCATGGATCATCTCCACGCTGTCGGGGAGCAGCTGGTCGATGCCGTGCCGGATGATCGAGTGCGTCTGGCCACCGCAGACCTCCATGATCGCCCACCGCTGGGTCGTGGCCGCGTGGATCTGGTCGATGAGCCGCTGGGCCAGGTCGGGGTTGCTGAACTCGTCGAGGTACTTCATCGCGGCGCCTCCGCATCGGTCTCGTCAGTGGCTGGTACGTCTACCCCGGCCTGCCGGGCGGCGAGGGCGAACTGGTCGCCGAACTCCTCCTCGAGGATCGACATCCGCTCGAACTCCGCCAGCGTCTGCAGCGCCGACTCCTCGTCGAGTCGCTGGATCGCGAAGCCCACATGGACGATCACGTAGTCGCCGGTCTCGACGTCGGGGATGTACTGGCAGCACACGTCCTTGCGCACGCCGCCGAAGTCGACCTCGGCCATGGTCGTGCCGTCCCGCTCCTCCCGGGTGACCACCCGGCCAGGTACCGCAAGGCACATATGCCTGTCTCCTCTCTCCGTCCGGTACGACTCAGCCCTGTGCTGCCACCAGCAGCTGACCCAGGGCGATGCCGCCGTCATTGGCAGGAACCTGCTGAGGGCTGAGCACCACGAAGCCCTCGTGCTCGAGCCGGTGCCGAGCCGCGGACAACAGCAGCGCGTTGGCGAACACGCCGCCGGCAAGCGCGACCGTCACCAGCCCGGTCTCGGCACGGGCCACTCGCGCCAGCTCGACCACCAGGTCGGCAAGGGCGGTGTGGAAGCGGGCGGCCACCACCTCGGCCGGGACGCCGCGTCCGCGGTCGCCGACCACCGCACGCACCACCGGCGCGGCTGACGCCAGCGTGGGCCCGGAGCCCGCGCGTGCCAGCCCGAACTCGTAGCCGCCGTCGGCGTCGACGCCGCGCGCCAGCCCCTCGAGCTCGATCGCCGCCTGCGCCTCGAAGTCGACGACGTGCCGCACCCCGGCCAACGACGCGACGGCATCGAACAGCCTTCCCATGCTCGATGTCGGGGTCGTGCCGAAGCCGGAAGCCAGCTGGTGGTCCAGCACCGTGAGCTCGTCGGGCGGGCAGGCAGCCACCGGCGCCAGGTCGGGCCGCCACTGCACACCGGCGGCACGCAGATGGGCGAGCGCCATCCGGTACGGCCGGTGCACGCTCGCGTCACCGCCGGCCAGCGGCACGTACCCGAGGTGAGCCACCCGGGAGAAGCCCTTGTAGTCGGCGACCAGCACCTCACCGCCCCACACCGCTCCGTCGGTGCCGTAGCCGGTGCCGTCGAAGGCGAACCCGATGACCTGCTCCCGGCCGTCCAGCCCGTGCTCTGCCATGACCGCGGCGACGTGGGCGTGGTGGTGCTGGACGGTGTGCACCGGCCGCCCGTCGGCGTGCCGGGTGGCCCACGCGCTCGAGCGGTAGGCGGGGTGGGCGTCGGCCGCGAGGCGCTCCGGGAGGACGCCCACCAGTCGCTGGAGGTGGCCCTCGGAGGCGGTGAAGGCGTCCAGGGTCGCGAGGTCGTCCATGTCGCCGATGTGCTGACTCAGCCAGGCATACCTGCCCTCGCCGACCGCACACGTGTTCTTCAGGTCCGCACCCACGGCGAGCGTGGGAGGGACCGGCACGGGCAGCGCGACCGGCAGCGGCGCGTAGCCGCGCGAGCGGCGCACCGGGCACTCGCGCCCGTCGACGACCCGGCTCACCGAGTCGTCGACCGGCACGTGGATGAGGCGGTCGTGCCGCAGCCAGGCGTCGACCAGCGGGGCCAGCCGGACGGCCGCGTCGTCGTCGCGATAGGCGATCGGCTCACCCCCGAGGTTGCCCGAGGTCATGACCAGGCAGCGCAAGCCTGTCCCGGCGGCTCCGGAGGCGTCCAGCAGCAGGCTGTGCACCGGCGTGTACGGCAGCAGCACGCCGAGGTCGGGGTTACCCGGCGCTACCGCGTCGGCGACCAGCGGGGCACCGTCGTTCCTGGCCAGCAGGACCACGGGGCGGCGCGCACCCGTCAGCAGCGCGGCCTCGACGTCGTCGACGTCGGCCACGGCCCGTGCCGCGTCGAGATCACGCACCATGACCGCGAACGGCTTGGCCCCGCGGTGCTTGCGGCGGCGCAGCTCGGCGACGGCGTCCTCGTTGCGGGCGTCGCAGGCGAGGTGGTAGCCGCCGAGGCCCTTGACGGCGATGATCGCCCCCTGGCCGAGCAGCCGGCCGGCGGCGTGCAGGGCGTCGTCGTCGTGGGAGTTGCCGCCTCCCGCCTCCACCAGCTCGAGCCGGGGACCGCAGTCGTGGCAGGCGATCGGCTGTGCATGGAAGCGGCGGTCGGCGGGGTCGGAGTACTCGGCGGCGCACGCATCGCACATCGCGAACTGCGCCATGGTGGTGCTGCCGCGGTCGTACGGGAGGTCGCGGATGATCGTGAAGCGCGGGCCGCAGTTCGTGCACGAGATGAACGGATGGCGGTAGCGCCGGTCCGCAGGGTCGGCCAGCTCACGCAGGCAGTCGGCGCACGTCGCCACGTCCGGACCGGCCAGCGTGCGCCCGCTGGTACGGCCACGGTGCGAGCCCGCGATGGCGAACCCGGTCCCGCCGACGACCGGGAGCTCGGTGGCCGACACCGACTCGACGACAGCCAGGGGCGGCGCGTCCCGGGACAGCCGCCGCCCGAGCTCGTCGACGGCCGGTCGCGGGCCCTCGACCTCGACCACCACGCCGCTGGCGTCGTTGGCCACCGACCCGGTCAGCCCGAGCTCGGTGCCTGCGACGTAGACGAAGGGACGGAACCCCACTCCCTGCACCATCCCGGTGACCTGGAACCGGCGGCGCACGCGCCCGGCGCTCACGAGGCCTCCTCGCCCGCCGGTCCGGGGACGGTGTCGTCCCGGGCGCGACCCATCATCTCCAGGCCGGACAGGGCGCGGGCTGCGCCGTCCGCGTCCACGGTCTCGACGGCGAAGCCCATGTGGATCAGCACCCACTGCCCGGCCGGCGGGGCCGCGGGCAGCATGCCGATATTGACCTTGCGGCGGGCGCCCTCGACGTCCACCAGGGCCAGCTGGTCGCCGTACCCCTCGACCATCTCCACGACCTGGCCGGGGATCCCGAGGCACATGTCAGGCCCCCTCGGGCCTGATCGTGGACGCGGTCGCCGCCCCGGGCACGGGCTGGGGCGCGGACTGGGGCACGGGCTGGGGCACTGGCGGGGGCACTGGCGGGGGTGCTGCTGGGCTCAGCAGGTCGTCCACCAGCCCGCGGACCGTGCCCGCCGCCACCTCCACCGCGCCCTGCACCAGCGGGGTGAGCCCGATGCCCTCTCCCACGTCGAGCGGGGCGCACCCCACGACGACGGTGCGCGGCAGCTGTCCGCCCAGGCCGTCGAGGCTCGCCAGCACGGCCACCGGGTCCATGCCGTGCGCGTCCAGGCTGCCGGTGCCGAGATCGTCTTCACCCACCTCGAGCACCACGACCTCGCCCGGCTGCCCGGCGCCGGGCAGGGCGTCGACGAGCACCAGGGCCTGGTAGCCGTCGAGCAGGTCGTAGGCCAGGTGGAGGCCGCGGATGCCGTAGTCGACCACCCGTACCTGCTCGGGCAGGCGCTCGCCGAGAAGCCGGCCGGCCACCTGTGGGCCGAAGCCGTCGTCGCCGAGGAAGATGTTGCCGACCCCGGCGACCAGCACCCGGTCGGTCACCTAGCGCCCCTCCTCGGTCTTGTCCTGCCCCTGCCCGGTCCCCCGGTAGTGGTCGGGCCCGACCCTGTCGTCGTCCAGGTCCGTCTCCGGCATGTCGGCGGCCGGCTGCTCGTGGGCCGGCGACGCCTCGGCACCGCGCGGGGTGTCCTCCTTCGGTGTCGACGTCATGCCGTCGCTCTGCACCGGCCCCGTCGCGGCACCGACGTCGGCGCCGTTCCTGTGCAGCTCGTCCGCGCCGTCCACGTCGGCACTCGTGCGCCGGTCGTCGTACGGCGGCATCGGCCGGTCCGTGCGGTCACCGCCCTCGACCTCGCTCGGCTCGGTCATCTCACCCTCCTCTGCTCCGCTGCCCGGGTACGGACGGGCTCAGCCGCCCTGGTCGCCCGACGGCATGTCGGGCATGTCCTCGTCGACCGGCCCTTGGGGGTCGACGGAGGTGTCACTCTCCTCGTCCGACGTGCCGGCGGGCCGGTCCACCGGCCCGCCCTCGGGTCCTCCCGAGCCCAGGTCGCGGGAGCCCGGAGCCCCCCGCTCGTCCTGTGGCTCCTCCTCCAGGTGCGCGCCTGGCGTGTCGTCGCTCATCGCCGCTCCTCCCACCGGGTCTCACATCCTGCGCATCTTGAGGTACCGACGGGCATCGGGGATGGAGCGCACACCGACGCCGACGGCCACCACGGCCACACCGACCGCCGCCAGGGCGGTCAGCATTCCCAGAACTCTCACAGTCGACTCCCTTCTCTGGAATCCGGATCGGCGGATGCGCCGTCCGGCGGTACCAGCGGCTCCAGCTCGTCCGGCGCGAAGTAGAGATAGCGGCCGTACCAGTCGTGCAGGTCGGCCGCCGGGTCGTCGACGAGGACGACGGCGACGTGCACGTTGCCGTCGACGTCGGAGTGCACGGCGGTGACCCTTGCGGTCTGGCCGGCGAAGAACAGGTCCTGGGCGTCGGCCCGTCTCGAGGGATGCAGCCGCACCAGGCTGTCGCGCGCCACGCGGACGCCGTCGACCAGGACGGTGTCCACGTCGGGCTGGACGCTCGCGTCGGCCTCGGGGTCCCACCACGGCACGTCACCGGTCGGGAAGACGGGCGGCTCGAGCTCGCGGATGTCGGGCCGTACGGGCGCCGACGGGTCGAGCGGATCGGGCTGGTCGAGCGGGTCGGGTGAGCCCGGCGCTCGGGGGGCCGGATCGGTCAGGTCCGCCCGCGGGTCCCGCAGGATGCCGTGCAGCCGGGCCAGCGCCTCCGGCGGCATGGCGTCGCAGCGGTCGATGATCTCGGCGGCCCGCGGGTCGGTGGCCCGGGCCTGGGCCTTCTCGTCGTCGGTGAGCGTCATGATCCGCAGCGTGAGGATCTCGTCGATCTCGGTGGAGTCGAACAGCGCACCGGCGCTCTGGTCCGCGACCTCGGGATAGTCGTAGAGGATGATCGGCGAGACCAGCACGACGTCGGAGCTGCCGGGAGCACCGGCCAGCACCGGCCAGCAGCGGTGCTGGGTGCAGCCCGCTGCTGCGTCGGCCGCATCCGGCGGCGGCTCCAGCAGCGAGACGAAGTCGGCGTCCTCGGCGCGCAGCAGCAGATGGGCGCCGATCAACGACGACCTGATCGCGTCGTCCTTGTCGGCGACGGGTCCGTCGGCGACGTTGTCCACCCGTACGCCGATCCGCACCAGACCCCCGGTGGCCTGCTGCACCTCCAGGCCCACGGTCGCGCGCAACGGCCACCGGCGACGGACCAGCCGGCCGGCGACCGTGCCGTCGTCGTGTCGCAGCGTCTCGATGTCGGTCCGCCCGGGGACCTCGACGAGTCGGGGGCTCTCCTGCTCCAGCGCCGCGGACAGCGGGGAGGCGTCCAGCTCGACCTCCTGCTCCACCGCCTCGTCCCAGCTGAGCCAGCTCTGCGAGCCCACCGTCAGCTGGTCGACCGGCTCGAAGCGGGCCGGGGCACCGGTCGCCCGTTCCACGCTGCGGGTCTGCAGCTGGAGGAACCTGAGGTGGACGGTGACCCGAGGCGGTCCGGCTCCCTGCTCCCGGGTGCGCACCAGGCACTGCGCCGCGAGGCTCGAGTCCTCACCCAGTCCGGCGGCGGCGGCCGTCGGAGGGCCGAGCACGCCGAACTGCCAGCGCACCTGGTTCTTGCGCGACGTGGCGCGGTACGGGTACAGCAGGTAGCCCTCGAAGAGGACGGCGTCGGCGACGGCACGGACCAGGTCGAGACTCATCGGGTGGCCTCCGTCCCCAGCAGGGACTCGACAACCGCCTCATAGCTGGTCAGCCCGCGCACCGACTTGTAGTAGGCCAGCGAGTCGAGCGTCTCGCGGCTCAGCCGCAGCCAGCCGGTGTTCGGGAAGTAGTGGTCGACCATGTCGCGCCATACCGACACCGGGATCTGGTAGCGCGACTCGCGGTCCCACGGCACCTGCTCGACGCCGAAGCCGCTGCTGCCGCGGGTGAACACCGTGCCGGAGAAGAGGAACACCACGGGGATCGTGTCGTCGCGCAGCGCGTGCAGGTACTTCGACCAGGTGACCTCGAAGTCGTAGGTGCACGGCATGGCCAGGTCCACCTCGGTCACACCGGTGAAGCCCTGCACCATGGCGGTGCACTGCATCCACAGGAACGGCTTGAGCGTGTCGAACCACCGCTCCCGCGAGCCGAACATGTCCAGCAGTCCGCTCTCCTCGTCGGCGGTGTACGCGCGACGCTGGGGTTCGATGCGCACCTGGCACCGCAACGCGATGGCGTGCACCACCTCGTCGGTGCCCTCCGTGATGCGCAGTCGCGCGGTCAGCTGTGGCGAGGCGGCATAGCGCTCGGCGAAGACGTCGACGACCGAGAAGTCCAGGTGGGTCATCGCGGTGACACCTGGTCGACGGGAGGCGCCGGCCTGCTTCGTGCCGACACCGTGGCGAAGAACTCGTCCATGGCCCGGGCGGCGTCCTGACCACCGTCGAAGCCCCGCCACACCTGGCGCAGCCGGCCCACCAGCTCGTAGCAGGCGTCGATCGGCACGAGATGGCAGGTGTAGGCGCCGTCGCCCTCGCGGCTCCGGTCCCGCCCGGCCGCACGCACGAGCAGGGCCTCGACGTCGGGCTGGAGCAGGCCGAGCTGGGGGTTGGCGGCCACCACCGCTCCCCAGGGCTCCAGCGGCAGCTCGGACTCGGTCGCGCCCGCCGGACCGGGGTAGAAGGCGATCGTGCGGCCCTGCACCGAGTTGCGGAACAGGAATGCCAGACCGACGGGGATGTCCAGCTCGTCCCACTGACCGGGGCCGAGGGTGAAGGCGGGGAACGCGAGGTATCTGTCGGGCACCGCGCGATAGCGCAGCTCGGCGCCCTCGGCCGTGAACAGCAGGTAGCAGCCACGGCAGGTGCACAGCAGCGCGCGGCTCTCCAGATTCACCACGTGCTGGTGGATGTCGGCGACGGGTTCGGCGCACATCTCGCAGCGCTCGCCGACCACGGGGGGTGGGCGTGTGCTGGTCACCCGGCGCAGCGCCGTCAGCGGTTCCAGCCGTGGGCCGCCGGGGCCGGCTGTCGTCGTCATGCCGTGACCGGCAGGGCGAGGGACGCGACACCGGCGTTGACCAGCAGCGGCAGCGGGTCGAGATGCAGCGCGTCGTCGTCGAGGCAGGCGCCGGCCCGCCGGACGTCGTAGTGACCGTGGCAGGCGGGGCAGCGCAGCACGGCGTCCGCGGCAGCGCCGCCCAGCCGTCGGGACACCGTCCCCCCCGACAGCACGGACTCGCACCGCGCGCACCGGTCGCGGAACGCGTACAGGTCCGACCCGACCCGGCAGGCCACGACCGGCTGCGCAGAGACGTGGAAGCCGGCCACTGCTCCCGGCGCCAGGTCGGCCAGGCTGGGCACCTCCTCCCACGAGGCGTTGGTCGTGACCTCCGGCTCGCCCAGCCGCGACCGCAGGGACTCCACGGGAATGAGCGGGCCGGCACTCTCTGCGTCGGTGGCGCTCGCGTCCACCTCGATCCTGGTCACCTCGGGTGCCGCCGCCTCCACGGCCCCCTCCACCGCAAGAGTCAGGGTCACCGACGATGAGGGACATCCGTCGCAGCTGCCGAGCAGGCGCAGGCGGACGACTCCGTCGGCAGTGACCTCGAGCAGCTCCACGTCGCCCCCGTGCGACCCGAGATACGGGCGCACCCTTTCCAGCGCCTGCTCGACCCTGGTGGTGACGTCGTAGGGGTGCAGTCCGTGCACGAGCAGCAGGCTCCCGACGAGCTCGTCGTCGGCCAGGGCAGCCAGCACGTCGTCGTCGAGGCGCCCCTTGTCGTACAGCAGGTCGAGGACGCGCTCCAACCCTGCGCCGTAGAGATCGGCCATGACGCGGACCAGCTCCTCGGCGCGCTCCCGCGCCATCACCCCGCCGGCGGCGCTGGCCTCGAGCAGCACCTCGATCCGCTCGCCCGCGGCCTGCACGCCGAGTGGCTCGGCGGCGGAGGACCCGGCATGCCCCACGGCTACTCGCCGGTCACGGACTGCGTCGGCGAGTGCAGGGCCTCGAGCTTCTTCCCGCCACCGAGGTACATGTGCACGCCGCACGGCAGGCAGGGGTCGAAGCTGCGGATGGTCCGCATGATGTCGATCCCCTTGAAGTGCTCGCGGTCGTTCTCCTCGAAGATCGGCTGGCCCTGCACGGCGTCCTCGTAGGGTCCGGGTGTGCCGTAGCTGTCGCGCGGGTTGGCGTTCCACGGCGTCGGCGGGTACGGGTGGTAGTTCGCGATCTTTCCCTCGCGGATCACCATGTGGTGAGACAGCACGCCGCGCACCGCCTCGGTGAACCCGCAGCCGATGCCCTCCTGCGGCACGTCGAACGTCTCCCACGTCTTGGTGTTGCCGGCGCGGATCTCCACCAGGGCCTTCTCCGCGAAATGCAGGGCGCACGCCGCCGCATAGGCCTGGAAGTAGGTCCGGGCCCGGTTGCGCTCGATCGTGTTGCTCCACTGGGGAATCTTCCACTCCAGCTCCACCGGGCCCTTGAGCGCCGTCTTCGGCAGATTGATCTGCACGCTGGAGCCGGTGGCCTTGACGTAGCCGACGTCGACGAGCCCGGCCAGTGCGGTCGTCCACAGTCGGGCCAGTGGACCGCCGCCCGTGTCGAGGGCCAGGTAGTCCTTGCCGTCGTACCACCGCGGCGACATGACCCAGCTGTACTTGTCGTCGAAGTCGCGCTTCTGCGGCTGCGGGTTGGTGTGCTGGTTCCACGGGTGCCGCGCGTCGACAGGATTGCCCAGTGGGTCGTTCTTGACGAACATCTCCTGACCCTGCCAGTCGTCGTAGTACGACGACCCGAGCAGGATGCGGATCCCCAGGTTGATGTCGACCAGGTCGGTGGTGACGAGCTTGCCGTCCACCACCACACCCGGGGTCACGAACATCTTGCGGCCCCAGTCGGTCATGTCCTTGTACTCGAAGTTGCAGAACTCGGGGTCCTGGAAGGAGCCCCAGCAGCCGAGCAGGGTGCGGCGCAGGCCTGACTGCTCGTAGCCCGGCAGCGCCTCGTACATGAAGTCGAACAGGTCGTCGTGCATCGGGACGACCTTCTTCATGTGCTCGACGTAGCGCATCAGCCGGGTCATGTAGTCGGTCATCAGCTGGATGGTCGCC
>JAQSWV010000116.1 GCA_029266455.1 Nocardioidaceae bacterium
TGGCCACGGCTAGCCACTGCGTCCCTCTCTTCTGACGAACGGACGGCCTGCACAACTCGCGGATGACGGGGTGAGGGCGGCCTGCACAACTCGCGGATGACGGGGGCGGGGGACGGGGGTGGGTCAGCAGATGGTGCCTTCGGCGGCGACGGTGACCTTGACCAGGTAGGCCTCGACAGCAGCAGTGATGCACGCGTTGCCCTGGCCGTAGGCGGTGTGCCCGTCACCGTCCCGGGTCAGCAGCACACCGGACTCGAGGTCGGCGGCCAGTGCCTGAGCCTGCGCGTAGGGCGTGGCGGGGTCACGGGTCGTACCCACGACAACGATCGGCGGTGCACCCTCGGCATCGACGGCGTCGGGAAGCGGCTCTGCCGGCTTGACCGGCCACTGTGCGCACGCGAGAGAGCCCCAGGCGAAGGCCGGCCCCAGCGTGGGGGCCACCTGCTCGAACTCGTCGAGCGAGGCCCGGACGTCGGACGCTGAGGCATTCGAGGGGTCGTCGAGGCAGTTGACTGCGTAGATCACCTGTGTCTTGTTGTTGCGGTACCCGCTGTCGGAGCGATCGGCGTACAGGTCGGCCAGCAACAACAGCTGTCGGCCGTCCCCTTCTACCAGTGCACTCTGCAGCGCCAGTGTCAGCCCGGGCCAGAGGCTCTCGGCGTACAACGGATAGGCGATGCCGTACAGGGCCAGTCCCTTCGTCAGTGGGCGGTCCGGGTCATCGGTCGGCAACGGCTGTGCGTCCAGCTCGTCGAGAAACGTCCGGACCCTCTGCAGCCCCGCCTCGACGTCGGTGCCGAGCGGGCAACCCGGTTTGGTGACGCAATCGGCGGCATACGCCTCCAGCGCAGTCTGGAAGCCACCGGCCTGGCTGAGCGCGGCCTCCTTGGAGTCGAGTCCGGGATCGACCGCTCCGTCGAGCACCATTCGCCCGACCGCGTCGGGGAACAGCTCGGCGTAGACAGCGCCGACGAGGGTCCCGTACGAGAAGCCCAGGTAGTTCAGCCGGTCATCACCGACCACGCCGCGAAGAACGTCGAGATCACGCGCGACAGCCGAGGTTGACAGCTGCGGCAGCAGATCACCGGCGGCGCGCTGGCAGGCCGACCCGAACTTCCGGTAGAGCCCGGCCGTCCGCGCCACCTCCGCTGGTGTGTCCGGGTCGGGGTCGGAGGCCATGAGCCGATCGACCCCTGCGGTGTCCAGGCAGTTCAGCGTGTCGCTGGCGCCCACCCCGCGGGGGTCGAACCCGACGATGTCGTAGGAGCCGTTCAGCTCCGCGAACAGCGTCGAACCGCCCTGCTTGACGAAGTCGACACCGGAGGCGCCAGGCCCACCGGGGTTCACCAAGAGACTGCCGACCCGGTCACCCGAGCCGGACGCCGGCAGCCGGTTCACGGCAAGCTCGACCGTGTCGCCGTCGAGCTCGGAGTAGTCAAGGGGCACCATGACGGTCGCGCACTCGAGGCCCCCACCACAGGCGCTCCAGTCGACGTCTTGGTCGTGGTAGCGCCGGATACCGGAACCTCGACCCAGTACCGGGTCGCCGCGCTGCTCGGCCGCCTCGGTCGCCTGGCTCGCCGTCGGAGCGGACTTGTCGGACGTGTCGGAGCGGCCGGAGCTGTCGGAGCCGTCGCCAGTACACGCAACCGTCGTCAGGAGACCGGCGAGCACGCCGGCCACCGCTGCCCTTCGACGCAGTCGAGCCCTCATCTGGTCCCCTCGTGGTCCGCCCGGCATCGCCAGGCTAGGTCGGGCAGAAACCGGTGGCCGCCCTGTCCACAGATCCGACCCTGGGAACCGATATGCCTCACTGCGTCCGCAGCCGCAGGAATGCCTGCTCCAGCGCCAGCAGCGGTGCCACGTTGTGCTCGTCCATCACGGTACGGCACGCGAGCACGGCGTCGACGCGGCGCAGCGTCAGCGCGGGGTCGGTGCGCCGAGCGAGCTCACTGACCGCCTTCAGGTGCTCCTCGTTGACCAGGTTCTCGTCCGAGCCCAACTGCAGTGCGAGCACATCACGGTAGAACGACAGCAGATCGAGGAGCGCGCGGTCGACGGCATCCCGGAGCAGTCTGGTGCGACGTGCCTTCTGCATCCGCTTGAGGTCGGAGAGAGCGCCCTGCTCACCGCGCACCTTGATGCCACGCGTCCCCGTGCCCCACTCGTCGCGGTGACCGGCACGCTCGCGTTCCTCCAGCGGCGCCGCCGCTGCCTCGGCGTCCTCGGTCGCCGCCTCATGCACGTTGGCGGCCGCTCGCAGGCATGCCCCTGGGTCGGTCAGGCGCTGGGGCAGCTCCATGACCTCGCGCCGGCGCGCGCGCGCACCCTCGTCACGCGCCAGGGCGCGCGCCCGGCCGATGTGTCCCTGCGAGGCGCGGGCGGCGAACGCCGCCAGCCCACCGTCGATGCCCTGCCGTTCGAGCAGCGCGGCCACCGCGGCTGCGGGAGGAGTACGCAGCGACACCTGGCGACACCGGGAGCGGATCGTCACCAGCACGTCGTCGGTGGTCGGGGCGCACAGCATCCAGACGGTGTGGGGAGCCGGCTCCTCGAGGCTCTTCAGCATGGCGTCGCCAGCCTGGTCGGTGAGCCGGTCGGCGTCCTCGACGATCACCACCGACCAACGCCCGCGGGTGGGTGACATAGCGGCCTTGAGCACCAGGCTGCGTACGTCGTCGACGCCGATCGACAGGCCGGCGGTGTCGACCACGGTGACGTCCGGGTGCGAGCCGGCCAGGACCTCACGACACTGGTCACACTGGCCGCATCCGCTCTCGCCGCACTCCAGCGCCGCGGTGAACGCCCGAGCCGCCACCGACCTGCCCGACCCGGGAGGACCGGTCAGCAACCAGGCATGGGTCATCGCTGAGCTGTCTCGCCCTGCCAGCCAGCGGCGGGCGCCGTCGATCGCCGGCTTGAGGGTACCGACCAGCGGCTCCTGACCGACGACAGCCGCCCACACACCGGTCAGGGCGCTCCCCTCGACCCTCGCGATGGTGCTCACCCCGGACAGGATGCCACCCGGTGCCGACCGCCGGTGCCGCGTACACCGCCCAGGGCGGGACTACTTGATCGCGCCCATCGACAGACCACGCACGAGCTGCTTCTGCGCGGTCCAGCCGGCGATGATCACGGGCAGGGAGGCGATGGTGGCGGCGGCCGACAGCTGCGCCCAGAACTGCCCCTGGCTGGTGATGAAGCCGACCAGGAACACCGGCACGGTGCCGGCCCGTGAGGCGGTGAGGTTCACCGAGAAGAAGAACTCGTTCCACGCGAAGATCACACAGATCAGCGCGGTCGCCGCCACCCCGGGAGCGACCATCGGCAACAGCACCTGACGCATCATCTTCATCGTCGACGCTCCGTCGACGTTGGCCGCCTCCAGCACCTCCTTGGGTACCTCAAGCATGAATGACCGCAGCATCCACACGGCGATCGGCAGGTTCATGGCGGTGAACAAGATGATGAGGAACCAGATGTTGTCCAGCAGTGCCAGCTGCTGCGACACGATGTACAGAGGCAGGATCACTGCGACGACCGGCAGCATCTTGGTCGAGATGAAGAAGAACAACACGTCC
>JAQSWV010000117.1 GCA_029266455.1 Nocardioidaceae bacterium
GGTCGTCGACGCCCTGCGCCAGGCCGGGCTGACCGTGTTCGTGATCCCCCCAGGCCAGCTGAAGAACCTGCGGTCGCGCTACGGCTCGGCCGGCAACAATGGGCTCTGCAACCGCTCATCGACCGATGCGCCCTCACCATTGATTGCGTCGTAGACAAAGCCCTCCAGCCAAAGCTCAGCTGGAGGATCTTGCGTCGTCGGCCAGGTTTGCTGCGCATCGTGCCAACTACCTACTCGAGCGCGGATGAGGTTGAGTCCACCGGTAAGTGAAGCAGGATGCATGTACACCGCCTCCGCCACCGTCCCCTGCGCCAGGTTGACCACCAGGCCACCGGGGTTGGTGAATTCGGCCTCGGTGCAGTCCAGCTCGCCGCTGATGCGGGCACCGACCAACACAATGACGCCGGTGCACTGCGCCTTGCGAAGGAACATGGAGGCCTCGACGACCAGCCCGTTCGCATTGAGGGCGTTCCCGTCGGGGTCGGCGAGCACCTGTGCTCGGATCCGTCGCTGCGGATCCCACCCCCGTCCCCGGGCCGGGTCGTCCTCCTCGGGACAGCGGGACCGTAGGTCCAGCAGCCCGCCCTCGGCCGCCTTGTCGCAGAGCCGCTGCTCCTGCGGCCACAGCTCGGACGGCTCCAGCAGCCTACGATCTCCTACCGGCATGAGGCGTTTGTACGCATCCCGCTGCGGCGGGGCCACCCCCACCACCGCCGTATCTGATGGTTATCGGAAGCCAGAAGTCTCGCGGGGAGGCGCACCGGAAGATGGCTCAGTCCCGCTTGGGGTAACAGAGCCATTTGTTACCGGGCGTCCGAATACGCCATCACCGCCGGCTGACGTGCCCCCAGCAGATGGGCGCCGGTCAACCCCAGAAGATGCCCGTCGGGTCACGATCGATCTCGCCGATCAACTCACCCACATTCGCGGACGGGGCGATGTGGTCGTAGCGATGGAAGCGCAGGTTGCGGTCTCGCCAGTAGAGCGTCCACGTCCCCGAGGTCTTGGTGTAGCGCAGCCGGGCGATCGGCAAGCGACTCCACTCCGGCCCGAAGTCGGCCCGCCACGGTGTCCGGCGCTCGACGATCGTCACGTCCGAGCGGCCGATCTCGCACTCGACTCGCACCTGGTGACGCGCGTGCTCGGGGACGCGTGCCGCGCACCAGCGCTGCACCCGCGTGACGTCGAGCTCGGGAAGCACAGCGCCAGTCTGGCGCACCGCCGGCATCGACCTCGCAGCGGCGGTGGCAGGATGCCCCAGCGATGAGCTCTTCAGCGCCGACGCCACCCGACGTGCCGACCCGCGCAAAGGTGCTCGAGGCCGAGCGCGACCTTGAGCAGGCGACATCGGCCCGTCCCCAAGACCCCACACGTCTCGCCTCAGCGCTCGAGCAGGCGGTTGACTTGTGCCGTCGCTGGCCGGAGGCCACATCGGGGGCCTTCTATCTTCCCGAGCTCCTCGGCGAGCTCGCCGAGACCTACGAGCGCCTCGGCCGCCCCGACGACGCCCTCCACACGATGCAGGCGGCAATCGACGCCGGATACTCCGGCGCACCCGATCCCCGATGCCGCCTGGCAGAGATCCTGCTTCGAGCAGGCCATGCCGCCGAAGCGCATCGGATCTTCGCCGAGGTCAAGGCAGAGACTCCTGACGACGTCTGGCTCTACAACAACGCCGGCCTCGAGTACGGCGCCGCCGGCGACCACGAGCGAGCCGTTGCGTGGCTCGCCGAGGGCCTGCAGCTCGCACTCGACACCGGCGACCCAGAGCGGCTCGTCGCACAGATGAGCGACCTGCGCCGGGAGAGCCTGGCTGCCCTCGGGCGCGAGCTCGACGAGCTCGAAGCGCGCGCCGATGAGTTCCTCGCTCAGCCACACCCACCGAAGCCGGCGTGGCAGCCCCAGGAGCTACCAGGCGTGCTCGCCGCTCTCGACGCCGCCCAAGGCTCGGCCCTCGCGCCCACAGCTGCTGTCCCGCCGAGCGAGAGCAGCAGCGACCGCATGGTGCTGGTGCTCAGTTGGTTCCCCCGTCAGGAGTTCGCCGCAGCGCTCGAGGCCTGGCCCCAGCTTGCCGACGACTGGGGTACGGCGGACTACACCGAGTACAACCGACGTCTCCAGCGCCACCTCTCGCAGATGCCGACCACGCCCGGCCCGGTGTGGATCGCCCCGATTCGCGTCGTTCGCCTGCGCAGCTGGTGCTCACGCACGGGCAACGACCCGGCATCTGGGTCTGCGCGTTCGGGCTACGCCGCCGAGCTCGCCCGCTCGGCATCGGCCGAGCTCATCGCCTGGCCGCCAGGGCGCAATGCACCGTGCTGGTGCGACAGCGGGCGCAAGTACAAGCACTGCTGCGGGCACCCGAGCGTCGCTGCGACACCAGTGGTGCAGTGATGACGCGTACCTGGCCACCTGGCTGTCGATCCGCGTCGACCTCATCGAAGGCGGCGGTCACGACAGCATCTGGCCACGCCCGGGCCGCATCTTCGCTGCCCCCCAGCCACACCTTCGGCCAGCTCGCGACGGATCCCCGTCTCGCCGATCTGCCGCCGCTGCGGCCCTGGTGGGGCAAGAGACGCTCGTAGCCGGACCGAGGCGAACGTTATCGGAAGCCAGAAACTCAGCGGGGGAGGCTCGCCGGACAGCTGGCTCCGCGCATCAACCAGCTTTGGTCCTACGGCCCCGGGATCGACCGCTTGCGCTGATGAGCCCCGCTCGCCGGCCAGGGTCAATCACAGAAGATGCCCGTGGGTCGTAGTCGATCTCGTCGATCAACGCGATTCGCGCTGGGCTCGATGCGGTCGTAGCGATGGAAGCGCGAGTTGCGGTCGCGCCAGTAGAGCGTCCACGTCTTGGAGGCCTTGGTGTAGCGCAGCCGGGCGATCGGCAAGCGCGTCCAGTCCGGCCAGCGTGGGTGGCTCGGGAGAGCAAGAGCTGCAGCGACGGCGCGCCGGAGCCCCCGTTCGGACAGCACCGTCCGGAGGCAGCCGTGGCGGCCGCACGAGCACGTCTCGCTTTGAACGGAGGCGGCTCCGTTCAAATCAGTTGAATACCGCGCCCGGGTGCTGGCGGCGGTCAGGAGGCGGCGGGGCTGTTCCGCGGTCGGACCCGGAAGCGCTCCATGTACTCCTCGGTCAAGACCAGGTGCTCGCGCATTTCGTCCCGGGCCCCTTCGCTGTCGCGGTCGGCGACCCTGCGGAGGATGCGGCCGTGGTAGTCGATCGCGTGCTCCCGCGTCTCGGGGGCGGACGAGGTCTCCTCGCGCAGCTCCCGGATCACCGAGGCGAGCGGTTGCATGAGGGCCTCGAGGAACGCGTTGTCCGCGGCCTCGAAGAGGACCTCGTGGAAGGCGAGGTCGGCCTCGACGAATCGTGGGACGTCGCCGGCGTCGTGCGACTCCTGCATCGACTTGATCGCAGCCGCCATCCGCAGCAGGTGATCCTCGGTGCGGCGCTCGGCCGCCATCTCGGCGATGGCCACCTCGATGACGCGCCGGGCCTCGAGCAGCCGCTTGGGTAGCCGCAGCGGCTCACCGGAGACCTGGCCACGCGCCCGAAGCAGCCGCGGATCCACGCACGGTCAACCGGCTGACCGCGAACCGACCCGCGAGTTCGGCCTCGCTCGGCAGCGAGCTGCCCGGGGGGAACGTGCCGTCGAGGACGAGGCCGAGCAGTGCGTTCGCCGTCGCCTCGGCCCTACCAGCGGTCATCGGCCGTCCTCGGTCAGGGACGGTCAGGGGTCGACCGTCGCGTCGAGGTCGAGTGTAGCCAGCTCATCAGACAAGTTGGGTCGTTCCCCTTGACCGGGGCGCGCCGTGATGGCAACCTATCAGACATCTGATATCTGATCTGTTCGGGTCCACGGAGAGGCGCGGCGATGAGTACTGCGGTGGCAGGGGCACAGCGATCCGGAACGTCGCGATCCGGAACGTCGCTCGGCGAACTCGGCGACCGCACCTTGAGCAAGGTGCGGCGAAGAGTTCTCCCCCTGATGGTGTGGCTGTACTTCATCGCGTTCCTTGATCGAAACAATGTCGGTTTCGCCAAACTCACGATGAGTGAGGACATCGGGCTCAGCGCCACTGCCTACGGTCTCGGCGCCGGAATTTTCTTCATCGGTTACGCGATCTTCGAGGTGCCGAGTAACGCGGGGATGCACCGGTGGGGCGCCCGGAAGTGGATCGCGCGCATCCTCGTGACCTGGGGCCTGTTCGCCACGGCCATGGCCCTGGTGCAGGGGGAAACGAGCTTCTACATCATCCGATTCCTGCTGGGGGCAGCCGAGGCCGGGTTCTTCCCCGCAGTGATCCTCTACCTGACCTACTGGTTCCCCGCGGCGCAGCGGGTGGCCGTGCTGGGCCTGTTCATCCTCGCCCAGCCGCTGGCCAATGCCCTCGGCGCCCCGGTGTCGGGCCTGCTGCTGAAGATGGACGGCGTCTGGGGCCTGCAGGGCTGGCAGTGGATGTACATCCTCGAGGGCCTGCCCGCGATCCTCATGGGCTTCGTTGTCCTGGTCGTCGTGACCGACCGGCCCAGGGACGCCATGTGGCTCGAGCCGCAGGAGCGGAACTGGCTGCAGGACACGATGGACGCCGAGGACGCGGCCAAGACAACCAGCGGTGGCCACAGCTTCGTGGACGGGCTCAAAGACCCCCGGGCCCTGATCTACGCCGCGCTGTACTTCGGCCTGGTCATGGGCATCTACGGGCTGAGCCTGTGGCTGCCCTCCATCGTCAAGGCCATGGGCGACCTGTCCACCACCCAGGTGGGGTTCATCGTGCCCATCCCCTACCTGTGCGCCGCCCTGTTCGTCTTCTACTGGAGCCGGCACTCCGACCGCACCGGTGAGCGCGTCGGGCACACCACCTTCTCGATGCTGCTCGGCGCCGCCGGGCTACTGGCCTCGGCGATCCTGTTGCAGGCCAGCCCCGTGTGGGCAATGGTCGCCCTCTGCGTGTGCGCCATGGGCATCTTCTCGGCGATCTCCCCCTTCTGGGAGCTGCCGTCGGCGGCCCTGGCCGGCGCCGCCGCTGCGGCGGGCATTGCCCTGATCAACTCGTTGGGCAACCTCGGCGGTTTCGTCGCGCCGTACGCGGTCGGCGCCCTGGTCGACCGCACCGGCAACGCCCAAGCCGGACTCTTCCTCCTGGCCGGGGTCTTGCTCGTCACCGCCATCGCGACCTTCCTCTACGGCCGGCGCACGGGGGCGGGAACGGTCCCCACCGCCAGCCACGACGCCACGACGTCGCCGCCCTGCTCACCTTCCTCATGAGCGCGGACGCCGGCTACCTCACCGCCGCGACCTACGACGTCAACCGACGACGTCAACGGCGGGCTCCAGATCTCCTGACCCTGTCTCGACCATCCGAACGGACGCGAAAGCCCATGACGAACCCAACCGCGGACCTCACCGCTTTCCCACCGCTACGAGTGGAGCCCGACGCGCGGCAGCGCATCCGCACGGCGCTGGCCGACGCCGGCCGCCGGATCGCCGTACTCGACGACGACCCCACCGGATCACAGACCGTGCACGACGTCGCCGTGGTGACCGTCTTCGACCCCGACGAGATCGCCGCAGGCCTCGACGGGCCCGGCTCAACCTGCTTCATCCTCACCAACACCCGCAGCATGGGCGAGGCCGACGCCGTCGCGCTGAACACCCGCATCGGTCGCACGGTGTTCGAGCTGAGCCACAAGCTCGGCGTGCCCATCGACGTGATCAGCCGCAGCGACTCGACACTGCGCGGGCACGTCATCGCCGAGGTCACCGCGCTCGACGCGGTACGCCGGGAGGTACTTGGGCGCGGGTATGACGGCGTGCTGCTGATCCCGGCCTATCTGGAGGCCGGCCGCTTCACCGCGGGCGATGTGCACTGGGCGCGGGTCGGGGGCGAGCCCCTCCCGGTCGGCGAGACGGAGTTCGCCCGCGACGCCACCTTCGGCTTCTCCGCATCGAACCTCCGGGAGTTCGTCGCCGAGAAGAGCGGCGGCACCATCACACCGGACCAGGTGCACAGCATCACCCTCGACGACATCCGCAGGGGTGGCCCGCAGCGCGTGACCGAGATCCTCTCCGCGGTCACCGACGGCGCGTTCGTCGTGGTCAACGCGGTCGACTACGCCGACCTCGACGTCGTCGTGCTCGGACTGCTCGAGTCGCAGGCCACCGGCAAGGCATTCCTCTACCGGACCGGACCGTCGTTCCCGCAGCCCCTGGCCGGGTTGGATCCACAGCCACCGCTGCAGGCCACCGACATCTGGCCCGGGGGCCCGCCCGCAGGGCACGGCCTGGTCGTCGTCGGCTCCGCACGGGTGATCGACGCGCTGGCCGACTCCAATGTGCTCGTGTTCACCAGCCGGACCCTGCTCCGCGACGTCGACCCCGCCGCCAGTCTGGAGATCGCCCGGCAGGTGTCCACCGCCGTCATCGACGTCGTGCGCGCCGCGGTGGCGGCCAAGCCGGCCTGGGTCGTCGCCAAGGGCGGCATCACCTCCCACGACGTCGCCGTGCGCGGCCTGGGTATCCGGCGCGCCACCGTGCTCGGTCAGCTCCTGCCCGGCCTGGTGTCGGTGTTGCAGCCCGTCGAGGCCCTGCCGCAGGTCGTCGGCACCCCCTACGTCGTGTTCGCCGGCAACGTCGGCGACGAGACCACCCTCGCCTACGTGATC
>JAQSWV010000015.1 GCA_029266455.1 Nocardioidaceae bacterium
GAGACACGAGGGCAGGTCCCTTCGCTGGCTCGACACGGATGAGTTGCTTTGGCGCTACACATCCTCGCCGCGCAAGGCCCTGCCCTCACCGCACCCTCAGCCACCCCGGCCCGTCATCAACGTCCTGCCCTGCAACAACTAGGCCGTGAAGAGGACGGCGCATGAACACAGCCGCTGACCGCATCTGCGTCGTCGGCGCCGGCGCCTACCTCCAAGCAGGCGTGCTGTGAAGGCGATGGAGAACTGCTTGCAGACCTCTCCCGTCCTCGTGCCGCCATGATGTGCTTGGGTCGGTTGTGCGGAGATGCCCGAGACCTTGACGTCGTAGCGGGTCTCCTCGACCTCTCGTTCGTCGGTGTCGGTGATCGATTTTCTCACCCATGTCGTATCCGTCGCCTGGAAGTGCTTAGAGATCGCTGTCCGGCTTCTGTATACGCAAGACGCGGACTTGGTCATCGCGAGCGACGGCAACGACGGGTGACACGACACTGTTGGCGCCGGGGCCTCTGGGTCGTCGATGTAGTGCACTCTGCGGCCCACATGACTACGTTGGAGCTCACTGGCTCGCAAAGGCACGGTCGGCGTTGGCCCTTGACGTCTTGCCCTGGAGGTGAGTATCTGGAGACTCCCTTTGATCGAGGTGGCAGTCGATGACATGGAAGGGCCGATCCGGGGCTCCCCGCCTAACTCGCCCTGCGGCGAAGGCGCTCCCTGCTCTCGAGAAGACGTCACATCCTCGTTCCACGCCGACGCGGATGTTGTTGTGGCTGAGCGTCGCTTTGCCGCCGCTGCTCTTGGGCTGGGCCGTGAATCACTTCGTGCCAGGTATCTGGGACTCAGTTCGCGGTCTCGGGGGCGCAGAGACGCTCGAAGTTACCGTCCTATTTCCAGATGAGTTCGACTCTCCTCTCGAGGCCGACACTCGGGGGGAGCTTATCTGGCCAATGAGCAGGTCACAGATCCCGGAGAATGCTACTCGTGAGGAGGCCTACGGACTCGGCGCCGTTGACGCCTCCACCACACTGCTCAGGCTTAACTTGCGCAGCAGTTTTCCCGAGAGGGTTACCATCCAACAGATCGCCGTTGATGTCGAGCGCGACGACCCGCTTCGCGGGATCTGGGTCACCGGAGACATGGGCGGTGATGCGAATGTTCGTTACATGCAAGCTGACCTCGATGAAGGGACGGTGGGCTGGGTCGATGACAAGGGCGAGCCCATTCCACCTCTTCCCATCTATGTCAGCGAAACCGAGGAAGAGAACGTTGACCTGCTGGCCAGGGCCAGTGACTGCTACTGCCGCTGGACTATCGAGCTGACATATACCGTTGCCGGCTCATCCCCGAGAACCGTGACCGTCCGCCCTCCGGGCGGCGACGAGTTCCACACCTCGGGGACTTCGGCGGCTGCCACGGTGAATATCTCTATCAACTCGTGCACAGAATCGTCTGAACCAGGGCCCCGGCTGTGCGACTAGCGCAGCTCAGATTCGACGTCACAGCTGCGTGCCTTACGGCCATGGCCGTAGGCCTCGTCGGCTGCCAAGGCCCGCGAAGTGAAAGGCAGAGTCCATCACCCGAACTAGGTGTCGCAATCGTCCACGACTTACAACAGGGATTCAAAGGTGACGATGTGCAGGACGCGGGGGGCTGCCTCACCGGCGACGGCGACTTGATATACGCCACTGCTGTGGGCGAGATCTTCCAGCTGGACGAGCAGGTACATTCGCTCCTTCCGCCCGCGAATGCTCGTGAGAGCATCACGAGCTTGGTGTGCGGAGATGGTGGCCTCTTCGGGTGGATACAGGATAACCGGGTTGACACTATTAGCACCTTCGACGTGAATAGCGGGCTCCTGCGCTCGACCCGGATAACGGACGCCTCGGCGATAACGTTCAGTTCACGTCGAAGCGTGCTCATCGCTGCCGAGACGCGACTTCTCGCCTGGTTCCCCCATCTGGGCAAGAACACGGCCCCGGTTCCAGTTGGCGCGGCCAGCAGCACCATGTCTTGGCCAGAGGACGTGGAGATCACCAGCAACGCCGACTATGCGGCTCTGGTGGAACCGGGCGGAGCCGAGGTATGGCGCCTGAACCCGTGGCCACCGGAAGTGCTTGGCTTCCTGAGGTGTGACTGCTGGGATGCCGGCCTCAGCACGAACGCGGATCCGCCCGTGGCCGCGTTAGCTACCGGTGACCGTGTGCGGCTATTGCGTCTAGACACTGGCCGGGCAGTCGAAACACTCAAACTGCGGCCGCCGTCGGTGCCAACGTCCGTCGTGGGGGCACCACCGCCCGAGTTAGGCATAGCAGCGGTCTCCCCGACCGGCCGATACGTTGCCGCAGGTTGGCCCGATCCACCTACATTGACCGTCTGGGACCGGGAAACGGATGAGGAAGTCCTGGTTGAGGTCGGACCTGGACCACCGGCCCGGATCTCGTGGACAGCGACTGACAACTACCTTCTCGTCGAACTCGGGGCCTCCGCCGAGGGTAACGGCAATCTTCTGCAGGTCAAGGTGACGCCTCGAAGCTAGATGGGATGTGCGATTCCGACGAAAGTCTGCATGGAATACCGAAAAGCTGGCCTCTCTCATCTTGGTGGATAAGCAGGAGGGATCACACGTCCCGCGGATGACCCGATCACACATGGGTGTTGAGGTGCCCGCACGACGACATCGATGTTCTGGTCTGGCGACACGACGAGGCTCGAGTCGACGATTCCCTAGCGGCGGCAGGCTGGCTGCACACGCCAACTCCCGAGGACCTCGTGGGTACCAACTACACACGCGATGCGTACATGCTCCACTCACCTACGTGGTGCCTGGCGCCGAAGGAGGCGTCATCGTGCCAATTCCGGAACAACCCATCGTGGTGTCGACCAGGCCTCTGGCGTTCGCACGCCGCGACCTGAACGCGGTGTCGGTCAGGGTGTTGACCCTGGAGCTGATGCGCGCCACCAAGAGCACCCCGCGAACGGACAAGATGGTGGCGAGAAGGACCGTGCCGACTTGGCCGCCCTCCGCTCCGTCGTAGATGGCTAGTAGCGGCGAACGCTCATCGCTAGCCAGCACGGTCTTTCCACCGCCATCGACCCAGGTCACCGCGGCGCGTTCCCCAAGTGGAGACGTCGCCTTTCGCGACCAAAGTGCCGCTTCTTTGCCTGCCAGCCCGCAAAGGCGGCGCTCACCCACCGCCGGGTGTTGGCATCGCCGCGAAGGTGGTCCCTTCCTCTCTGGTCAGCCAGGGTCTCGAGGCAAGAGGTGGCCGCCTCGGCATGAATGACAGCCTCCGACCCACCGGCCGGCGAAGCGCCATGGATCGTGGGGCGACGTCTCGGCAGGGGCCGTGGGGTGGGCGGGAACCACGGCCGGCGTCACCCAAAGACGGCAGGTTCATCGCCGTGCTCCAGTTCGACTCCGAGGAGACGGGCGCGTGCCCACGAAGCTCGTCCGGAACAGCACCGGTGGTGGACCGAAGCCTCCGCCCTGCTCGACGAGGTGGCGATCAGGAACGGCACGAGGACTGACGTCTTTCTCACCGGGGACCCCGCTCACGCAGGCTTCGTCCAAGTCGTCCACGGTCGCGTGAGCAACTTCAACGATGCCCGTGAGCACCTGCGCGGGTTGCAGGACGCGCTGAAGGACCACCTGCCCGCCTTGCTCGGGACCGTGACCGTCGAGCACGGCGCTGGCTGGTTCACCAGGGGCTCCACTACTCCTCGGAGGCCGAGGCGCGGGCAGGCGAGCGCGACAGGCCACCCGAGGTTCGACTCCGTGACGAGCAGGCGCGTCGGCTGGTCCTCGGCACGCCCACGTTCCTCGATGTCCGGGAACCATGGGTGCACCGGGCGGCCCATCCCGACGCCTAACAGGCCCGGGACGTCACCCAGTCAAGGGCAGCCAGCGTTATCGATCCGCTGCAGCTGATTCCATCCGATGGCCAGGTGGATGCGGCCACACCGCTGGAGCACGGCCCGCGCACGGGAGCCGAAGACGGTCTCGGGGGGCGTGCCGGACGCGCTTGAACTTCGCATCGACCTGGACGCGAGCTTCTGCGGACTGCCCCACCCAACAGCAGCGTTCACCTACAAACTGAATCGCCCCGGGTTTCATGGAGCCTCCATCAGACCCGGGCGATTCGCGGTGGCGTGATGGACATGGATCACGCCCTCTGCTCATCGACAGGTCACTTGGGTACGACGTGCCCCGGCCAGTGACCTGGGCTCGGTCCACGCGATGGGTACCCACGGTGAGGGTGGTTGACCGGGGGCCGAATGGCGATACTCGAGAGGTGGCGGTGCTCCGTTCCCGACTCCCCTTCGCGTACGTCGCGGCAGGGTTGGCTGCGGTCGTCGTCCTCCTCGTGGTCACCGCCCGGCAAGTGGGTGAGCCGTTCTGGGGCACGTCCTATGTCGTGCTCCTTGCGATGCTGGTGTGCGCCTGTGTCCTCGTCGCGACCTACCTCCTGCTCGACCAGGGCTGGGTCACCTGGCGCCACGCCGTCATCGCATTGACCCTGGCGGCGATCGCCTACCCCGGGTGGTGGGCGGCGCTGGCGCTGGCCGGAGAGGCCCACCCCGGTGGACCCCTCACCTGGGCTCTTGCCGTGACCGGCGCCGTGGGGCATCTGCCCCTGCTCGCCGGGTTCTCGCTGCTCCCGCTGCTCGCCGTGCGCTACCTCGGCCGTGGCTCCGGCCGGCTGCTGGCCAGACTCGTGGTCGCACTCCTGGTCGCCGACGTCGTCGTCACGATCCTGTTCTTTGGGACCTTCGAGCCGTTCGACGAGATCGAGCCGCTCGTCGACTGGCCCAGGGGCGCGACACTCGCGATGGTCCTGAATTTGCTCTTCCTCGCGACCGTCCTGCTCGGGCCCTTGGTGTCCCTGGTCGCGGCCTGGCGGGCCGAGGGCGAGGCGGTACGCCGGCTGGCGATGGTCGCGGGCTCGGCAATGGCCGGTGTGGCCCTGGTCATGCTGTGCGGTGTCCTGGCGACACTCACGGGCAATGCCGCGGTGATCGTCCTGTTCTGCGCCATGTACGCCGCGGTGACACTGGTGGTCGTCGCCTCGTCGCGGGCGCTCACGGTCCCCGAGGCCGAGCCCGACCGTATGTCCGATACGGCGCCCGGTGCCGCCCCAGCCGGGGGGCCTACCGTGGTACCGACCCGTCGGTTCGGGACGCTCACCAGCCGCGAGACCGAGGTGCTCGAGCTGCTCGCCCAAGGGCTATCGAACCAGGGAATCGCGGCCCGCCTCGTGCTGTCGGAGCGGACCGTCGACGCACACTTGCGCTCGATCTTCACCAAGCTCGAACTCCCGGAGGGGCCGCACGACACCCGCCGCGTGCACGCCGTACTCAGCTGGCGAGAGGGCAATGTAGGCGAAAGGGCCGATGCGGTCTGACCTGCCATTTTCCTAGGTTCGCGGTGTCCGTGACCCGCAACCGACCGGAGGACCGCGATGAAGCGTCCGCTCCTGCTCCTGGCCCTGGTCTGGGCTTCGTTCCTGGTGTTCCTGCCCTTCGCCGCGGCGGGCGACACGAGCCTGCTCCACATCTCCGCCCACGTCATCCAGCTCCCCATGCTCATCTTCGCCGTACTGGCGGCGTGGCGGTTCCGCGCCACTGCCACCACCCGCACCCCACGGGTCCTCGGCTGGGTCTTGTCGGTAACCCTGCCCCTGGCGGTCGTCGCCATCTCCGTCGAGTTGATCTCTGCGCTGGTGCGCCTCGGGCAGGACGGCTGGGTCAACCGGGCGACGCCGGACATCTGGGAGACGGGCGTGCACTACTGGGCTGCCTCCCTGGCAGTCCCCGCGCTCATGCTCAGCATGCTGGCCGTGCTCGTCCTGGTGCTCACGTCCGCCGTCCAGGGTCGACGACGGCTGGAGTCGGTCACTTGAGCGCCGACCTCGGGCGGCGCTCGGTCAGCCCGAGTCATCTACCAGCACGAGGGTCGTGCGGCGCGGCAGCGAATGCTGCCGTGGGGCGTAGCCTGCTGGGGACGTTAGAAGTCCCTCCACTGGTCCCCAAGTACACCGCCGGCTGCGCCGAACGCAGCCTGGGCCTTCATCCTTCGCGAAGGTTTGCCGAGCTCCCAGCCCCGTTCAGTAGGCCGCGAATGCCCGCATGCCCCCTCGTTCCGCGAACGCCTGCTCATCCACGTGGCGCGCTCCGCGCCTAAAGACGCGCGGCTCGTCATGCGCTTAGTGCTTGACCGAGACACCACTGAGCCTGGGCGGATCCGGATCGCTGTCTTGGCGTTCCCGTCAGTTACGCGCCCCTAGTCGCCAGCTCGGCGACCTGGTGAGCGCGCTGCTCCAGGTCGCGGGCAAGCTCGCCGAGTGCGACACGATCCACGGGGCTCGCTGCCTCTCGACCACCGCACTATCCGGGTCAGCAGCTCAAGGCCAAGCACACGATGCGCGACCACCACCTGCCGCGTCGCTCGTCGACGCTCTGCGCGAGTCGAGATCGTGACGGACCGCTCGCCCGGACGAAACCCTCGCCCTTGACCCAGCCGTCGGGCCAGCGTTGCCCAGCCGCGTCGACCATCTTCTTGAAGCCGTCGGCCCGCGCGAGGTTCTGCGCATCGCTGCCGATGCTGAAGGTCTCCGCCTGGTAGGCGCCGTCGCGGGTGCCTCCCAGGCGCCAGACGACGCGCGCCGAGACGCCGCCGTCACTGCGCCTGCGCTTGTCGATCCAAGCCACGCCACACCTCCGAAGAGAGGCTGGTGCTACCACCGTGCTACCCCACAAGCACGAAGGAGGCCCGGACATGGACAAAGCCCCAGGTCAGACCTGGGGCTTTCGTGGTGCGCGAGGGGGGAGTTGAACCCCCACGCCCTCTCGGGCACACGGACCTGAACCGTGCGCGTCTGCCTATTCCGCCACTCGCGCAACGCCCGTACGGGCAGGCCGGGAGGCGCACCACACCCGTCCGGCCGAGCGCCGACACTAGCACGCAGCGCGCGCGTCGAAGCCGCCGCCGTAGGGCCGGAGAGGCGCCGACCGTTACGATCCCGAGAGCGCGCGAGGTCCGCGTCTGCGGCAGCACGAGCCCCTTCACTCCGGGGGCCGAACGACGGGAAGGAGGCGACGTGGGCGTCCTGCAACGCTTCGAGCAGCGACTCGAACATGCGGTCAGCAGTGTCTTCGCCCGTGCCTTCCGCTCGGCCGTGCAGCCCGTCGAGATCGCCGCCGCGATCACCCGCGAGATCGACCACTCGACGCAGGTCCTGTCCCGGGAACGGACGCTCGTGCCGAACGCCTTCACGGTCGAGCTCTCCGACACCGACTTCGAGCGGCTGTCCCCCTACGGGAGCACGCTGTCGGTCGAGCTGGACCGCATGGTGCACGCACACGTCCGGGAGCAGCGGTACACGCTGGCCGGTCCGGTGGCGATCGACTTCCACAAACGCGACGACCTGCCGACCGGACGCTTCCTCGTCACAGGCCGCGCCAACGCCGCGGTCACCCCCGCGTCCGGAGCCAGTCCCACCGACACGGCCGTCGGCCGTGCGCCCGTCGTGATCGAGGTGAACGGTGAACGGCACCCGGTCACCGAGGCCGGGCTGGTGCTCGGCCGCGGCGACGAGGCCGACCTGCGCATCAACGACCCCGGGATCTCGCGTCGGCACGCCGAGATCCAGATCCACTCCGAGGATGGGCGGATGACGGTCAGCGTCGTCGATCTCGGGTCGACCAACGGCACCAGTGTCGACGGCCGCCGGGTGCAGCAGGCTCTTCTCCACGACGGCGCGCGCATCGTTCTCGGCACGACCACCGTCGTCGTGCGCGACCCTCACCGCAAGGGGCCGTGAGTGTCCGAGCTGACGCTGACCCTGATCCGACTCGGCTTCCTCGCCGTGCTGTGGCTCTTCGTCCTCTCCGCGGTCTCGGTCATCCGCTCCGACATGTTCGGCGCCCGGGTCGAGAACCGGAAGGCCAGCAAACCGGCAAGAGCCGCCCAGCCGCCCAAGCCGCCCAAGCCGCCCAAGCCGGCCCGGACCCTGCGGCGCGGCAGCCGACATGCACCCCGGTCGCTGGTCGTCGTCGACGGGCCGGACAAGGGACAGTCGGCGCCCTTGAGCGAGCAACCCATTCTCATCGGCCGCGGGGCCGACGCGGCGATCCGGCTCGACGACGACTATGTCTCGACCCGTCACGCGCGGGTCGCCAGCAACGGCGAGCAGTGGTTCGTCGAGGATCTCGGCTCGACCAACGGCACGTACCTGGGCCACCAGCGGGTGACCACCCCGACGCCCCTCACCATGGGCACGCCCATCCGGGTGGGCAAGACGGTCCTCGAGCTGCGGCGATGAGGGCGACGTGAGCAGGCTGCGCTACGCCGCCATGTCCGATGTCGGACCCGTGCGCAAGAACAACCAGGACTCCGGGTACGCCGGCCCGTACCTGCTCGTCGTCGCCGACGGGATCGGGGGACAGGCGGCGGGCGACCTTGCGTCGAGCCTGGTCGTCCAGACCGTGCGCCGGCTGGACGCCCCGACGGACGATGTGCTCAAGGCGCTGGCTGGCGCCGTGCACCGCGCGAACGACCGGTTGGCGGAGATGATCGATGACGACCCCACCGTCGACGGGATGGGCACCACCCTGACCGCCGCCCTGGTCGAGGGGAACCGGATCGGTGTTGCCCACGTGGGGGACTCCCGCGGCTACCTCCTGCGGGACGCGACTCTGACCAGGCTCACCACCGACCACACCTTCGTGCAGTCGCTCATCGACGAGGGCCGCATCACCGAGGTCGAGGCCAGGACGCACCCGCACCGCTCGCTGATCATGCGCGCGCTGGACGGTCGGCACACGGTGGACCCAGATCTGCAGGTCATCGAGCTGCACCCCGACGACCGCATCCTGCTCTGCAGCGACGGCCTGTCCGGCTACGTCGACGAGGGCACGATCGCCGAGACCCTGGGCACCGGCACGATCGAGGAGGCGACCGCCCGCCTGGTCCAGCTGGCGCTCGAGGCGCGGACCACCGACAACGTGACCTGCGTGGTGGGCGAGCTCATGCCCGACACCGACGTCCACACCGCGAACGGCACCGGCACCGGCACCAGCGCCGAGACCAGCGCCGAGACCAGCACCAGCACCAGCACCGGCGCGCACGCCGGCACAGTGCGCGAACCCGGGCCCGCGTCCGGCGCCGGCAACGGCCCCGACCTCGCCGAGCCGCCCGACCGTCAGCAGAGCGAGCCACTGCTGGTCGGAGCTGCGGCGGCCGGGCCGATGGCGATGTCCGGTCCACCGACGGCCGAACACGCGGCGCTGGAGTTCGACGACGACATCGATCCTGAGGACCTGCGGTACGCGCCACGCAGCTACCGCCGCTACCGCTGGCTGTGGCGGCTGCTGATCCTGGCCGGCGTGCTTCTCCTCGCCGGGCTGGCGGTCGCCTGGGCCTACTCGTGGAGCCAGAACCAGTACTACGTCGCTGAGTCGGACGGGAACGTCTCGATCTTCCGGGGAGTCGACCAGAACGTGCCCGGTGTGACGTTGTCGAGCCTCGAGAGAGAAACGACCCTGGCGGTCGACGACCTGCCCGACTTCAACCAGCAGCAGGTCGAGGACGGCATCGCGGCGAGCAGCCTGGCCGACGCCGAGGCCAAGGTTGATGCCCTGCGAGAACTCGCCAGGGACTGCGCCCAGGGTGGGCGGTCTGCCGAGGCATGCGAGGGAGTCCAGCCCGAACCCACGCCTCGCAACCCGCCCGGCGGTGGCGGCGGCGGGGGCACCGGCGGGGGCACTGGCGGGGGCACCGGCGGCGGGGGCACCGGCGGCGGGGGCACCGCTGGCGGCGCGGGCGGGGGCGGCGGCGCATGACAGCCGGGGCCGTGGAACCGTCGACCGACGTCGTGCCGCGCAAGCGCCGGGGAACCGAGCTGTTCCTGCTCGTGCTCGCGTTGCTGGTCGGCGTGGGTGCCTACGTCGCGGTGGGGATCGGCTACAGCGGAGACGTGCCGGCCGACGTCGCGTGGGTCGCCGGCGGTTTCGTGACTCTTGCACTCGTCGCCCACGTCGCGGTGCGCCTGCTCGCGCCGTACGCGGACCCGGTCCTGCTACCACTGGTCGCGATGCTCAACGGGCTCGGCCTGGCGATGATTCGGCGCCTCGACCTCGACTTCGCCGCCGCCGACCAGACGACTTTCGCCACCCAGCAGATGGTCTGGACGCTGATCGGGGTGATCGCGTTCGTGGCCGTGCTGGTCGTCGTGCCGGACCACCGCCGACTGCAGAGCTTCACCTACACGCTGGGACTGCTGGCGATCGTCCTGCTGGTGCTCCCACTGCTGCCGGTGATCGGCCAGGAGATCAACGGCTCGCGCATCTGGATCCGGATCGGGCCGCTGGGGTTCCAGCCGGGCGAGGTCGCCAAGATCTGCCTGGTCGTGTTCTTCGCCGGCTACCTGGTGGTCAAGCGTGATGCGCTGGCACTCGCCGGGCGGCGCTTCCTCGGCATCGACCTGCCCCGGGGCCGTGACCTCGGCCCCATCCTCACCGCCTGGCTGGTCAGCCTCGGCGTGCTCGTCTTCCAACGCGACCTCGGTTCGTCGCTGTTGTTCTTCGGCCTGTTCGTCGTGATGCTCTACGTCGCCACCGAGCGGGTCGGCTGGGCAGTCGTCGGAACGCTGCTGTTCCTCGGTGGGGCGTACTTCAGCTACCTGACCTTCGGCCACGTGGAGGCCCGAGTCACCGGCTGGCTCGACCCGTTCAGCGACACCGACGCCTACTACCAGATCGTCCAGGGCTTGTACGGGCTGGGATTCGGCGGCCTGATCGGCACCGGTCTGGGCCAGGGCGACCCCACATTGACCCCCTTCTCCTACTCCGACTTCATCGTCACCTCGCTCGGTGAGGAGCTCGGGCTCACCGGGCTGATGGCGATCATCGTGGTCTACGGCCTCGTGGTCGAGCGCGGTCTGCGGGTCGCACTGCTGTGCCGCGATGCGTTCGGCAAGCTCGTCGCCGCCGGACTGGCGGTCTCGATGGCGCTGCAGGTGTTCGTGGTCGTCGGTGGCGTGACCCGGCTCATCCCGCTGACCGGCCTCACCACGCCGTTCCTGTCGTACGGCGGCTCGTCCCTGGTGGTCAACTGGGCGATGGTCGCGCTGCTGCTGCGGATCAGTCACTTCACCCGCGAGCCCCAACCGCTGGTCACTCCCCTGGACGCCGGTGACGCCACTCAGGTGGTGAGGCTGCGGTGAACCGCCCGATCCGGGTGCTGGCGGTGGTCTGCGGCGTCATGTTCTTGGCGCTGCTGCTGAACGTCAACTACGTGCAGTTCCTTCAGGCGTCGGAGCTCAACGCACGCGACGGCAACCGCCGCGTCATCGACGAGGAGTTCTCGCGCGAGCGGGGACCGATCCTCGTTGCCGGCCGGCCGGCCGCCCAGAGTGTTCCCAGCGACGACGACTACGACTTCCAGCGCGAGTACCCGTCCCCTCGGCTGTACTTCAACCTGACCGGCTACTACTCGTACGAGTTCGGCGCCGAGGACCTGGAGAACACCCAGAACAGCATCCTGTCCGGCAGCGACCCCCGGCTGTTCGTCAACCGGGTCGTCGACCTGCTGGGCAGCAGGCAGCCCAGCGGCGGCAGCATCGCCCTGACCATCGACCCGGCGGCGCAGCAGGCGGCGCTGAACGGTCTGTCCGCCCTGGGAGACGACGTGCAGGGCGCCGTGGTCGCCCTCGAACCGTCCACCGGGGCGATCCTCGCGATGGTCTCGCGTCCGTCGTACGACCCCAACCGGCTTGCGACCCACGACCTCCAGGCTGCCCGCAAGGCGCGGTTGCAGCTGCTGGAAGCGCCCGGTGACCCGCTCCTCGACCGCTCGCGCGAGAACACCTACGCGCCCGGGTCGACGTTCAAGGTCGTGACCGCCGCTGCCGCGCTGTCGTCTGGCCAGTACGCACCGGACACCCTGGTGAAAGGTGGTCCGGTGCTCGATCTGCCCCAGACAACCGACGACCTCACCAACGACACCGACTGCCCCAGCCAGGTCACGCTCACCACGGCGCTGGCACTGTCCTGCAACGTGTCCTTCGGTGAGGTCGGGCTTGCCCTCGGCGACGACGCGCTGCGCGAGCAGGCTGAGGCGTTCGGGTTCGGTGACGACAGCTACCTGGACGAGCTGTCCCAGGTGGCCAGCCGGTTCCCCGAGGACCCGGCAGACCCGCAGGTGGCCCAGTCGGCGATCGGGCAGTTCGACGTCTCGGCGACACCGCTGCAGATGGCGATGGTGGCCGCGGGAGTCGCCAACGACGGCACCGTGATGAAGCCGTACCTGGTCGACAAGGTCTACTCACCCGACATCGAGCTCCTCGACGATCACGATCCCGAGGAGCTGCACCAGGCGGTCTCCAGCGGCGTCGCCACGCAGCTCACCCAGATGATGGTGGAGGTGGTCACCAACGGCACCGCGAGCTCGGCCCAGATCCCGGGCGTCGAGGTAGCCGCCAAGACCGGCACGGCCGAACGCTCGGAGGAGCTCGCGCCGTACGCATGGTTCATCTCCTTCGCTCCGGCCGACGACCCGGAGGTCGCGGTGGCGGTGTTCGTGGAGAACCCCAACGTGCCGCGCGAGCAGATCTCGGGTGGCGGTCTGGCGGGTCCGATCGCCAAGTCGGTCATGGAGTCGGTGATCGGATGAGGGCACCCGGACGCACCAAGGACGAGAGGACACGATGAGCACGCAGCCGCCTGGGGGTTCCCAGGGCTTCGGCGACGGCGGGAAGGTGCTCGGCGAGCGCTACGAGGTCGGGGCGATGATCGGGCGCGGCGGCATGGCCGACGTCCGGGCGGGACACGACAGCAGGCTCGGTCGCACCGTGGCCATCAAGCGGCTGCGCTCCGACCTCGCCAGCGACCCCACCTTCCAGGCCCGGTTCCGGCGAGAGGCTCAGTCGGCCGCGTCGCTCAACCACCCGTCCATCGTCGCGGTCTATGACACCGGCGAGGAGGTCGTCGCCGACGGCACCCATGTCCCGTACATCGTCATGGAGTTCGTCGAGGGCCAGACGCTGCGCGAGATCCTGCGCGAGGGCCGCAAGATCCTCCCGCAGCGTGCGCTCGAGATCACGGCAGACGTGCTGTCGGCCCTCGACTACTCCCACCGCGCCGGCATCGTGCACCGCGACATCAAGCCGGCCAACGTGATGCTCACCCCGTCCGGCCGGGTCAAGGTGATGGACTTCGGTATCGCGCGTGCCATCGCTGACGCGTCCTCGACGATGACCGCGACGGCCGCCGTCGTGGGGACCGCGCAGTACCTCTCGCCCGAGCAGGCGCGGGGCGAGCAGGTCGACGCCCGCAGCGACATCTACTCCACCGGTTGCCTGCTGTTCGAGCTGTTGACCGGACGTCCCCCCTTCCAGGGCGACAGCCCGGTGTCGGTCGCGTACCAGCACGTGCGGGAGGAGCCGCCGACCCCGTCCAGCCTGGAGTCGGAGATCTCGCCGGACATCGACGCGATCGTGGCGCGGTCTCTGGCCAAGAAGACCTCGGAGCGCTACCAGTCGGCCGCCCAGATGCGTGCCGACATCGAGCGCGCTCTGGCCGGCCAGTCGGTGGACGCGGTCACCACCGCCATGCCGGTGGCACCGTCCTCGCCACCGGCCGCCGAGACCACGTTCCTCCCGGCCAACCACGAGGACACGGAACCGTCCCGCCGACGGGCATGGATCTGGGTCGTGCTCGTGCTCGTGCTGTTGCTCGCCATCGCCGCCGGTGCGTACGCGCTGCTGAGCGGGGCCGGAGACGACGGAGACATCGCGGTTCCAGACGTCGTCGGGATGAGGGAGAGGGCGGCCGTACGGGCGGTCGAGGACGCGGATCTGGTGGCCGAGACGGAGCAGACCAACTCCAACGCCGACGAGGGCGAGGTGGTCGAGCAGGACCCCGAGGACGGTGCGATGGTGAGTTCGGGCGCCACGGTGACCCTCACCGTGAGCGCCGGACCGCGGCAGGTCACCGTGCCCCCCGACCTGGTGGGGTCGTCGGTCGACGAGGCCACGAGCGCGCTGGAGGACGCCGGCCTGTCCGTGGGCGAGGTCGAACCCGTCGACAGCGCCGAGGACGAGGGCATCGTGGTGGCTGCAGACCCGAGCTCCGGCAACTCCGTGCCGACGGGCAGCTCCGTCGACCTGTCCGTGAGCGAGGGACCGGTGGAGGTTCCCGACCTGGTCGGTCTCAATCAGCGCAGGGCAGAACGTGCCCTGGACGATGTGGGGCTCCAGGCTGCGCCGACGACGGCGGAGTCGAGCGAGGCAGACCCCGGGACCGTCATCAGCCAGGACACCCCGGAAGGCACTGAGGTCGCGGGGGACAGCACTGTCGGCTTCACGGTCGCCGTCGCCCCCGAGACCACGGCTCCCCCGACGACGGAGCCCACCACCGAACCGACCACGGAGCCGCCTCCGGAGGAGACGACACCAGAGCCCAGCATCGGGGACCCGAACGAGGACGACGAGGACGAGCAGAACGGCGGGCCGCCCAACTCCCCGGACGCGCCGCCCACCGAGAACGGGGCGCAGGAGGATGACGAGGACTCCCCGGAGTGACCGGACAGGCGCCCTAGGGGATCCTCACAGTGGTTCGGCGTATGTCAGTGCCGGCCTGCCGGTGAAGCCGGGCAGCTGGAGGTGGTGGGCCTCCTCGACCAGGAGCCCGAGGTCGTACGCGTCGACGTACTGCCGGTAGTAGTCCACCGCTCGCGACGCATCGAGGGCCGCGGTGAGGGCGTCGGGCTCACCGACCGCCTCGATGCGGTACGGCGGCGAATACGGCACGCCGTGCAACACCACGGTGTTGCCGACGCACTTGACGCCACTGGTGGAGATCAGTCGCTGGCCCTGCAGGGTGATGCCGACCGCCCCGCCCTGCCACAACGCGTTGACGAAGGCCTGGATGTCGCCCTGGTGCACGACGAGCAGGTTGGGGTCGAGGTCGCCCGGGTCGGTGTCGGGTGGCGAGTCGTCGAGTGTGACCCGGACGCCGGCCCCGGTCACCGGGGTGAGTCCCGCTGGACCCCGCAGCCGCGCGACCTGTCGTCGGAGGTTGCGCAGCTCGGGTCCGCTGATCGCCGCCGACAGCTCCTGCAGGTCGCCCTCGACATCGCGGATGTCGGCGCGCAGGCTGGCCACGTCCTCGGCGCGCGAGTCCACGAGCGTCGGCAGGCTGGTGCCGGTGGGGCGCAGGTCGGTGCCATCGGCACTCAACGCACTGGCCATGAACATCAGGGCGCCGGCAGCGGCTATCACCGGCACTGCGACAGACCACCCGACCCGGCGGCGGCCACGCGCCGCGGAGGTGCCGTCGAACCGGTCAGGTGCCATGACCGTCTAGGCTAGACGACCAGCCGACAGGCGGCCCGTGCCGCCCAGACGACGAGGTGCCCGGTGTCCCAGTCCCCCAGTCGCAACCAGCCCGACGCGGGCGGCCCCGGCGGTCGACCGGGCAGAACGCCGGCGGGCGGGCCCACGCTGATGAAGCGGATTGCGGCCCCGGCCATGGTGACGTGCTGGCTGCTGGGCCTGTTCTGGGTGGTCCTCTACTACATGTTCCAGGACGACCTGCCGCTCGTCGGCGACCTGGGGGGGTGGAACCTCATCATCGGGATGGGCTTCATCGCGGTCGGTTTCGTGTTCGCCACCCAGTGGGAGTGACGCGTCGGCTGCTCAGTCGAGAATGACAGCCGTGTAGTTATCCACAGCAGTTTTCCCCAATGGGGACAACTGCCGCTCAGGCCATCGTCGTGTGCACCACCACGGCCGCGACCAGCACCGCCCACAGCCCCGCGAACGCGAGTCCCTGTGCGAGGTCGCGGTGCCGCCGGGGCGCATGCGCCAGCACCGCACCGAGCAGCAGCCCTGCCACCAGGCCACCGAGGTGACCCTGCCAGCTGATGTTGGGGACGGCGAAGGTGATCACCAGGTTCAGCCCGAGCAGCACCGCCCACGCGGTGAGATCACCTCCGCGGGCTCTGGCGATCAGGAAGGCGGCGCCGAACAGCCCGTAGATGGCGCCGGAGGCACCGAGGGTGGGGACGTTGGGTGCGGTGAACCACAGCACCGCCACCGACCCGGCCAGCGCGCACGTGACATACAGGGCGACGAACCGCACGTAGCCGAGCATCCGCTCCAGCTGCGGACCGATGATCCACAACGCGTACATGTTGAACAGCAGGTGCAGCAGCCGCTCGTGCAGGAACGTGGCCGTGATCAACCGCCACCAGGCACCGCCGTCGACGCCGGTGACGATCGTGTCGCCCCAGCGCACCCGGTCGGCCGAGAACAACACCAGCTCGCGCACCAGCGGGCTGTCGTAGCCCCCGCTGCCGAGCACCGCGAGGAAGACGACGACGTTGATGCCGATGAGGGCCTTGGTGACCTGGCCCGCGGAGGCGGGCACCAGGCCGCCCGCCATCGTGCGCGGCTGACGCTGGGTGCGCCGTCCCTCGGCCACGCACTCGGGGCACTGGAAACCCACCGATGCCGGATGCATGCAGTCAGGGCAGATGTGGCGGCCACACCGCTGGCACCTGATCCAGGTCTCGCGATCAGCGTGCCGGTAGCAGCGAGGCGCAGCCTCCGCCTCCGGCTGGCCGGGCGGTGGGGCACTGGTCACCGAGTCAGTCCTGACGACGCTCGATCTCGACGCGCTCGAGCCCGATCTGCTCGGCCGGCCGGTCACCGGACCGGGTCGGGGTCGTGGCGATCGCGTCGACCACGGCCTTGCTCTCGTCGTCCACGACCTCACCGAAGATCGTGTGCTTGAAGTTCAGCCAGGTGGTGGCTGCCACGGTGATGAAGAACTGCGAGCCGTTGGTCCCGGGCCCGGCGTTGGCCATCGCCAGCAGGTACGGACGGTCGAAGCTCAGCTCCGGGTGGAACTCGTCCTTGAAGGTGTAGCCAGGTCCGCCGGTGCCGTTGCCCAGCGGATCACCCGCTTGGATCATGAACCCGTCGATCACGCGGTGGAACACGGTGCCGTCGTACAGCGGCTTCGTCGTAGTGCTTCGCGACTGGGGGTCGGTCCACTCCTTGGTGCCCTCAGCGAGCCCCACGAAGTTGGCGACGGTGGCCGGCGCGTGGTCGGGGAACAGGCGAACCCTGACGTCGCCCTTCGTGGTGTGCAGGGTCGCGTACGTGGACTCGGCCACGGGTGCTCCTTCGTCGGGGAGAACGGGTACTCCGGCGGCTGCTGGTGGCCGGCGCGAAGCGCCGGACAACCCGATCCTACGTTCCGGCCTCCGATGTGACAGACGCCGCCGGGCGCGGAAGAGTGGGTCCGAACGTCCGGCGGGCATCGCGCCGGAGCTCGCCACCGGGAGGATCATCCATGCACGTCCGCCGTCAGTCCTCACGCGCCGACCGTGCGCTCGATCAGGCCAAGGACCTCGGGGCGCAGGCCCAGTCGCGGGCGGTCGACGCAGCCGCGGTGCTGTCAGAGGCGGCCCAGACCACACTGGCGCCCGCCGCCGCGGACGGGGCGAAGCGCGTTCAGGAGGCCTACCACTCGGACGTGAAGCCGGCGCTCGCGAACGCCGCCATGACGGCTGGCGCGGCCGCGTTGGCAGCCGCGACCCTGGCTCGCGAGGAGGCCGACAAGCGCACCAAGAACGTGCGTGAGGAGGCGGAGAAGCGCACCCGCAAGACGCGCAAGGAGGCCAGGCAGCGGACGAAGCAGGCCCGCAAGGATCTCGTCAAGTCGACCGCGAAGGCGCGCAAGGAGGCCACGAAGCGCGGCTCCGAGGCGGCGGGCCGGGCCCGCCTGGCGGTCGGCATCGAGAAGCCGAAGCCCAAGCGGCACTGGTTCCGCAACGTCGTCGTCTCCGCCGGGCTGGCGGCCGTCGCCGCCTGGGCGGTCAGCCGGTCCCGCACCCAGGACGACGACATGGTGATCCCCACGACGCCAACCCGGGCTCCCTCCGCCGGTACAGCCCCGGCCGACGCCTCGACGGCGGGGATGGCCGGCTCCGATGGCGTCGACGCAGCGACCGGCGACGTGACCGCCACCTCCGAGGGAGCCGAGGTCGGCGGCGGTGGCCCCACCAGCCCCGGCCGGAAGATCTGACCCTCCCCGTCCCGTTCCCGTCCCCGCCCCTTTCCTCCGGATCATCCGCGCACTACGGCGCCGTACTGCGCGGATGATTGCCCAGGGGCGGGGCGGGCGGGGTGGACGGCGTACGTGCGATCGCCGTACTGCGCGGATGATTGCCCAGGCGGGTTGGCGGGGCGGGGAGGGTCAGGGGGAGGCGGTCATCAGGGCCCTGGTGCGCGCGGTGGCTTGGTGCTCGGCGTAGAAGCTGGCGAACGGGACCGTTCCGAGCAGCAGGGTCACGATCGTGAAGCCGATGCTCCATCTTGCCTGCCGAGCCAGGAGCGCCGCCATCACCAGGAACACCATGTACAGGTACCCGTGCGCGATCCCGAGGTACGTCGTGATCCACTCGCCGAGGTCGTGGGCCCGGCCACCCTCCACCAGGTGCGCCAGCGGGACGCCGATGCAGATGAGGACGACGAGAAGCACACCGACCACGTAGGCCATCACCCGGTAGCGCAGCAGCGCGGTCGACAGCGAACGGCTCACACCGGCGAGGCTACCGACCGGTGGTCGGCGCAGATCCGCCACCACAGGAAGACGGCGAACCCACCGAACAGCCACCACTGGAGCGCGTACGCGAGGTTGCGCAGGCCTGCCGACCAGCGCGGATCGGTGGGCGGCGGCGTGACCGGGCGGAGTCCTGGGTCGGGAGGACCGGTCCGCAGGAGGAACCCCGAGTAGACGTCGCCATCGAGCTGGTTCACGATCGCCGGGATGCGCACCGCCTCGATCACCCGGTCGCCGTCGGGCTCGCCCGACCCCTCCTCACCGGGCTTGAGGATCCCGGTCACCGTGACCTGCCCACCGGGCACCGGCGGCAGCGACGCGGCCTCGGCGGTCCAGCCGCGCACGACCAGCAGCGCCGACGGCGGCTCGAGGCCGTCGATCCACAGCGGGCTCAGCACCCAGTAGCCGGTCTGCCCCTGCTCGGGACGCCCCGACACCAGGAATTGCTGGTCGGACGATGCGTACCGGCCCTGCGCCAGCACCGGGCGACCGTCGTCCGCGCCGGTGAAGGGCTCGTCCGGGCCGAGCACCTCCCCCAGGGGCACGGGGTCGAGACTCGCACGCCGGCTGGCGTCGTCGGCCTGCTCGTAACGCCACGCCTGGAGCTGCCACCAGCCTGCCGTTCCGGTGCCGGCCAGGACGAGCAGCAGTAGCAGGTGCAGAGGGACCAGGCGACGGCTCAGCAGGGCACTCAGCACTCGACGACGTTGACCGCGAGTCCGCCGCGCGCGGTCTCCTTGTACTTCACCTTCATGTCGGCGCCGGTCTCGCGCATCGTCTTGATCACCTTGTCGAGGCTGACCAGGTGCGTACCGTCGCCCCGCAGCGCCATCCGGGCGGAGGTGATGGACTTGATCGCGGCGACCGCGTTGCGCTCGATGCAGGGAATCTGCACGAGCCCTCCCACCGGGTCGCAGGTGAGTCCGAGGTTGTGCTCCATGGCGATCTCGGCGGCGTTCTCGACCTGCCGGGGCGTGCCGCCCAACACCTCCGCCAGTCCACCCGCTGCCATCGAACAGGCCGACCCGACCTCTCCCTGGCACCCGACCTCCGCACCGGAGATGGACGCGTTCTCCTTGTAGAGCACACCGATCGCCGCGGCAGTGAGCAGGAAGCGGACCACGTCGTCGTCGGTGCGGTGGCTGGTCCACCGGGTGAAGAAGTGCAGCACCGCAGGAATGATCCCTGCCGCACCATTGGTAGGGGCGGTGACAACCCGACCGCCAGCGGCGTTCTCCTCGTTGACCGCCAGGGCATAGAGATTGACCCAGTCGAGACCACGCAGTGGGTCACCGCCGACGGCACTCCCCTCTGGCCCGTCGGCCAGCAGCTGGGCGTGGAGGTCGGGCGCCCTGCGCGGCACCTTCAGCCCTCCCGGCAGCACACCGCCGGTGGTGTACCCCGCCTCCACGCAGTCCTGCATGACCTGCCAGATGCGCAGCAGGCGGTCGCGGATCTCCGCCTCCGGTCGCCGCACGATCTCGTTGCGCAACATCAGCTCGGAGAAGGCAAGACCGCTGCGCTCGGCATGCTCCAGCAGCTCGGCACCGGTGGTGAACGGGAACGGCAACGGAGTGGTGTCGGGCACGATCTTGGCTGCGCCGGCGTCGTCGGCGGCATCCGGGTCGACGACGAACCCGCCGCCCACCGAGTAGTAGGTGCGCTCGGAGAGGAGCTGGTCCCCCGAGTCGTACGCCGTGAAGGTCATGCCGTTGGGATGGAACGGGAGTGACTTGCGCCGATGCATCACGAGGTCGTCGTCGATGGCGAACGGGATCTCGTGCGAGCCGGCCAGCAGCAGCCTGCCCGTGTCGCGCAGACGGTCGACGCGAGCCCCGGCCGTCGTCGTGTCGACCGTCTCGGGGTCGCCACCCTCGAGCCCGAGGATCACCGCCTTGGGACTGCCGTGCCCGTGCCCGGTGGCGCCGAGCGACCCGTACAGCTCGACGTGCAGGCGACCCACACGGTCGAGGTCGCCGCTGTCTTCGAGCGCCTCGGCGAACATCAGCGCCGCGCGCATGGGGCCGACGGTGTGCGAGCTCGACGGACCGATGCCGATCGAGAACAGATCGAAGACGCTGATGGCCATGGGGAGAGGTCCCGTCCCGGGTCGCTCAGACCGCGAAGGGTCTGAGGCCGGAGTAGAGGGGGAAGGCCTCCGTCAGCGCTGCCACCCGGCGGCGCAGTGCCGCCGTGTCGTCAGCGGACAACTCGACGCGCAACGCCCCGGCGATGATGTCGGCCACCTCGCCGAACTCTGCGTCCCCGAACCCGCGGGTGGCCAGCGCCGGGGTGCCGATACGCAGGCCGGAGGTGACCATCGGTGGCCGCGGGTCGAACGGCACGGCGTTGCGGTTGACCGTGATGCCGATGGTGTCCAGCCGGTCCTCGGCCTCGCGGCCGTTGAGCCCGCAGTCGCGCAGGTCCACGAGCACGAGGTGCACGTCGGTGCCACCCGTCAGCACCGAGACGCCGTCGGCACGCATGTCGTCGGCACCCAGCCTGGCGGCCAGGATCCGTGCGCCGTCGAGCGTGCGCTGCTGGCGGTCGGCGAACTCGGGCGTGGCTGCTGCCTTGAACGCCACGGCCTTGGCGGCGATGACGTGCTCCAGCGGGCCACCCTGCTGGCCGGGAAACACGGCGGAGTTGAGCTTCTTGGCCACGTCGTCGCGGTTGGTCAGGATGATGCCGCCGCGCGGCCCGCACAGCGTCTTGTGCGTGGTGGAGGTGACCACGTCCGCGTAGGGCACGGGATTCGGATGCAGCCCGGCGGCCACCAGCCCGGCGAAGTGCGCCATGTCGACCAGCAGTGCGGCCCCGACCTCGTCGGCGATCTCGCGGAAGGCGGCGAAGTCGAGGTGCCGAGGATAGGCCGACCAGCCGGCGATGATCAGTGCCGGCTGCTGCTGACGCGCCAGCGACCGCACCTCGTCCATGTCGACAAGGGCGTCCTCCTTGCTCACGTGGTAGGCCGCCACCTCGTAGAGCTTGCCGCTGAAGTTCAGCCGCATGCCGTGCGTGAGGTGACCGCCGTGTGCCAGGTCGAGCCCGAGGATGGTGTCGCCGGGGCTGATCAGCGCCATCATGGCAGCGGCGTTCGCGGTGGCCCCGGAGTGTGGCTGCACGTTGGCGTGCGCCGCCCCGAACAGCGCCTTGGCCCGGTCGATGGCGAGCGTCTCCGTCACGTCGACGTACTCGCAGCCGCCGTAGTAGCGCCGGCCGGGGTAGCCCTCGGCGTACTTGTTCGTCAGCACACTGCCCTGCGCCTGGAGCACCGCCAGGGGCGCGAAGTTCTCGCTGGCGATCATCTCGAGGGTCTGCTGCTGGCGCCGCAGCTCGGAGTCCACCGCGGCGGCGACCTCGGGGTCGAAAGCGCCCAGTTCCTGCTCGTGGTGGGCCTGCTGGGACACGGTGCTGCTCGTCATCGGTACTCCTCGCACGCGGGGGCTCGTCGCCATCGTCTCACCTCGGCCACCGACGGAGCACGCCTGCCGACGTTCCCACATGGTGGGCCGTTCGAAGGTCGGGTGGCAGACTCGTCCGGTGGCCGACGACCGGGGCCGGCCCGCTCTGCACCAGCTCATCACCCGGCTGCGCGCCGCCGGATGCGTGTTCGCCGAGGAGGAGGCGGCGCAGCTGCTGGCGCGGTTCTCCGCCGGACCCGAACGGGAGCACGCGGTGCGCAGGCGCGAGCAGGGCACCCCCCTCGAGCACGTGCTGGGCTGCGCGGTGTTCGCCGGCATCAGGGTCGCCGTGGACACTGCGGTCTTCGTGCCCCGTCGACGCGCGGAGCCGCTGGTCGACCTCTGCCTGGCTGCGGCCCGGTCGCTGCCTGCCGTACGGGTCGTCGACCTGGGCTGCGGGTCAGGGGCGATCGCGGCGGCGGTGTCCGCCGGGCTGCGGCGGGGAGTTGTCGCCGCGGTCGACCACGACCCCGTCGCCGTGGCCTGTGCCCGCCGGAACGGCGCCGAGCACGGCTTCGAGGTGTACACCGGGGACTGGTTCGACGGGCTGCCGGCCAGCTACCAAGGCCGGGTCGACATCGCGGTGGCGTATCTGCCGCACGTGCCGGCCGCGCTCGTCGACCGGCTGCCGGCCGACTACCGGACGGCCGAGCCTCTGGCCACCGTGTACGGCGGCGCTGACGGGCTGGACCCGCTGCGGGCCGTGCTCCACCAGGCGCGACGGTGGCTGCGGGCCGACGGCGTGGTCGTCACGATGTCGGCGGCCGGGCAGGAGGTCGGTGTCCGAGCAGTGGCGGCCGAGCGGGGGTGGCACGTGCGGACACGGGGCGGTGCCGACGAGGAAGACCCGCACGACATGGACGACATGGACGACATGGACGACATGGACGACATGGACGACGTGTTCTACGTCCTGTCGCTGGCAGCCCCGTAGCCGTCGGTCACCAGCTGTCGGTCCGCACCCCGCGATCGCAGCAGTTTCGAGGACTCGAGTCCCGCGACCGTCGGCCGCTACTGGCCGGACTGGGCGCCGAACGGCGGGCGTGCGGCTTCTGCCTCGATCGACGTGCTGTCGCCGTGCCCGGTACGGACCTCGGTCGCGCCGGGCAGGGTCAGCAGGCGCGCCCGGATCGACGCCTCGATGGTGGGCCGGTCGGAGAACGACCGCCCGGTGGCGCCCGGCCCGCCGGAGAACAGCGTGTCCCCGCTGAAGACCGTTGTCAGCTCGGGTGCGACCAGGCACGTGCTGCCGGGCGAGTGTCCCGGTGTGTGCAGCGCGGTCAGTTCGATCCCGGCGACCGACAGCGTCGTGCCGTCGAGCAGGTCGCGGTCGGGCGAGCTGTCGTGATAGAGCACGTCCCACAGCATCCGGTCCGCGGGGTGCAGCCACACCGGCGCGGCGGTGACGTCCCGGAGTTCGCCGGCGGCGCTGATGTGATCGTCGTGCCCGTGCGTGCACACGATGCCCAGCAGCTCACGGGTGCCGAGCGCGGCGATGATCGGCTCGGCGTCGTGGGCGGCGTCGATGACGATCGCCCGGTCGTCGTCGCCGACGATCCAGACGTTGTTGTCCACCTCGAAGGTCTCGCCGTCGAGGGAGAAGGTGCCGGAGGTCACGACGCGGTCGATACGGGCCATGGGCGCACGCTAGCGACCGGAGGTGCGCACCGCCGCAGCCGCCCACTGCGCCGGCCAGGCCACCAGCTGCTCGAGGGGTCCCCGCGGTGACGACGACCTCCAGTACGCCGCGAACCCCACGGCCAGGAGCGACTGGATCAACCAGACCCGCCCTGGGTGCTCGGAGACCGGCACCACCGCGACGGCGAGCACGTGCAGCGAGTACAGCGTCAGCGTCATGCTGCCCGCCCAGGCCAACGGGACCATCCATCGCCCGAGAAGCGGCGCGAGCAGCAGGCACCCGCCCAGCAGTGCCAGTGCGGTGCCGATCGTGTGCGCGAGGTCGAACGGCGTGGTGCTGTGCGGCTCGACGATGGCTAGCCACCACCAGGTCGTCGGTGGCGCGGTGCCGTACCGGACCTGATCGGCCACCCCCGCCGGCAGTGCCGTCCGCGCCTCCGGACGCTGGAGCAGCTGCTGCGACGCGACCACCGCGACCACCGCGAGCGCCGTGCCGCCCAGGAGCAGCCGGGCCGCCGTCCGTCGATCGGCCAGGTCGAGCCGGCCGACGGCCATGCCGGCCGCGAGATAGGCGATCCAGGAGAGCACCGGGTAATAGCCCGTCAGCAACAGCTCCGACAGCAGCGTCGCCGGTTCGGTGATGTCGACGAAGACCGGGCTGGCACCTCGCATCGGCGCAAGGTCGGCGCGTACGACGTGTGACCAGATCGGGACGGCCACTGTCACCACGACGGCCAGCGTGGCCAGGGCAGGCGCACGCAGACCGAGCAGCGGGATGGCCACGGCGAACAGGAGCGAGTAGTTCACCAGGATGATCGCGAGCCCGGACTCGAGCATGCCCAGCGCCAACCCCAGGACGGCGATGCAGACGCACCGCACCAGCAGCCCCGCCCCCGCGGCGGCCCATGCCCGCCCCCGCAGGGGCTGCCCGCGCCCGTTGGCGAGCGCAAGTGCGACTCCGGCGAGCAGGGCGAACGCGGCGGCGGCGCGCCCCCGCGCGATCTGGTCGGTCCAGGACGGGTCGCCGTCGGCCTGCATGCCCGGCATCAGGTGCACGGCCATCATGCCGACCAGGGCGACGCCACGAGCCGCATCGACCCCCACGAGCCGCACCCGCGCCATCGACGGACGCACCGCGGGCTCCCGCGGGTGCACCACGGTCAGAGCAGGACGACCGAGCGGAGCACCTCTCCGCGGTGCATCTTGTCGAACGCGGGCTCCACCTGGTCGAGCGAGATGGTCTCGGTCACGAACGCGTCGAGGTCGAGCCGCCCTTGCAGGTACAGGTCGATCAGCAGGGGGAAGTCGCGACTGGGCAGGCAGTCGCCGTACCAGCTCGACTTCAGGGAGCCGCCGCGGCCGAACACGTCGATGAGCGGGAGCTCGACGGTCATCTCCGGGGTGGGGACCCCGACCATGACCACGGTGCCGGCCAGATCACGAGCGTAGAAGGCCTGCTTCCAGGTCTCCGGACGGCCCACGGCGTCGATGACCACGTCAGCGCCGAAGCCGCCGGTCAGATCCCGGACGGCCTGCACCACGTCGCCGACCTGCGAGGCATCGACCGTGTCGGTGGCTCCGAGACCCTCGGCCCATGCCAGCTTCCTCGGGTCGAGGTCGATGGCGATGATCTTCGCTGCGCCGGCCAGCCGCGCGCCTGCGACGGCGGCGCTGCCGACGCCGCCACAGCCGATCACGGCGACGGTGTCACCACGGGTCACCCCACCGGTGTTGATGGCGGCGCCCAGCCCGGCCATCACCCCACAGCCCAGCAGCCCGGCCACCGCCGGCGAGGCCGCAGGGTCCACCTTCGTGCACTGGCCGGCCGCCACCAGTGTCTTGTCGGCGAACGCGCCGATACCCAGTGCTGGGCTCAGCTCCGTGCCGTCCTCGAGCGTCATCTTCTGCGTGGCGTTGGCGGTGGCGAAGCAGTACCACGGCCGACCCCGGCGGCAGGCCCGGCACTGCCCGCACACCGCGCGCCAGTTGAGGATCACGTAGTCGCCCGGGGCCACCTCGTCGACGCCGGGGCCGACGGCCTCGACCACGCCCGCGGCCTCGTGCCCGAGCAGGAACGGGAACTCGTCGTTGATGCCTCCTTGGCGGTAGTGGAGGTCGGTGTGGCACACACCGCATGCCTGTACCCGGACCACTGCCTCTCCGGGGCCGGGATCGGGCACCACGATCTGCTCGATGCGGACGGGTGCGTCCTTGGCGGCTGCGATGACACCGCGGACGGTCTGCGGCATGCGGAGACTCCTCGACGTAGGAAGGGAGGCTCAGCCTAAGGTCCGCCGGAGCCGACGGCACCGTCGCCGTCCGCGACCTCACCACGCGGTACGGTCGGCCGGATGGGAGCGGTGGCCGACAGCCTGCGCCAGCTGGACGCCGGCATCTCCTGGACGAGCGTGCAGGCGGCAGCTGACTCCCGGCCGGGATGGACGCGGTGCAGCGACCTGCTGGCTGAACCGGACCGGCTCCGCGCGTGGCAGCAGGAGACCGCCGATGCCTACGGGGGCGACGCGGTGGACGAGGGGCGGCTCACGGGTCAGGGTCTGGTGCTCGACTGGTACCTGGCGGCGGTCACCCTGCCGGCGGTCGGCGTCTTCCACCTCGACCGGCGCGTGCTCGACGTCGCGCCCGAGCGGGTGCTGTTCCGACTGGTCACGGCGGGGGCGCCGGTCGTGGCCACCGCGGTCGAGTCGACTCGGTGGACGGGTCTGGTCGATGACCCGGCCGCCGGCGAGCAAGGCGCGGCCGTCGTCGACGACGTCGGTGACCTGGCCGCGTTGCTGTACGAGACCACTGTCGGGCACGCCGAGCGGTTGGTGACGGCGTACTCCACGACCACCCGGATCGGGTCGCACGGGCTGTGGGGGGCGGTGACCGACGCGCTGGACGTGGCGTTCCTGAGCGGTGGATGGGTGAGCGGCGACATGGCGCGTGCAGCGGCAGATGCCCGGCTGGTGCTGGGCGACGGTCGGAGCCCGCTGGTCGGCGGATCGACCCTGCACCAGATCGACGACGCGCGCGGTCGCCGGCACTGGACCAGGCGCCGCTGGAGCTGCTGCTTCCTCTACCGCTCCCCCGGGGTGCGGGAGTGCGTCACCTGCCCGCGGGTCGACGACGACGAGCGCCGTCGGCAGGCGTCGGGCTGGTGACCCCGTCAGGTCGCTTCGCGGGTCAGGATCTGGTCCACCACGTCGGCGATGTCCGCACCGACGATGTCGGGCTGACGCCCGATCGGGCTCAGCACCTGTCCCGGCCGGGTCACGAACGCGGCCGAGCACCCGGCTGCCATCGCGCCGGACACGTCCCACGAGTGTGCGGCCACCAGCCGTACGTCGCTGATGTCGACCGCGAAGGCGCGGGCCACGGCCAGGTACGGCTCGGGGGCCGGCTTGAGCCGCCGGACGGAGTCGGCGGAGATGACGTCGTCGAAGGCGTCCCTGAGGCCGGCATGGGACAGCTGGGCCTCCGCGACCCCGGCCACCGAGTTCGTCAGAGCCACGGTCCGCACCCCGCTCCCGTGCAGCCGGCGCAGGGCCTCGGCGACCTCCGGGTACGGCGGCAGTGAGCTCATGCGCTCCACCATGTCGGTGGCTTCCACCGGGTCGACGGTGCGTCCGACCTTCTCGCCCAGCATGAGCAGCGCCGCGTGCTGCGCGGCACTGAAGTCCACGTACTCGCCCGACAGGCCGCCGACGAAGGCCAGCTGCAGCATCTGGGCGAACCACTGCGGCCGAAGCGCCGTTGAGCCGAACAGCTCCTCGAATGCCGGGTCGAGCGCGCTGAGGTCGAGCAGGGTCTCGTTCACGTCGAACGCCACGACGCCAGTCATCGTCAGCCTTCCGGTCGGTCTTCCCGTGGTCTTTGAGCTGTCCCGCGGGGACGACAGGTGAGATGGTCGCCGTGTCGGCCCGTCCACCTGGTGGAGACGAAGGGACTCGAACCCTCAACCCCCGCCTTGCAAAGGCGGTGCTCTGCCAGTTGAGCTACGTCCCCCGGGACCGGGTCAGCGCGGGGAGGCGGTGTCGGCCGAGCCGCTGCCGGGGCCACCGCCGGGACCGCTGCTCGGGCCGTCGATCGGGTCGGTCGCCTCTGCCCACAGGTCGGCCTCCGCCTGGTCGGCCCGGGAACGGCGGAACGCCCAGGCGGCACCCGCGGCGGCGAGGAGAACGGCTGCCATCTTCTTCACTTCGCGTCCTCCTCATGGCGCCGGGCAGGTGGTGGGTCTAAGAGGAGGTGGATTCCTGACCTCTTCTCATCAGGGAGGGAGCCTACCTTGCGGAGGGTTGCCAGCCGATGCGTTGTCCCTGGCGGGGGCCCCTTCGCGGGAGGGCTGAGGTACACGTCGAGCGTCCTCGGTCAGCGGCGCGAACGAGATGCTCCGACCCGCGTGGCGTACGCGGCGGCCTCGGCACGGGAGCGAAGGGCCAGCTTGGCGAGGATGCTACTGACGTGATGCGCCACCGTCTTGCGGCTCAGGAACAGTCGCTCAGCGATCTGCGGATTAGTCAGTCCGTCGGCGACCAGGGCGAGCACGTCCTGCTCTCGCCGGGTAAGCACCCCGGGGTCACGAGGCTCGGGGCCCGGAGTCACCCCGAGCTTACGGAGCATCGCGGCGGCCGTGGCCGCCTCGCCAGCCGCCCCTAGTCGCCTGAGATCGCGCAACGCCTCGGCGGCATGAGCGACAGCTGCCTCGGGGTCGTCGTCAGCCAGGGTTCTTGCCAGGTCGAGCCGGGTACGGGCGGCCTCGAACGGCAAGCAGTGCTCCTCGAAGCTGGCCAGCGCGTCCGCCAGCCGTCGCACCGCTGTGGTCGCCTCGCCCGATGCCGCCGCGAAGAGCCCCGCGCAGCGGGTCAGCTGGGCTTTCCCACGGGGCAGAGCGGGCCTCGTCGGGTCGGCCCGACGATCAGCCAGCGTCTCGGCTGCTCCGGGCAGGTCGCCCGCGGCCAGATACGCCTCGCTCAAGGCGGCCGCGAGAAGGTCACCTTGCGGGTCATCCGCGTCGAGCAGGACGAGGCGGGCGCGCAGCAGTGCCGCGGCATCCTCCGGTCGGCCGGCGGCAAGCCGCACCTCCGCAGCAACCAGGGCGGCGGCAGGAAGACTCATATCGAGCCCCTCGACCAGCTCGACCGCCTCGCTCAGCCGACCCTCCCGGAGGCGGAGGGCAGCGAGCGTGGTCCCCGCCTCAAGCAGGGCATGACGCCCGACGTCCTCCGACATCGACAATGCCCGCTGGAGTTCGAGCTCGGCGAGGCTCCAGCGCCCGGCCGCGAACAGGACCGAGCCGTAGTGGGCCCGGCACCGGGCCTGAAGAAACGGGCAGCCGTAGGTGTCGGTGAACTCCTCGGCCACCTGGCACCACTGTGTGGCGCGTCGAAGGTCGTCGACCAGGCTGCACGCGGCAAGCATGTTGCAGCTCGACCAGACGACGACCTCCAGGCGGCCGTCGTAACCGCCGAGCGTGGTCGCCATCGCTTCGTCGAGGAGCGCCATCCCGTCCTGCACCTCGCCGTCTGCCACAAGCAGCAGGCCCAAATCGGACAGTGCCATCGCATGCAGCCCATCGTCGGAGGCCTGCTTCGCCAGTCGGCGAACCTTCTCCAGCGCGGCACGTTGCTTCGCGCTGTCGGACGACAGATAGGCGCCGACCAGCGTCAGCCAGCCTCTGACCGCCGGGTCCGTCGTGCCGTCGGCTGCCCGGGTCGCCCGGGCCAGCCAGCCCCCGGCTGCCGCATCGTTGTCGAGGTTCGTCTGGTACCAGACGCAGAGGTCGAGGGCGACCAACGTGGCCTCGTCGTCCCGACCGGCCTGACGCAGCAAAGTGAACGCTCGCGTCCGGTGGCGGATCGCAGCGCGCACCTCGCCCAGCCACCAGCAAACACGGCCCAGACCGTCTACCGCGTCGGCGGACTCGTCCGCGGCGGCGGCGGCGGCAAAGGCCGTCCGTGCCTCCTCCCAGCGTCCGGCCTCGGCGGCAGCCCGCGCAGACTCAAGACGGTCAGCAGACTCAAGACGGTCAACGGGTGCCACGCGTCCATGATCGCCACTCGGACGCGCCCGTGAATAGGTCACTTGGCCGATGTTCCGCGCACTCGCAGGGTCGACGCTGGCCCCGTTGTCGAACCTAGGAGGTGGCTCCCGATGACCGAGACCTTCCAGCTCAACCGTCAACAGGCCCAGGCGTACGACGACCTTTTCGTCCCTGCCCTGTTCGGGCAATGGGCACCCCAGCTGGTGGACTGCGCCCGTGTACGCGAGGGTCAGTCGGTGCTCGATGTGGCCTGTGGCACTGGAGTCGTCGCGCGGGCCGCTCGTGACGTCGTGGAGGCTGGTCGTGTTGTGGGGGTCGACCTGAACCCGGCGATGCTCGAGGTGGCGCTGGCTGCGAGGCCCGACCTCGAGTGGGTCCAGGGCGACGCCGAGGATCTCCCCTTCGCTGACGCCGAGTTCGACGTCGCACTCTGCCAGTCCGCGCTCTTCTTCTTCGCGCACCCTGGCCGCGCGTTGAGCGAGATGGCGCGCGTTATCGTCCCCGGTGGCGTGGTCGCACTGCAGACGTACGCGCCGTTGGCCGAGCAGCCGGCTTATGGTCCGTTCGTCGAACTCGTCGCCCGGCATGCTGGTCCCGAGGCCCGGGATCTGCTCGGCACCTACTGGTCTCAAGGCGACGTCCATGGTCTGCGTGCGCTCACCTCGGCGGCCGGCCTGTCGCTGCTGGAGTTGCGTTCGAGCCTCGGAGTGGCAGTGTTCCCGTCCGCGGCCGCGGTGGCAGACACGGAACTCCGAGCCACTCCGATCGCCGAGCAGATCACGCCGGAGAACTACTCGCGGATCGTCGCCGACACCGAGGACCTGCTCGGCGGCTACGCCGACGAGTCAGGCGCGGTGCGCCTCCCCATGCGGGCCACTTTCGTCGCGGCGTTCAAGCGCTAAACACCAGCAGCAGGGACCGCGAGCAGGCGCATGCCGGCGGCAGGGGGTGCTGGCCACGAAGAACCGACGCTGCTGTCACCTTGAGAAGACACGGTTAGCTGGCGGACTTGACGGTGGTCTTCTTCCGACGGTCCGGTAGTGGACTTCGAAAAGCCTCGGACGCTCCGACGCGAGGCGTTCAGGGCTCGATGTTCTGGTTCAGATGGAACAGGTTGTCGGGGTCGTACCGGCGCTTGACCTCTCGAAGCCGGTCATAGTTGGCGCCGTAGTTCACTGCCACCTTCGCCTGGTCGTCGCCGGACGCGAAGTTGACATAGCCACCACCCTGTGACAGCGGCGCGATCGCCGCGTCGTAGCCCTTGACCCACCTGGTGTTGGCGTCGTTGTCCGCCGGGTCGGGCCACATGCCTGCGATCACCACCGCGTACGTGGCGTCACGGTGCCCGAAGGCGCTCGCGTCCGCGGCCACGTCGTGGCAGGCGCCGTTGATCGGGTACAGGTGCACGGTCGAGTTGACCACCGGTACGCGTGGCCCGTGCTCCATGTGCGCTTGGATCGCCTCCTTCGACAGGTCGTCCACGAACTCCGCCTTCCAGTAGTGCTGCAGTCCCCGCGGGACCAGGGCGTCGAAAGCACTGTTGAGAGCCGGGTAGGGCATCGAGCCGACGTGCTCGGCGACCGGGTTCGCGACATCTCGGAACCCCTGCAGGAGCTTCTCGCCGTCGGAGGGGGAGCCGCTCCAGCACGAGATCAGGGCGACGAAGGGCTCGCCCACCCGGTCCTCGGGGACGAAGGGGAGGGGTGGGGCGATCTGGAAAGCCGGGAACCCGCCGTACTCGCGCGGTGCCGTCTTGATGAAGTCGTTGAAGTAGGAGAGAACCGCCTCCCCGTCGGAGAGCTCGAAGAACATCGGGCCGCCGTAGATGTCTGCCACCGGGTGCAGCTGGAAGGTGAACTCGGTGACGACGCCGAAGTTGCCGCCTCCTCCGCGCAGCGCCCAGAAGAGGTCAGGGTGCTCGTCCGCGCTCGCGGTGACGAGATGTCCGTCCGCCGTCACGACCTGGGCCGAGAGCAGGTTGTCGCACGACAAGCCGTACCCGCGTGCCAGGTAGCCGATGCCGCCACCGAGTGTCAGCCCGCCAACACCGGTAGTAGAGATGATCCCGCCGGTGGTCGCCAGGCCGTGTGCGCCCGCGCCGTCGTTGAAGGCCCCCCAGGTCATGCCGCCGCCGGCCCGGGCGGTCCGCCCGGCAGGGTCAACGGTCAGCGTGCTGAGGCCGGAAAGATCGGCGACGAGGGCACCGTCCGCTGTCCCGAAACCGGGGACGCTGTGTCCTCCGCCGCGTACCGCCAGCTCCAGGCCCGCCTCCGCCGCATGCCGCACCACGGCGGCCACGTCCGCGTCGGTCATGCACCGCACGACAGCCGCCGGGCGGCGGTCGATCATGAAGTTGTAGACCTTCCTGGCGTCCTCGTAGTCGGTGTCTCCCGGAAGGATCGCCGGGCCGGCCACCTCGGACCGCAAGGCCTCGATTGTCTGCGCCGCCATCGGATGTCCCTCCTTGGGGCCGCTCTGTGCTCCACCCACCAGGAACGAGCCGCGCGTTCGCCGACTCTTCGGCGCTGCCAACCCTGGCGCCGCGGTGACATGGGTTCCCGGGTCCCGATGGTGAGGGGTGCCTCTGTCTACCCCTTCCGAGCACTGTCAGACAGAGTGTCGCTGAGGGGTCCGGACGTCAACACTCCTGAGCCGATCTGTCAATGCCTCGAGCACGCTGAGTGACGTCCCGTCTCTCCTATGTCACCCCGGCGCCCGCCAATGGCCTGCATGTGCTCGGGGCGAGTATCAGCGCAGCCGGGTTGCAGCGAATCCGAATACACACAGCCCGACCGGCCGGAGCGTGTCGTAGGTTGAACGAGGTGAGAAGCGGAGAGGCCCACCTGGAACGCGAGGATTCCTGCGATGCCACCGGCGAGGCAGGCGCGCATGTGCAGCGCATGACTCCGGTGGAGGTCTAGGGTGAACGCCCGACGCCGACGGATCAATGAGCGCCTAGCCGAGCTGTACCAGCGACACGTCGCCATTGAAGACGAGAGCATCGACAGGTTCTACGAGTCGGGGCGAGGCTATTATCCGCCGGAGGACGCCGGGGATGAGCGTCACACGTTCGGCATCTGTGTGGCGGACCTCGAAGGCGAGATCTACGGGGTCGGTCACCACGACCAGGCCTTTGCCATGCAGTCGATCTCGAAGGTGTTCGCCTACGGTCTGGCGCTCGCGGACCACGGCAGCGATCACGTCCTGGCCAGGGTGGGTGTCGAGCCCAGTGGTGACGCGTTCAACTCGATCGTCCTCGACGGGCGCCGTCAGCGGCCCTTCAACCCGATGATCAACGCCGGGGCCATCGCGACCTCCGACCTGGTCTCGGGCAAGGACTCCAGGGAGAAGGTGCAGCGCATCGTTGAGGTCATGCGGCTGTGTGCCGGCAACGAGAGCCTCGACGTGGACCGCGACATCTTCGAACGTGAGTGGCGCACCGCGGACCGGAATCGGGCGATCGCCTATCTCATGCGCAGCCATGGTTCCCTGGTGGGTGATGTCGAGGAGACCCTTGCGGTCTACCTGCAGCAGTGCTCGGTGATGATCACCTGCGACGATCTCGCGAGGATGGCGGCAACGCTTGCCAACGGTTGGGTCAATCCCGCCACGGGTGCCCGTCCGCTACCCGCAGCCCGGGTACGGGACGTGCTCAGCGTGATGTTCACCTGCGGAATGTACGACTTCGCGGGGGAGTGGGCCTTCGACGTGGGTGTGCCGGCCAAGAGCTCGGTCAGCGGCGGCATCCTCGCAGCCATCCCGGGCAAGGGGGGACTCGCGACGTTCTCACCGGGGCTCGACCCACACGGGAACAGCGTCCGCGGTGTGCGCGTCTGCCAGGAGGTGTCCAGGCGGCTCGGGCTCCACGTGTTCGCCAGGGACGACGAGGATGCCCTTCTCGGTTCCGCCTCCCCTACGGCTTGAGGGAGCAGCGGGGAACTCACCCGGCAAGGGTGAGTCGCACGGCCGATCCACTCCGGCATTGTGGTGGCATGGGGCTATCGGCCGACCAGCTCTCGCAGGACGAGCGCATCGTCCTCGAGATGCACGAGCACTGGAAGCACCTGCTCGGTGCCATGCTCATCTCCGCTGCAGCCCTGGTGGGGCTGATCATCGTGTTGGTTGCGGGCCCCGAGGACGGTTCCCTCGGGTGGCTCGACACGCTCGGCTGGGTCGCCTTCGTGGGTGTGGTGGTCGTTTTCGGCCTGTGGCCGGCGCTGGGATGGTGGACCCGTACATACACCCTGACGAACGAACGCCTGGTCACGCGCAAGGGAATCCTGCGCCGATCCGGTCGCGACATCCCGCTGTTGCGCATCAATGACGTGGCGTTCGAACAGGGCATCCTCGACCGGCTCGTCGGAGCTGGCACGCTCAGGGTTTCGGCCGCCAGCGAGGAGGGCACGGCCGTGCTCAAGGACATCCCGCACGTACAGCAGGTGTCGCTTCGGATGAACGAGCTCGTGCGCCAGGTTCGCGACACCCGTGGCTGAGCCCACGCCCCGACTGCCGCCGGCGCTCAGGCGCGTCGCCGTCATCGGCAGGCAGCAACGGACCGGCTGCTCGGCAGCGCTGGCCTGCGGCAATACGGGTGGGCCTAAGAGGACTTGAACCTCTGACCTCTTCCTTATCAGGGAAGCGCTCTAACCGTCTGAGCTATAGGCCCGGGGGGCTCGTCAGCCACGGCAGGCTATCCCACCCCTGGCGACGGCCGCGAATCGGCCGCCCGCGGCGACAGCGCACATCGACTGCCGCGGCGACAGGCGCGGATCCGCTCCGCTCAGCGATCCTCGGCCAGGGTGACCTCGAGCCCGCCGAGCAAGGCAGCCGCCAGGTTGTACATGAACGCCCCCAAGGTGGCGAGTGCGGTTAGCAGGATCACGTCGGCGGCCGCGACCAGCATGGTGATGCCCATGACGCGGTCCAGGCCGACGTACTCCTCCACATCGATGTTCTGCCCGGTGTCCAGCGCGGCGATGCTGGTGTTGATCGAGTCCCACACGCCGGCGTTGTCCAGGACCGTCCAGACGATCGCGACGGCGACCACCGTGATCACGGCCAGCGCGATCGACAGCGCGAACGCCATCTTCATCACCGACCACGGGTCGATGCGCACCATGCGCAGCCGGGCCTTGCGGGTCTGCCTCGGCGCGGGATCTCCGGACCGGCCCTGGGCGGTGGCGGCCGCCGCCGCTGCCGGCGTCGTGCTGGAGGGCGCTCGGGTCGCGGACTGGCGGGTGGGGGCGTCCGGCCGCCCCTTCTCGGCCTCGGCGACCCGCGGCATGGTCTGTGTGTCGGGACCGTCACTGGCCGGGTCGCCCTGCCCACTCGGTGGCCGGCTGGGTTCGGACCCCTGCGCAGGTGCCGCAGCGGGCGGGGCGGCTGCGGGCTGCGTGCTCTGTCTCGACTGCGTCGCCTCGGCCGGCTGGCGCTTGGCCGGGGGAGCGGTCGCGCCGGTGGCGGGAGCAGCCCCGGTCTTGGCCTTCGGTGCGCTTCGCGGCTTCTTGCGCGGAGTCGCGCCGGAGGTCGCGCCGGACGCAGCACCGGAGGCCGCACCCGGGGCCGGTGCGTCCGGCGCCGCCGGAGACTGCTGCGCCTCGGCCGGACCCGCGAGTCCGCGCCGGGGAGCCACCGGCTCCTGCTCGTCCGGCGTTCGGTCGCTCATTCGGACTCCTGCCCATCGTCGCCCGCGAGGCCGTCCAGCGGGGCGGTACCAGCGCCGGTGACCTCGTCGTCACCGACCTCGTCGACCTCATCGACACCAGCGCCGGGACCGGCGACTGCGTCCTCCGGCCCGACGTCCGCCTCGTCGTCCGGTCCGTCGTCCGGCCCGTCCTCGCTGCTGACATCAGCCGGCGCGATGTCGTCGGCCACGTACTTCTCGTCGTTGCGGGCGATGGCGACGACCTGGTCGCCGGACGCCACGTCCACGAACTTCACGCCCATCGTGTCACGACTCTTGACCGGCAACCCGGCCACCGCACTACGGGTGACCTGGCCCGAGGATCGGATGGCCATCACCTCGTCACCCGCACGGACCACCACGGCACCCACGAGCACCCCGCGCTGGTCGACGAGCTTCATCGCCTTGACGCCGAGTCCGCCCCGCCCGGTCGAGCGGTACTGGTCGACCGGGGTGCGCTTTGCGTAGCCACCGTCGGTTGCGGTGAAGACGTACTGACCGGCGTGTTCCTCACCGGCGCGGATGACCGCCATGGCCAGCACCTCGTCATCGCCGCGGAAGCGCATGCCGGTGACCCCCGAGGTGGCCCGCCCCATCGGACGCATCACGTCATCGGCCGCCGTGAAGCGCAATGCCTGGCCGCGTCTCGACACCAGCATGATCTCGTCATCGGCGCTGACCAGGTCGGCGCCGATCAGGCTGTCGTCGTCGGTGCGGAAGTTCAGCGCGATCAGGCCGGCCTGCCGGGGCGAGTCGTACTCGGGCAGCCGCGTCTTCTTCACCATCCCCTTACGCGTGGCGAGCACGAGGAAAGGCGCCTGCGCGTAGTCGCGGATCGTCAGCACCTCGGCGATCTGCTCGTCGGGCTGGAAGCTCAGCAGCCCGGCCACGTGCCCGCCCTTGGCGTCACGGGCCGCCTCCGGCAGGTGGTACGCCTTCGTCCGGTAGACCCGCCCCTGGTCGGTGAAGAACAGTATCCAGTGGTGCGCGGTGGTGGCGAACAGGTGCTCGACCACGTCGTCGCCGCGCAGCGTCGCCCCACGTACGCCCTTCCCGCCACGCTTCTGCACGCGGTACTGGTCGGTGCGGGTGCGCTTGGCGTACCCCCCGCGCGTGATGGTCACGACGACGTCCTCGTCGGGGATCAGGTCCTCCATCGACAGGTCGCCGTCCGCCGGCACGAGCTGACTGCGACGGTCGTCACCGAACTTGTCGACCAGCTGTTGCAACTCGTCGCCGATGATCGTCCGCTGACGGGCCGGGCTGGCCAGGATGTCCTCGAGGTCGGCGATCTCGGTCTCGAGCTTGGCGAGGTCATCGATGATCCGCTGCCGCTCGAGCGCGGCCAGGCGCCGCAACTGCATGTCCAGGATGGCGCGCGCCTGCACCTCGTCGATCTCCAGCATCGAGATCAGGCCCTCGCGCGCCTCCTCGGTGGTCTGGCTTGCACGGATCAGGGCAATGACCTCGTCGAGCGCATCGAGCGCCTTCACCATGCCGCGGAAGACGTGCGCCTCCTCCTCGGCCTTGCGCAGGCGGTAGCGGGTGCGGCGCTGGATGACCTCGACCTGGTGGACGACCCAGTGCGAGACGAAAGCGTCCAGGCTCAGCGTGCGGGGCACCTCGTCGACCAGCGCCAGCATGTTCGCCGAGAAGTTGTCCTGCAGCTGGGTGTGCTTGTACAGGTTGTTGAGCACGACCCGGGCCACGGCGTCGCGCTTCAGCACCACGACCAGGCGGCGGCCGGTGCGTGATGACGAGTCGTCGCGTACGTCGGCGATGCCCTGCACCCGTCCCGAGTCGGCCAGCTCGGCGATCTTGATGGCGAGGTTGTCGGGGTTCACCTGGTACGGCAGCTCGGTGATCACCAGGCAGGTGCGTCCGCGAGAGTCCTCCTCGACCGCCACGACCGCCCGCATGGTGATCGAGCCCCGGCCGGTGCGGTACGCCTGCTCGATGCCCTGGTGCCCGACGATCAGCGCGCCGGTAGGAAAGTCCGGGCCCTTCACCCGTGCCAACAGCTCCTCGAGCAGCTCCTCCCGCGTCGCGTCGGGGTGGGCGAGCGCCCACTGCACGCCGTCGTTGAGCTCGCGGAGGTTGTGCGGCGGGATGTTGGTGGCCATGCCGACCGCGATGCCCGCCGAGCCGTTGGCCAGCAGGTTGGGGAACCGGCTCGGCAACACCACCGGCTCGGAGCTCCGACCGTCGTAGTTCGGCCGGAAGTCGACCGTGTCGCGGTCGATGTCGCGCACCATCTCCATGGCCAGCGGTGCCAGCCGGCACTCGGTGTAGCGCATGGCGGCGGCCGGATCGTTGCCCGGGGAGCCGAAGTTGCCCTGACCCTGCACCAGCGGATAGCGCATCAGCCACGGCTGTGCCAGCCGCACCAGGGTGTCGTAGATGGCGCTGTCACCGTGTGGGTGGTACTGGCCCATCACGTCGCCGACGATGCGGCTGCACTTGGAGAAGCCGCGGTCGGGGCGGTAGCCGCCGTCGTACATCGCGTACAGCACCCGGACGTGCACCGGCTTGAGCCCGTCCCGAACGTCCGGCAGCGCCCGGCCCACGATCACGCTCATGGCGTAGTCGAGGTACGACCGGCGCATCTCGTCCTGTAGCGCGACCGGCTGGATGCGCAGCACCGGCTCGGGGATGTCGCTGGTGCCGGTGGGTGTCTCGTCGCTCACGTGGGCGGCCTTTCGAGTCTCGTCGGCTCACTCGCGACCCGGCGGCGGCCCGGGCAGCGGTCTGGGGCGTGGGTCAGATGTCGAGGAACCGGACGTCCTTGGCGTTGCGCTGGATGAAGGAGCGACGCTGCTCGACGTCCTCGCCCATCAGGATGCTGAACAGCTCGTCGGCGAGCAGAGCGTCGTCGAGGGACACCTGCAGCAGCACCCGGCCGTCGGGGTCCATGGTGGTGTCCCACAGCTCGGAGTCGTTCATCTCGCCGAGGCCCTTGTAGCGCTGGATGGCGCCGTCCTTGGGCAGCCGGCGGCCGGCCTCGGTGCCGGCGGCGAGCAGCCCGTCGCGCTCCCGGTCGGAGTACGCCAACTCGTGCGGTGCGTTCGTCCACTTGATCTTGAACAGCGGCGGCTGGGCAAGGTAGACGTGGCCGCCCTCGATCAAGGGCCGCATGAAGCGGAACAGCAGGGTGAGCAGCAGGGTGGAGATGTGCTGGCCGTCGACATCGGCATCGGCCATCAGGATGACCTTGCCGTAACGCAGCTTGGCCCGGTCGAAGTCCTCATGGATGCCGGTGCCGAGGGCGGAGATGATCGACTGCACCTCGATGTTGGCCAGCACGCGGTCGATGCGTGCCTTCTCGACGTTCAGGATCTTGCCGCGGATAGGGAGGATCGCCTGCGTACGAGGGTCCCGCCCGCCCTTGGCGGAGCCGCCGGCGGAGTTGCCCTCCACGATGAACAGCTCGCACTCGTCCGGGTTGTTGGACTGGCAGTCGGCCAGCTTCCCGGGGAGGCCGCCCCCGCCGAGCAGACCCTTGCGGTTGCGCGCGAGATCACGCGCCTTGCGGGCCGCGATGCGGGCCGCCGCGGCGGCGATCGCCTTCCGGACGACCTCCTTGCCCTCGGCGGGGTTCTGCTCGAACCATGCGCCGAGGTGCTCGTAGACGGCCTTCTGGACGAACGACCGTGCCTCGGTGTTGCCGAGCTTGGTCTTGGTCTGACCCTCGAACTGGGGCTCGGCCAGCTTGATCGAGATGATCGCGGTCAGACCCTCGCGGATGTCGTCGCCCGAGACCCGGTCGTCCTTCTTCTTGATCAGACCCCAGGTCTCGGCCCAGCTGTTGACGGTCGTCGTGAGCGCAGAGCGGAACCCCTCCTCGTGAGTGCCGCCCTCGTGGGTGTTGATCGTGTTGGCGAAGGTGTGCACCGACTCCGTGAAGGTGGTGTTCCACTGCATCGCCAGCTCGAGGCTCAGCGCAGACTCGCCACGTACCCCGGTCGCCTCGGTCTCGAAGGCGATCACGCTCCGGTGTGCCGGGTCCTTGGCCCGGTTGAGGTGGTTGACATAGTCGACCAGCCCGCCGTCGTAGCGGAACCGCCGCTCCATCCCGGACGTCCCGGCAGCCCCCACGGTGTCCTCGGACCCGTCCGGCTCGGGCAGGGCGGTGGCATCGTTGACCGCGGCGGCGATGTCGTCCGCACCGGTGCGCTGGTCCTGCACTACGATCTCGAGGCCCTTGTTCAGGAAGGCCATCTCCCGGAACCGGGCCGTGAGCGTCTCGAACGAGTAGTGGGTGGTCTCGAAGATCTCGTCGCTGGCCCAGAACGTGATGGTGGTGCCGGTGGCGCTCGTCTCCTCGAGCTGCTGCAGCGGTCCGTCGGGTACGCCGTAGCTGAAGGTCTGGCGCCAGTGGTGTCCCCGGTTGTTCACGTCGACCTGGAGCCGCGTGCTCAACGCGTTGACCACCGACACGCCGACGCCGTGCAGACCGCCGGACACCTTGTAGCCGCCGCCCCCGAACTTGCCGCCGGCGTGCAGCAGGGTCAGGGCGAGCGTCACGGCGGGGATGCCCTCACCCTGGTGGACATCGGTGGGGATCCCGCGGCCGTTGTCGACCACCTTGACGCCGCCGTCGGCCAGCAGCGTGACGCGGATGTGGTCGCAGTAGCCGGCCAGCGCCTCGTCGACCGAGTTGTCCACGACCTCGTAGACCAGGTGGTGCAGCCCGCGCTCTCCGGTGGACCCGATGTACATGCCCGGCCGCTTGCGGACCGCCTCGAGGCCCTCGAGCACCTGGATGGAGCTGGCGTCGTACGCGCGGCCGGACTCCAGCGGCAGGTCCACGGCAGGGTCCGGCGGCGCAGCCGAAGCCGCGGGGCTCGCCACATCGGCGGGGGAGGGGCTCGGGGGGCTGCTCGGGTCCGCGGTCACGCGCGAGGCCTCCTGTAGACACGATGAAGGACCGCCTGTGACGGGTCACTCCGGTGCGACCCGGGCGACCGTCAGGTCCGGCGGTCCCGAACGTCCCCAGTCTACCTGCCTGCGCCGCTCAGTGCCTGCGTACCCGCCGTCGCGGGGGGACAAAAGGGCTACGTAGCCCTTCAGTGGCGCCTCGGCCCCCGTCAGACGCTCGGACAGGTGGCCGAGCGGGTCCCCCCAAAGGAGACTCGCGCTCGGACCGTCTCAGCGACCCGGAATTCCGTCGGGCGCGACTGAGGTCGGGCGGCCGGGTCACCCGTAGGTGTCGCGCGGGCCACGGGCGTCCGGCACCGCGAACCTGCCGTGCCGCCAGCTCGGTTGCTGGGGCCCGGAGACCTCGAGCCGGGTCACCGTGCCGTCGCCGAGCTCGTCGTTCAGCCGTTGCACCACCATCGGAGCCAGCAGTCGCACCTGCGTGGCCCAGGCGGTCGAGTCGGCGCCCACCGCCAGCCGGCCGTCGACGAACCGCTCCGGGCGACAGTGCGCTGCCACCTCGGCGCCCACGATCGTCTCCCACCGTCCGAACACGCCGTGGACGGCGAGCTCGGTGGTCCAGCCGTGCTCGGCGACCAGCCGCGACATGGCCCGGCTGACGGCCTGCGGGTCGCGGTCGTCCGGACCTGCCCCCGAGGCTTGCGGGGCGGCGTGCGTGGCGGCCCCACGGCTGGCGCCACGGAAGGCGCCACGCTCCGGGCCTGCGCGCCGGGAGCTGCGCCGGCGGGCGGCGCCACGGTAGGCAGCGGCCACGGCACGCGCCAGGTCGCTCCCGGTCGGGTCGTGCGCCGGACCGACCTCGACAGGGCCGGGATCTTCCGCCGCCTCGGCCGCCGGGGGGCGCTGGTCGGCCGGCGGCTCGTCCGCGTCGGCGGGTCGCTCAGTGGACACGTCGCACCCCTCCCCCCCGCACGTCGTAGCGGGCCCCGGCCAGCGCATCGGGCACGTCGGCTGCCACGGCTGCGGTGACCAGTACCTGTTCTGCCGCCTCCACCGAGGATGCCAGTCGGTGGCGACGGTCGCTATCCAGCTCGGCGAACACGTCGTCGAGCACCAGCACCGGGTCTTCGCCGTCGGACCGCTGCAGGTCGTAGGACGCCAGCCGCAGGCTCAGCGCGAGGGACCAGGACTCACCGTGGCTGGCATAGCCCCTGGCCGGCAGGTCCCCGATGCCGAGCTGCAGCTCGTCGCGGTGCGGACCGACCAGGGTGACGCCCCGGTCGAGCTCGTCGCCGCGGCGGTTGGCCAGCTCGGCCAGCATCGCCGCGTGCAGCTCATCGCGGTCCACGGTGACCTGTTCCGGCAGGGGAAAGGACGGCGCGTACGCCATCGAGACCGTCGTGCGGTGCCCGAGAGCCGATGCGGCCACGTCCCGGTACCTGGCGTCCACCAGCGGCCGCAACAGCTCCACCAGGCGCAGCCGCTCGGCCAGCAGCTCTGCACCGGTACGGGCCAGGTGAGCGTCCCAGGCGTCCAGCGTGCGCAGCGCCGACTCGCCGGCCGAGGAGGACCGGCGAGACCCACCGGCCGACTTGAGCAGGGTGTTGCGCTGCCTGAGCACGCGGTCGTAGTCGGCCCGCACACCGGCGAGCCTCGGCGCCCGGGCCACGAGCAGCTGGTCGAGGAACCGGCGTCGCTCCACGGGGTCGCCCTTGACCAGGGTGAGATCCTCCGGTGAGAAGACCACGCTGCGGAACAGCCCCAGCAGCTCGCGGACGCGTGGGAGCGGGGCCCGGTTGACCCGCGCCCGGTTGGACCCGCCGGGTACGAGCTCGACCTCCAGCAGGGCCTCCCGGCCGTCGCGTACCACCCGGGCCCGGACCACCGCGCTGTCCGCCCCCACCCGTACCAGCGGAGTATCGGTGGCGACGCGGTGACTGGTCAGGGTGGCCAGGTAGTCGACCGCCTCGACCAGGTTGGTCTTGCCCTGGCCGTTGGGCCCGACGAATGCGGTCGCACCCGGGGTCAGCGGAACGTCTACCTCGGCGTAGGAGCGGAAGTCGCGCAGCGACAGGTGAGCGACGTGCACAGGCCAACCGCGATCGCGACGACGGAGGCCGTCGTCACGACACCTCCGTGTCTGCGTCCGGTATCTGCTGTGCCCCACCGCCGGCGCGGACGGCGTGCCCGCCGAACTGGTTGCGCATGGCCGCCACCGCCTTCATCGCCGTGGACTCGTCCTGCCGCGACGCGAAGCGGGCGAACAGCGCGGCCGTCACGGCGTTCATCGGGACCGCGTGGTCGATGGCGGCCTCGACCGTCCACCGGCCCTCGCCGGAGTCCTCCGCCCAGCCGGCGATGCCGGACAGTCCCTCGTCCTCGTCGAGCGCCGCCACCAGGAGGTCGAGCAGCCAGGACCTGATCACGGTGCCTTCTCGCCACGAGCGCAGCACCTCGGTGACGTTCTCGACCACGTCCGCCTTCATCAGCAGCTCGAAGCCCTCTGCGTACGCCTGCATCAGCCCGTACTCGATGCCGTTGTGCACCATCTTGGCGAAGTGGCCGGCACCGGCCGGGCCGGCGTGCACGTAGCCGAACTTCCCATCGGGCTTCAACGCGTCGAAGATCGGCTGGCACTTGGCGATGTCCTCGGCAGAGCCGCCGCTCATCAGCGCATACCCGTTCTCGAGCCCCCACACGCCGCCGCTGACCCCGCAGTCCACGAAGCCGATCTTGCGAGCACCGAGGTCGGCAGCATGCCGCATGTCGTCGGTCCACCGCGAGTTACCCCCGTCGACCACGACGTCGCCCTCGTCGAGCAGCGGGACGAGGTTGCCGATGGTCTCCTCCGTCGGGCCGCCGGCGGGGACCATCACCCACACCACGCGGGGCGACGGCAGCGCCGCGACCAGCGAGTCGAGGTCGTCGACATCGCGGACGTCGGGGTTGTGGTCGAAGCCGGTCACGGTGTGACCCTTCCGGCGCAGCCGCTCCCGCATGTTGCCGCCCATCTTGCCGAGCCCGATCAGGCCAAGGTGCATCGCGATCAGTCCTCTCTGGTGTCGAGTGGCCACCGGGGCGGCGCCGTGCTCGAACCACCCGTACGGCGGGTGGCGGCGCCCACCGTATTGCGGATCAGCCCTGCAGGCGCAGCGGCATCAGCAGGTAGCGGAAGCTGAGATCGGGGTCGGACCCCTCCTCCGGAGCGCCGGCGATAGAGACCGGCCGCGTCGCCTGGGTGAAGGCGAGATGGCACCACGGCGCATCCACCACGGCCAGCCCGTCCAGCAGGTAGCCAGGATTGAAGCCGATGGACAGTGGCTCGCCGGTCAAGTGCACCGACAGGCTTTCCGAGGCCTGCGCCTCGTCGCCGCTGCCCGCCTCGAGCAGCACGCGGTCGGCCTCGAAACCCAGTCGTACGGGGGTGTTGCGCTCAGCCACCAGCGAGACCCGGCGCAGCGACTCGACCAGGGCCGCCGTCTCGACCCAGACCTGGGTGGTCGGCTCGGACGCGAACAGCTGGCGTACCCGAGGAAACTCGCCGTCCAGCAGGCGGGTCGTTGTGCGTCGCGTGCCTCCACCCACCTCGCCCTGGAACCCGATGAGCCCTTCTGCTGCGCCGGGGTCCGCCAGCGCCACGCCGACCCGCGCGCCCGAGGTGAGCGACTTGGCGGTGTCGTTGAGCACGCGGGCCGGGACCAGGGCCTGCCGATCGACGTCGGACCGCTCGGGTGACCACTCCAGCTCGACCATGCTGGCGCGGAACCGGTCGGTGGCCATCATCGAGATCCTGGTGCCGTCGACCTCGACGCGAACTCCGGTCAGCAACGGCAGCATGTCGTCGCGGCCCGCTGCCGCGACCGCCTGGGCGACAGAGTGGGCGAACGCGTCGGACGCGACGCTGCCCGCCTGTTCGGGCATGCCCGGCAGCGCCGGGTAGTCCTCGACCGGCATGGTCTGCAAGGTGAAGCGTGCGCTGCCGCACACCAGGGACACCCGCTGGCCGTCCAGGGTGATCTCCACCTGGTGCGCCGGCAGGGAGCGGCAGATGTCGGCCAGCAACCGGCCGGAGACCAGCGCCGTGCCCTCCGCGATCACCTCCGCGGGCAGGGTGGCCCGGGCCGAGGTCTCGTAGTCGAACCCGGAGAGCCGGAGCTCGGACTGTTCCGCGGCCGCCTCGCCCGTCGATGACACGTCGAGCAACAGCCCGGCGAGCACCGGCACGCTGGGCCGCGAGGGCAGGCTGCGCGCGGCCCAGGCGACTGACTCGGCAAGCGCGTCGCGGTCGACACGGAACTTCATGCCGCAGGGCCTCCTGTGACTCGGTGAGTGGGCTGGTGAGTGGGGCTGGGCCGTGGAACTGATCTGGAACTCGGTAGTGGAACGGTGGTGAAGCAGTAGCGATCGAGTGGGGACGCGGACCCGGCAGGGGTCTCGCCGGTCCGGCTATCGGTGGAGAGGCAGTCAACCGGGGTCGTGCCCGCTCTCGCATCTTGTCATGGCGGGCGCGGGTGGGACAGAGGTCCGGCGGTCGTCCCCAGTTCGGCCACCAGCAGGCAGATGGACCAGAGTGGAACTGGTGTGGATCTCGTCGAAGTCATAGCGGCTGTGGATGCTGTGGATGACGTCCGTCACGGCAGGTCAGCGCATCCCCAGAACGTGGAGAAGTTGTGGATACCCTCGATGCAGGCGAGCCGGAACAGTGGACAGGACCACGAACTGCGGAGCGGTGGCCGGTTATCCACAGGCACATCAGCAGGTTCTGTCCGCTTTCCACACTGTCATCCCCAACTGTGGGCAGTCGCGGCGTCAGGTCTGTCGTGCCTGTTGCTTGATGCGGTTCGTCAGCTCGGCCACCTGGTTGTAGATGGTGCGCCGCTCCCCCAGGAGCTGGCGGATCTTTCGATCGGCATGCATCACCGTGGTGTGGTCCCGGCCGCCGAACTGTTGGCCGATCTTGGGCAGGGACAGCTCCGTCAGCTCCCGGCACAGGTACATCGCAATCTGCCGGGCGGTGACAAGCGTGCGGCTGCGACTGGACCCGCACAAGTCGTCGATGGTGAGGCCGAAGTAGGACGAGGTCTGACCGATGATCAGTCCAGCGGTGATTTCCGGCTCGCCGCCCTCGGGGATCAGGTCCTTGAGCACGATCTCGGCGAGAGTCAGATCCACCGGCTGCCGGTTGAGGCTGGCGAAGGCGGTCGCGCGGATCAGGGCGCCCTCGAGCTCGCGGATGTTGGTCTGGATCTTTGACGCGATGAACTCCAGCACGTCCGGCGGGGCCGTGAGCTTCTCCATCGCGGCCTTCTTGCGCAGGATCGCGATCCGCGTCTCCAGGTCGGGAGGCTGGACGTCGGTGATCAGCCCCCACTCGAAGCGGTTGCGCAGGCGGTCCTCGAGCGCCTCGAGCCTCTTGGGCGGCCGGTCGGAGGTGATCACGATCTGCTTGTTGGCGTTGTGCAGCGTGTTGAAGGTGTGGAAGAACTCCTCCTGGGTCTGGATCTTGCCTTCCAGGAACTGGATGTCGTCGATGAGCAGGACGTCGACGTCGCGGTACCGCCGTTGGAACGACGCGGCCCGGTCGTCCCGGATGGCGTTGATGAAGTCGTTGGTGAACTCCTCGCTGGAGACGTACCGCACCTTCGCGCCGTTGTAGAGGCTCCGGACGTAGTGCCCGATGGCGTGCAGCAGGTGCGTCTTGCCCAGCCCGGACTCGCCATAGACGAGCAGGGGGTTGTACGCCTTGCCGGGTGCTTCAGCAACCGCTACTGCTGCGGCGTGTGCGAACCGGTTGGACGAGCCGATGACAAAGCTGTCGAACACGTACTTGGGGTTGAGGCGCGCCTCCGCGACCGCCGGCGTGAGGGCCGGCGGTGGGTCGCCGGTGAGGCCTGTTGCTGCCGGTCGACCAAAACGTTCGGCGACAGGTCCATCTGTCGACAAATCTCCGGAGCGATGAAGCGACTCATCGACGGTGAAGTCGGCCGCTGGGCTGTCGTCACCCGAAACCAGGGTCGGATCGACCGTCACCGCCAGCCGCACTTCGTGGCCGAGCGCATCGGCCAGGGCATGCTCGACCTGCTCGCGGAGGCGGGTCTCGAGCTGGTCGCGGGTGAAGTCGGCGGCGACAGCGACGATCAGCGTGCTGCCGTGCAGCGTCAGCGGCCGGGACGCCTGCAACCACGCGCGCTGGTTGGGCGGGAGCGCCGAGATCGTGCGGCGCCACGCCCGGGTCAGGAGCTGGTCATCGACCGCCTCGGGGGGGCTGGTTTCCTCCCGCCTCTCGTCCGCGCCGGTGGCGAGTGCGAAGCCGGGAAGCTGTTCGGAGGTACGGACGCCGTCGTCGGCCACAAAGATTCCCCTGACAATCGTCGGCTCCGGGAGGCTCGGTGAGACGTCGCGCGACTCGTGCGGGCTGGAGCGCTGAGGTGTCCACACGGTTGTCCACAACCTGTGTGCACTTGGACAAAGCGTGACTCCGGTGTGATCTGACGTGCCACCACGCGCACGTCACCGGGGCGGATGAACCCTCGGAACTGCTGCCCGCGAACCGTCCCGGGGAGCACCGGAGAGGACGGAGAGAAAACGTAACCACAGCCGACGCCGAATCAGCAAGCACTTGTCCACAGGCGCGAAGCGGTCCGTTGCGAAGCGGAACCACTTCGCCCACCGAGGCGGTTTGACCCCCTTCTTGAGGACCCGTACCGTGGGGAAGTCGGACTGGCGCCGACGGGTGCTGTCTGTCCACCTCCCGGGCCGCCCAGTCACCCTGCACCGGTCGATCGCAGCCGCTCGACGACAACGACTTCGGAGCCCTCCGTGAGCAAGCGCACCTTCCAGCCGAACAACCGGCGCCGGCACAAGACGCATGGTTTCCGTCTGCGTATGCGCACACGTGCCGGGCGCGCGATTCTGGCGGGTCGCCGCCGCAAGGGCCGCACCCGGCTCGCCGCTTGAGCCCCGTCACCCCCGACGTGCTTCCTGCCCCGCATCGACTGCGGCGCCGACGCGACTTCGGTGTCGCGACCCGTCGTGGCCGGCGCGCGGGGTCTGCCACCGTGGTTGCCCATCTCGCCATCCC
>JAQSWV010000016.1 GCA_029266455.1 Nocardioidaceae bacterium
TTCACGTCCACCTTCCCACGACACCCAGATTGCGGAGGACATGCCGAAGAAGGAAGGGGTCATCGAGATCGAGGGCTCCGTTGTGGAGGCTCTGCCGAACGCCATGTTCCGGGTGGAGCTGACGAACGGGCACAAGGTCCTCGCCCACATCAGCGGCAAGATGCGCCAGCACTACATCCGGATCCTCCCCGAGGACCGGGTCGTGGTGGAGCTCTCGCCGTACGACCTCACCCGCGGACGCATCGTCTACCGCTACAAGTAGAAAGAGCTCGATGAAGGTCCAGCCGAGCGTCAAGAAGATCTGCGACAAGTGCAAGGTGATCCGTCGCAACCGACGGGTCATGGTGATCTGCGACAACCCCCGCCACAAGCAGCGCCAGGGCTGACCGCCAGGGCCGAGCAACGGCGCCGGCGCAGCACGCCGGCGCAGCATCACCCTCCAGCGTGACCGCTCGCGAGGTTCCGGGTCCGCCCGGGACACCGCGTCACCCCCGGACGGAGGCCGGGGCCCGACCGAGGAGTCGCCCCTGAGGGGCCGCTCCTCGAGGCGAGTCGGGGCGCGGCACGCACGACACCTCCGGACGAACGGAAAGGACGCCACCGCCATGGCACGTCTCGTCGGCGTCGACCTTCCCCGCGACAAGCGGGTCGGGGTCGCGCTCACCTCCATCTTCGGCATGGGTCGCACCCGCGCCCAGCAGACCCTCGACGCCACCGGGGTCAACCCCGAGACGCGGGTGCACCAGCTGGGTGACGAGGAGCTCGTGAAGCTCCGCGACTTCATCGAGGGCAACTTCCAGATCGAGGGCGACCTCCGTCGTGAGGTCGCCGGTGACATCCGGCGCAAGGTCGAGATCGGGAGCTACCAGGGTCGCCGCCACCGCAGCGGCCTGCCGGTGCGCGGTCAGCGGACCCGCACCAACGCACGCGGCCGCAAGGGGCCGAAGCGCACCGTCGCCGGCAAGAAGAAGGTCGGCAAGAAGTAGTTCCCGGCAGGCGACGTCCCATGCCTGCCCGACCGCATCCTCTCCCTCGATCCCAGGAGTCTCGACCACATGCCCCCCAAGAGCCGTACGACACCAGGCACCAAGAAGGTGCGCCGCAAGGAGAAGAAGAACGTCGTCGCGGGCGCAGCCCACATCAAGTCGACGTTCAACAACACCATCGTCACCATCACCGACCCTGTCGGGGCCGTCATCGCGTGGGCCAGCGCCGGCACCGTGGGGTTCAAGGGCTCGCGCAAGTCGACTCCGTACGCGGCGCAGATGGCCGCAGAGGCAGCCGGTCGCCGCGCCATGGAGCACGGAATGAAGAAGATCGACGTGTTCGTCAAGGGCCCGGGCTCGGGTCGGGAGACCGCGATCCGCTCGCTCGGGGCCGTGGGCCTCGAGGTGGGCACCATCCAGGACGTCACCCCCACGCCGCACAACGGCTGCCGTCCCCCCAAGCGCCGTCGCGTCTGACCTCGCCCCACGATCTGCCCGTGATCGCCCACACCACCCGCACCGCCACCAGCACTGCCACCAAGGAGACCTGACTCACATGGCCCGTTACACCGGACCCATGACGAAGAAGTCGCGCCGACTGGGAGTTGACCTCGTCGGTGGAGACCAGGCATTCGAGCGTCGCCCCTACCCGCCCGGCCAGCACGGCCGCGGCCGGGTCAAGGAGAGCGAGTACCGCCTGCAGCTGCAGGAGAAGCAGAAGGCCCGCTTCACCTACGGCGTCATGGAGAAGCAGTTCCGCAACTACTACCACGAGGCGAGCCGTCGGGGCGGCAAGACCGGTGACAACCTGCTGGCCCTGCTGGAGGGACGGCTGGACAACGTCGTCTACCGCGCCGGGTTCGCCCGCACGCGCCGGCATGCCCGCCAGCTGGTCGTGCACGGCCACTTCCTCGTCAACGGCCGCAAGGTCGACATCCCGTCGTTCCAGGTCAGCGAGCACGACGTCATCGACGTGCGGCCGAAATCCATCGAGACGACCCCGTTCATCGTCGCGCGTGAGACGCACGGTGAGCGCATCGTTCCCGCCTGGCTCGAGGTGCTGCCCAACAAGATGCGCGTTCTGGTGCACTCGTTGCCCGTGCGGCAGCAGATCGACGTGCCCGTCCAGGAACAGCTGATCGTGGAGTTCTACTCCAAGAAGTGACATGGCACCCGGCTCCCGCCGGATGCCCCGCAACAAGTTCGCACCCTCATATAGCGGTCGGTGCGGAAAGGATCACACGTGCTCATCGCCCAGCGCCCCAGCCTGTCCGAAGACGTCATCGGAGACCACCGCTCACGGTTCGCCATCGAGCCGCTCGAGCCGGGCTTCGGTTACACCCTCGGCAACTCCCTGCGTCGCACCCTGCTCTCGTCCATCCCCGGTGCGTCCGTCACGTCGATCAAGGTCGACGGCGTCCTGCACGAGTTCTCGACCATCGAGGGGGTCAAGGAGGACGTCACCGAGATCATCCTCAACCTCAAGGAGCTCGTCGTCTCCTCCGAGCACGACGAGCCGGTCACCATGTACCTGCGCAAGCAGGGTCCTGGCGACGTCACGGCGGCTGACATCGCCCCGCCCGCGGGCGTCGAGGTCCACAACCCCGACCTGCACCTTGCCACGCTCAACGACAAGGGCCGGGTCGAGATGGAGCTCGTGGTCGAGCGGGGTCGCGGCTATGTGTCGTCGGTCCAGAACAACCTCGGTGACGGCGAGATCGGACGGCTCCCCGTCGACTCGATCTACTCGCCGGTGCTCAAGGTGACCTACAGGGTCGAGGCGACCCGCGTCGAGCAGCGGACGGACTTCGACCGGCTCGTGATCGACGTCGAGACCAAGCCGTCGATGAAGCCGCGCGACGCCATCGCCAGCGCGGGCAAGACGCTCGTCGAGCTGTTCGGGCTGGCCCGTGAGCTCAACGTCGAGGCAGAGGGCATCGACATCGGTCCGTCTCCGGTCGACGAGCAGCTGGCCGCCGACCTGGCCCTGCCCGTCGAGGAGCTCACCCTCACCGTTCGGTCGTACAACTGCCTCAAGCGCGAGGGCATCCACACCGTCGGGGAGCTGATCTCCCGCAGTGAGCAGGATCTACTCGACATCCGGAACTTCGGTGCGAAGTCGATCGACGAGGTGAAGGCGAAACTGGTCGAGATGGGCCTGTCCCTCAAGGACAGTGCACCCGGTTTCGATCCGGCGGCGGCCCTCGAGGCCTACGGCGACGACGACCAGACCTACGTCGAAGACGAACAATACTGAGGCTGCGGCTGCGCCCCGGACATGCCCGCAGTACCGACCTCGAGGAGTCTGACCAATGCCAACGCCCACCAAGGGCCCGCGGCTGGGCGGTAGCCCCGCTCACCAGCGGATGATCCTCGCCAACCTCGCGACGAGCCTGTTCGAGCACGGCCGGATCACCACCACCGAGGCCAAGGCGCGACGGCTGCGGCCGTTCGCCGAGCGGTTGATCAGCAAGGCCAAGCGGGACGACCTGCACCACCGTCGTCAGGTGCTGTCCGTGATCCGGGACAAGGGTGTCGTGCACAGCCTGTTCACCGAGATCGGACCGAACTACGCCACCCGCCCCGGTGGGTACACGCGGATCACCAAGATCGGTCCCCGCAAGGGCGACAACGCGCCGATGGCGGTGATCGAGCTGGTCGAGGCCAGGGAGTTCGCGAGCCGTACGTCCTCGCCCCAGACGCCGGCCGCGAGCGGGACGCCCGCTCCGGAGCCGGCCCCTGCCGAGGAGGCGACACCGTCCGACGAGGAGACGACGGGGTCGGCCTCCGTCGAGGAGGATGCTCGCCAGGCAGAGGCCACCGGCGCCGAGCCGCAGGAGTCGGCCGAAGACGTCGACGACACCGATGCCGGTGACGCCGACGAGGAGCCGAAGGCCTGAGCGGCACGCGGCTGCGGATCGACCTCGGCTACGAGGGAACGGCATTCTCCGGATGGGCCCGGCAACCCGGCTTGCGCACGGTGCAGGACGAGCTGGAGTCGGCGCTCACCCGGATCCTACGGCTGGACAAGGTGGCGGTGACCTGCGCGGGTCGCACCGACGCGGGCGTGCACGCGCGCGGGCAGGTCGTGCACGCGGACGTGCCGGCCGCGGCCCTCGAGGCGACTCGCGACGGGGCCGACGCAGTACTGCTCCGACGGCTCAACGCCGTGCTGTCCGACGACGTCGTCGCGCACAGCGTGGCAGTCGCGCCGCCGGGCTTCGACGCCCGGTTCTCGGCCGCGTGGCGGCGCTACGTCTACCGCATCTGTGATCAGCCGCACCACCTGGACCCGCTGCAGCGCAGAAGCACGCTGGTGTGGCGTCGGCCGCTCAGCACCACGCGGATGGCCGACGCGGTCGACGGACTGCTCGGGGAGCACGACTTCGCCGCGTACTGCCGGACGCGAGCCGGTGCCACGACCGTCCGGACGCTGCTGCAGCTCGAGCCACTGCGACCCCGGGGGCTGGTCGAGGTGACAGTCGTGGCCGACGCGTTCTGCCACTCGATGGTGCGCGGCCTGGTCGGGGCGCTGGTGGCGGTCGGAGAAGGCCGGCTCGGTCTCGACGAGCCGGCCCGCATCCTCGCGGGGTGCCGTCGCGATCCGCGCGTACAGGTGCTGCCCGCTCACGGCCTCACCCTGGAAGCGGTCGGCTATCCGCCCGACCGTCAGCTGGCGGAGCGGGCGCAACAGGCACGGTCACGACGGGACCCGGTGCCATGAGCGAGCACTACTTCTCTGCGGACCCCACCTCGCCGGCACGGCACGCGGACCTCACTGCCGACGTCTGGGGCCACGAGCTGGCGATGCGCACCGCCAGCGGGGTCTTCTCCCACGGGCGGGTCGACCTCGGCACCCGCGTGCTGCTGCGTACGGAGCGACCGCACCCCGACTCGCGCACCGTGCTCGACCTGGGGTGCGGCTACGGTCTGGTGGCCGTCGCTCTGGCCCACACGCTGCCCCTGGCCCAGGTGTGGGCCGTCGACGTCAACGAGCGGGCCCTGCACACCACCAGGACGAACGCGGAGGCGCACCGACTCGGCGACCGCCTGCACGTCTGCGCCCCCGACGAGGTGCCCGACGGTCTGGGCTTCGACGAGATCTGGTCCAACCCCCCCATTCGGATCGGGAAAGCCGCGGTGCACGGTCTGCTGCAGCGGTGGGTGCCGCGGCTGAACCGGCACGGTCGTGCCGTGCTGGTCATCGGCCGGAACCTGGGCGCGGACTCCTATCAACGCTGGATGTGGGAGCAGGGCTGGTCCTGTGAACGGCTGGGCAGCGCCAAGGGGTTCCGGGTCTTCGAGGTCCGCCCCGGCTGAGGGGGAGCTTCGCGCACGCCGCGCCACCCGGCGTGGGGACGGGCGGGGTGACCCTGGGACCCGAGGGCCGCGTCGGTCACGCAATCCGGTCGCGACGAGGGAGGCGGATCCCGCAGACTGGTCGCTCGTGGGACACGTCGAGCTGGCCGGCATCCGATTCGAGCTGCCCGACGGGCGGGTCCTGCTCGACGACGTCGGGTTCCGGGTAGGGGACGGGGCCAAGGTCGCGCTGGTGGGGGCCAACGGGGCGGGGAAGACGACGCTGCTGCGCATCGTGACCGGCGAGCTGGGCCCGCACGGCGGCACGGTCACACGTACGGGCGGTCTGGGCGTGATGCGCCAGATGGTGACTCCGACGGGTGCCGACTGGACGGTCCGCGACCTGTTGCTGTCAGTGGCCCCGCAGCGGGTTCGCGCGGCGGCGGAGGCGGTCGACCGGGTCGAGCTGGTGCTGATGGATCGCGACGACGAGCGCACCCAGCTGCGGTACGCGTCCGCGCTCGCGGAGTACGCCGATGCCGGGGGATACGACACCGAGGTGGCCTGGGACGCGTGCTGCACCAGTGCGCTCGGCGTTCCCTATGAGCGGGCCCGGTGGCGGTCGGTCTCCACCTTGTCGGGCGGTGAGCAGAAACGGCTGGTGCTCGAGGCGCTGCTCCGGGGGCCGGACGAGGTGCTGCTGCTGGACGAACCCGACAACTTCCTCGACGTCCCGGGCAAGCGCTGGCTGGAGGAGCGGCTGTCCGGCTCGGCCAAGACGATCCTGTATGTGAGCCACGACCGCGAGCTCCTGGCGCGCACAGCGACGCGGGTGGTCACCCTCGAGCTCGGAGCAGCGGGCAATACGGCCTGGGTGCACCCCGGCGGCTTCCGGACGTACCACGACGCGCGCAAGGCTCGCTTCGAGCGGCTGGAGGAGCTGCGCCGGCGCTGGGACGAGGACCATGCCAAGCTGCGCGCCCTCGTGCTCATGTACAAGCAGAAGGCCGCCTACAACGACGGCCTGGCGTCGCGGTACCAGGCAGCGCAGACCCGCCTGCGGAAGTTCGAGGAGGCGGGCCCGCCGCAGGCCATCCCCCGTGAGCAGGACGTCCGGATGCGGCTGGTCGGCGGCCGCACCGGCAAGCGAGCAGTGGTCTGCGAGCAGCTCGAGCTCACCGGGCTGATGAAGCCGTTCGACCTCGAGATCTGGTTCGGCGAGCGCGTCGCCGTGCTCGGCTCGAACGGGTCGGGCAAGTCACACTTCCTGCGGCTGCTGGCGGCGGGAGGCAGCGATCCCGACGTCGAGCACCGCCCGGTCGGCGACACCGTCGTGGCCCCGGTTGCCCATACCGGCCGGGCGCGCCTGGGTGCGCGGGTCCGGCCCGGCTGGTTCGTCCAGACCCACTCCCACCCCGAGCTGATGGGCAGGACGCTGCTGGAGATCCTGCACCGCGGCGACGCCCTGCCCGACGGACGTGGCCGAGCGGGGATGCCGCGGGAGCAGGCAGCGCGCGCGCTCGATCGCTACGAGCTCGCCTACGCCTCGGAGCAGCGCTTCGAGGCGCTGTCGGGCGGCCAGCAGGCGCGGCTGCAGATCCTCCTGCTCGAGTTGTCCGGGGCCACGGCCTTGCTGCTCGACGAGCCCACCGACAATCTCGACGTGCAGTCGGCCGAGGCGTTGGAGGACGGGCTGGCCCGCTTCGAGGGGACCGTGCTGGCCGTGACCCACGACCGTTGGTTCGCTCGCGGGTTCGACCGGTTCCTCGTGTTCGGCGCCGACGGGTCGGTCTACGAGTCGGAGGAGCCCGTCTGGGACGAGGGCCGGGTCGCCCGGGCGCGCTGACCGCGCGACGTCATACGCGCGGCGGCGTACCGTCGGCGGGTTGTATGACGCTGCGCGGGTCACACCGGCAGCCCGCGGGCTCGCAGGTCGTCGCGCAGGTGGGCGCCGTCGGTGAACACGATCGCATCCATGCCGGCCCGCGCCGCGGCGGCGACGTTCTCGGCCTTGTCGTCGACGAACACGCAGCGATCGAGGGCGAGGCCGAGCCGCTGCTGCAGCCTGGCGAAGATCTCCGGGGCCGGCTTCGCCACCCCCTCGTCGCCCGAGACGACGATGTCCTCGAACAGGGTGAGGAACGCGAACCGCTCGCGTGCGTGCGGGAACAGCTCACTGGACCAGTTGGTCAGTGCCACCAGCCGCACACCCGCCGTGTGCAGCTCGCGCAGGACCGCGACGCTGTCGTCGACCGCGCCGAGCAGGGAGTGTGCGAACTCTGCCCGGTACGAGGCGGCGTGCCGGGCCCAGTGCGGGTGCGTGGCCTCGACCTCGGCCTCCGCCTCGTCCCACGTCCGACCTCCGTCCTGGAGGTGGTTCCACGCCAGGAAGTCGAAGTCGGCCGCGGCCAGGAAGCGCTCTGCCTCGTCGTTCCCCACGCCTGCGGCGATGGCCGGGTGCGGGTCCCAGCGGACCAGGACGTTGCCGAGATCGAAGACCACCGCCGCCGGGGTCAGGCCCAACGCTTCTCGCGGGGGTTGAAGTCGAGCGTGCGGTCGCCGGTGTAGATCTGCTTGGGACGGGCGATCTTCTGGTCCTTGTCGTCGACCAGCTCTGCCCACTGGGCAAGCCAGCCCACCGTGCGCGGGATCGCGAAGAGCACGGTGAACATCTCCGGCGGGAAGCTCAGTGCCTCGTAGATCAACCCGGAGTAGAAGTCGACGTTGGGGTAGAGCTTGCGCTCCACGAAGTACTCGTCCTCGAGCGCGATCTTCTCCAGCTCGAGCGCGATCTCCAGCAGCGGGTTGACGCCGGTCACCGCGAAGACGTCGTCGGTCGCCTTCTTGATGATCTTCGCCCGGGGGTCGTAGTTCTTGTACACCCGGTGCCCGAAGCCCATCAGCCGCTCGTCGCCGTTCTTGACGCCGGTGATGTAGTCGCTCACGTTGTCGACCGAGCCGATGCGGCGCAGCATCCGCAGCACGGCCTCGTTGGCCCCTCCGTGCAGCGGCCCGTACAGCGCCGCGATGCCGGCGGAGACTGCGGAGTACGGGTCCACCTGGCTGGAGCCGACCGAGCGCACCGCGTTGGTGGAGCAGTTCTGCTCGTGGTCGGCGTGCAGGATGAACAGGATCTCCAACGCCTTGGTGAGCCGCTCGTCGGCGCGGAACTTCTGCTCGCTCATCTTGAACAGCATCGCGAGGAAGTTCTCGGCGTACGACAGGTCGTTGTCGGGGTAGACGTACGGCTTGCCCTGGGCGTGCCGGAACGCCCACGCACCCAGGGTCGGCATCTTGGCGATCAGCCGGACCATCTGGATGTGCCGGTTCTGCTGGTCGTTGATGTGCCGCGACTCGGGGTAGAACGTGGACAGGGCCCCCACCGACGCCATCAGCATCCCCATCGGGTGCGCGTCGTAGCGGAATCCCTGCATGAAGGTCTTGACGTTCTCGTGCACGAACGTGTGGTAGGTGATCTCGTGCACCCAGGAGTCGTACGCGCTGCGGTCGGGGAGCTCCCCGTGGATGAGCAGGTACGCCACCTCCAGGAAGGTGGAGTCCTCGGCGAGCTGCTCGATCGGGTACCCGCGGTACTCGAGGATGCCCTTCTCGCCGTCGATGTAGGTGATGGAGCTGCGGCACGACGCGGTGTTGGTGAAGCCGGGGTCATAGGTGGCGATGCCCGGCTCGTCGTCGTCGGTCCTGATGGCCGCCAGATCACCGGCACGGATCGTGCCGTCGGTGATGGGAAGCTCGTAGTCGCGCCCCGTGCGGTTGTCTCGGACGGTGAGGGACTCAGTCACGCCGCACAACCTACGACTGCCGGGGTGCAGCGTCGAATCCGGTGCCGCACTGCGGAACCCGCTTTGACCGGTCTGCGTCGGGGCGGGTAACCTGGGCGGTCGTCGTGTGCGCGTCGCCGCTTGAGCGCGCCGTCGCACCGCGCCCGACGTCCACGCCGATCCGAACGAAGGTCCCCACCGTGCGTACGTACAGCCCCAAGCCTGGTGACGTGCAGCGTCAGTGGCACGTCATCGACGCCACCGACGTCGTGCTGGGACGCCTCGCCGTCCAGGCGGCCACGCTGCTGCGCGGCAAGCACAAGCCCACGTACGCGCCGCACGTCGACTCCGGGGACTTCGTGATCGTGATCAACGCCGGCAAGGTGGCGCTGACCGGCGACAAGCGTCGCACCAAGCTGGCCTACCGGCACTCCGGCTACCCCGGTGGCCTGAGCTCCATCACCGTCGGCGAGCTGCTCGACAACGACCCACGCAAGGCCGTGGAGAAGGCGGTGTGGGGCATGCTCCCCAAGAACAAGCTCTCGCGGCAGCTGCTCAAGAAGCTGAAGGTGTACGCGGGCCCCGAGCACCCGCACGTCGCCCAGCAGCCGCACGCGTTCGAGATCAGCCAGATCGCTCAGTGACCCAGGAACCGAGGACCTCCACCGTGGCCGACAGCGCCGACACCGCGTACGCGACCAGCACGCCCGCCGAGGGCGCCCCCGGCGACGGGGACTCCACCGTCGCCTACAGCTCCGAGAGCGCGGCGTCTCCTGACGCCCCGCCCCGCCCCGCGACGATCGCGCCGGCGGCGGCCACCGGCCGGCGCAAGGAGGCGGTGGCCAGGGTCCGGCTGGTGCCGGGCACCGGCAGGTGGACGGTGAACGGCCGCACCCTGGAGGAGTACTTCCCCAACAAGGTGCACCAGCAGACGGCCAACGAGCCGTTCGTGCTCATCGACCTCTCCGACCGCTTCGACGTGGTCGCCCGCATCCACGGTGGCGGCATGACGGGCCAGGCGGGCGCCCTGCGCCTCGGCGTGGCTCGGGCGCTCAACGAGATCGATGTCGAGGCCAACCGGCCGGCGCTCAAGAAGGCCGGCTTCCTGAGCCGGGACGCCAGGGTCAAGGAGCGCAAGAAGGCCGGCCTGAAGAAGGCCCGCAAGGCTCCGCAGTACTCCAAGCGCTGACGGCCGGGCCCGTGGGGCGGTTGTTCGGCACCGACGGGATACGTGGGCTCGCCAACCGCGACCTCACCGCCGAGGTGGCTGTCGACCTGTCGGTCGCGGCCGCGCACGTGCTCGGCGAGGCGGGCGCCTTCGCGCGCCGTACTGATCGTCGACCGCTCGCCCTCGTGGGGCGTGACCCGCGGGCCTCGGGCGAGTTCCTGCAGTCGGCGGTCATCGCCGGCCTGGCCTCTGCGGGTGTCGACGTGCAGCAGCTGGGGGTGCTTCCCACGCCGGCGGTCGCGTACCTCACCGCCGCGCTGGACGCCGACCTGGGCGTGATGATCTCGGCCAGCCACAACCCGATGCCCGACAACGGCATCAAGTTCCTCGCCCGCGGCGGCCACAAGCTGGCCGACGCCACCGAGGACGCCATCGAGGCGCGTCTCCGGGAGCCGTGGGACCGGCCCACCGGGGCAGCCGTCGGCCGGGTGCACGTGCCGGCCGGCGAGTGGCGGCGCTACATCGACCACGTGGTGGGCACGGTGCTGCACGGCCTGCACGGGATCAGCGTCGTCCTCGACTGCGCGAACGGCGCGGCGTCCCGGGTCGCCCCGGCGGCGTTCGTGGCGGCCGGGGCCACCGTGCACACCATTCACGACCACACCGACGGGTACTCGATCAACGACGGCTGCGGCTCCACCCACCTCGACGACCTGCGTGCCGCGGTCGTCCGCGAGGGTGCCGACATCGGGTTCGCCTTCGACGGCGACGCTGACCGGTGCCTCGCCGCCGACGCGGCGGGGACGGTCATCGACGGCGACCAGATCCTGGCGGTGCTCGCCCGCGCGATGCGCGATCGCGGCGAGCTGGTGCACGACACCGTCGTGGGGACCGTGATGAGCAACCTCGGCTTCCAGCGGGCCATGGACGAGCTCGGGATCACGGTGGTCCAGACGGCGGTCGGCGACCGGTACGTTCTCGAGGCGATGCAGCGAGGCGGCTTCGTGCTGGGAGGGGAGCAGTCGGGGCACGTGATCATGGCGCTGCATGCGACCACCGGCGACGGCCTCCTCACCGCCCTGCACATGACCGAGCAGATGGCGGCCACCGGTCGCACTGCCGCCGACCTGGCCGCGGTCATGACCAGGCTCCCGCAGGTGCTGGTCAACGTGGCGGGGGTGGACAAGTCGCGAGCCGACAGCGACCCGGACGTCGTGACGGCCGTCGGCCGGGCGCAGGCCGAGCTCGAGGGCGTGGGCAGGGTGCTGCTGCGCCCGTCGGGGACGGAGGCGCTGGTACGCGTCATGGTCGAGGCGCCGACCGCGGAGCGCGCCGAGGCCGTCGCCCGCGACCTGGCCGGAGTCGTGGAGCACCGCCTCGCCCTGTGACCCGGCCGCCCGGGTGACCCGGCGGACAACGGCGTGGCGATCGACGGAGTGCCTCCGGCGGCTCACCGCTTGCGCAGCCGCACCCAGCGCACCGCGTGGTTCCCGTCCTTGCGCAGCACCAGGCTGGCGCGGCCGCGCGTGGGGAGGATGTTGGCCTGGAGGTTCGGCCCGTTGATCGTGTCCCACAGCTGCTCGGCCTGAACCACCGCCTCGGCCTCGGTCAGGGCGGCGTAGCGGCGGAAGTACGAGGCAGGGTCGCGGAACGCCGTGCCGCGCAGCCGCAGGAACCGCTCGACGTACCACCTGCGGAGGTCGGACCCGGCAGCGTCCACGAACACCCCGAAGTCGAAGAAGTCGCTGACCGCCAGCCCCTGGCGGCCGTCGGCGCGCACCCGCGCCGGCGCCAGCACGTTCAGGCCCTCGACGATGACGATGTCGGGACGGCGCAGGACCACCTGCTCGTCGGTGACGTCGTAGGCCAGGTGCGAGTAGACCGGCGCCGCGACCTCGTCGACCCCCGACTTCACCGCCGACACGAAGCGGAGCAGCGCCCGCCGGTCGTACGACTCGGGAAAGCCCTTGCGCGCCAGCAGGCCGCGGCGCTCCAGCTCGGCGTTGGGCAGCAGGAACCCGTCGGTGGTGACCAGCTCGACCCTGGGGTGCTGCGGCCAGCGGGCCAGCAGCTCGCGCAGCAGGCGCGCGGTCGTCGACTTGCCCACCGCGACCGATCCGGCGATTCCGATGACGAAGGGGGTCCGCTGCGGCTGCGGCCGGTCCAGGAAGCGCTCTGTCGCCTGGTGCAGCAGCGCGGCGTGCCGCACGTGCAGACTCAGCAGCGCGGTGAGCGGCACGTACACCTGGTGCACCTCGGCGGGATCGAGGGCGTCACCCAGGCCGCGGACGCGGTCCAGCTCGTCGGCCGAGAGGACACACGGAGCGTCGCCGGCAGCTGCCGAGAGCCGCGCCCAGTCGGCCCGCTCGAGCTCGACGTACGGGGACGCCTCGGCCATATCGGCCATTGTGCCGGTCGCCCCTCGGTACCCTGACGCCCATGTGCGGCATCATCGGGTACGTCGGAAGTCAGCAGGCCGTGGACGTCGTCATGGACGGGCTCCGGCGCCTCGAGTACCGCGGCTACGACTCTGCCGGCGTCGCGCTCGTGTCGTCCGGTGAGCTGTACGCCGCGAAGCGGGCGGGCAAGCTCGCCAACCTCGACGAGGCGCTCAGCCAGGATCCGCTGCCGCGGGCGACGACCGGCATCGGGCACACCCGGTGGGCCACCCACGGCGCACCCAACGACGTCAACGCGCACCCGCACACCGACTCCGCCGACCGGGTGGCCGTCATCCACAACGGCATCATCGAGAACTTCGCCGAGCTGCGCGCCGGGCTCGAGGCGCTAGGCCACGACCTGCTGTCGGAGACCGACACGGAGATCGTCGCCCATCTGCTCGGCGAGGCGCTCCCGCAGCACGGCGACGACCTGGCGGCGGCCATGCGTGCCGTGACCTCGCACCTGGAGGGCGCGTTCACGCTGGTCGCGGTCGCCACCGCCGATCCCCACACGGTGGTCGCCGCCCGCCGCAGCTCACCGCTGGTGGTGGGGCTGGGGAACGGGGAGAACTTCGTCGCCTCCGACGTGTCGGCCTTCATCGCCCACACGCGCGACGCCCTGGAGCTGGGCCAGGACCAGGTCGTCGAGGTGACCAGCGACACCGTCACCATCACCGACTTCGCCGGCCGGCCGGCCGAGGCCGTCGCCTACCACGTCGACTGGGACGCGTCGGCGGCGGAGAAGGGTGGCTACCAGTGGTTCATGCTCAAGGAGATCGACGAGCAGCCACGTGCCATCGCCGACACCCTGCTCGGCCGCACCTCGCCGGACGGCCGGCTCCAGCTGGACGAGGTCCGGCTGTCCGAGGAGGAGCTGCGCGAGGTCGACAAGGTGATCATCATCGCCTGCGGCACGGCCTTCTACTCCGGCCTCGTCGCCAAGTACGCCATCGAGCACTGGACCCGGGTGCCATGCGAGGTCGAGCTGGCCAGCGAGTTCCGCTACCGCGACCCGGTGCTCGACCGCCAGACCCTGGTGGTGGCCATCAGCCAGTCCGGCGAGACCATGGACACCCTGATGGCGATCCGTTACGCGCGGGCACAGAACGCGCGCGTGCTGGCGATCTGCAACACCAACGGCTCGACCATCCCCCGTGAGTCCGACGCCGTGATCTACACCCGGGCCGGGCCGGAGATCGCCGTGGCGTCGACCAAGGGCTTCCTGTCCCAGATCGTCGCCTGCTACCTGCTCGGGCTCTACCTGGCACAGGTGCGTGGAACCAAGTACGGCGACGAGATCGCGACGATCATGGCGCAGCTCCAGGAGGTGCCCGCAGCCGTGCAGCGGGTGCTGGACGGCGCCGAGCAGGTGCGTGCGCTGGCCCGCGACCTGGCCGACAGCCCGTCGGTGCTCTTCCTGGGCCGCCACACCGGATTCCCGGTGGCGCTCGAAGGGGCGCTGAAGCTCAAGGAGCTCGCGTACCTGCACGCCGAGGGCTTCGCTGCCGGCGAGCTCAAGCACGGGCCGATCGCGCTGGTGCAGGAGGGTCTGCCGGTCTTCGTGATCGTCCCGCCGCGGGGGCGCGACGCGCTGCACGGCAAGGTGGTGAGCAACATCCAGGAGGTCCGTGCTCGCGGCGCGCGCACGATCGTCCTGGCCGAGGAGGGCGACCCGACGGTGCTCGCGTACGCCGACGAGGTCATCCGGCTCCCCCAGGTGCCGACCCTGATGCAACCGCTGGTGGCGACCGTGCCGCTGCAGGTGTTCGCCTGCGAGGTGGCGACCGTGCTCGGCCACGACGTCGACCAGCCCCGCAACCTCGCCAAGTCGGTCACGGTCGAGTGATCGTCGGGGTGGGCATCGACGTCGTGGACGTGCTGCGGTTCGAGCAGACCCTCACCCGTACCCCCGGTCTGCGAACCCGCCTGTTCACCGTCCGGGAGCAGGAGCGACCGGTCGCTTCCCTCGCGGCCCGGTTCGCCGCCAAGGAGGCCCTCGCCAAGGCCCTCGGCGCACCCCACGGCCTGCACTGGGTGGACGCTGAGGTGGTCTCCGCCGCCGACGGCCGTCCGCACCTGGCGCTGACCGGTTCGGTCGCCGAGCGCGCGCGCGCCATGGGAGCGTCGGCGGTGCACGTCTCGCTGAGCCACGACGCCGGCATCGCCTCGGCCGTGGTGGTGCTGGAGACCACCTCGTGACCGACCGCAGTGATCGCCCCGCTCCCCTCGCGTGGGACCGTGACCGGGATTCCGGGCGGGGGGCAACACGACGGGCCTACCTGGTGGCCGACGTCCGGGCTGCGGAGGAGCGGCTGATGGCCACGCTGCCCGACGGTGCGTTGATGCAGCGGGCCGCGGCGGGGCTGGCCGCCGCGTGTGTCGACCTGCTGGTGCAGTCCCGGGGACGGGTCTACGGGGCCAGGGTGCTGGTGCTGGCCGGGTCCGGGAACAACGGCGGCGACGCGTTGTACGCCGGCGCGCGGCTGGCCGGTCGCGGCGCGGCCGTGGAGGCGCTGCTGCTCAGCCCGGACACCACGCATGGAGCCGGGCTGGCCGCACTCCGGCAGGCCGGTGGGCGGGTCGTGGACGCGGTGGCCGCCGACCGCCCGGCAGACCTCGTCCTCGACGGGATCGTCGGCCTGGGCGGGACGCCCGGGCTGCGGCCCGAGGCAGCCGAGGTGTGGCAGGAGTGCCGTCGGCTGCGTGACCGGAACGGCGCAACCGTGGTGGCGGTCGACCTGCCGAGCGGGGTGGGCGCCGACGGTGGGGCGGTCGCCGGCGACCGCGTCGAGGCCGACGTCACCGTGACGTTCGGCGCGTACAAGGTCGGGTTGCTGGCCGGACCGGGCGCCCGGGACGCCGGCGCGGTCCACCTGGTCGACATCGGGCTCGGGTCCTACCTGGAGCCGACCGGCGGCGACTTCCGGGCGCTGACCGCGGACGACGTGGCGAGCCTGCTGGGGCAGCACCTCGAGCCGGCACCGGACGATCACAAGTACACCCGCGGTGTCGTGGGCGTCGCGGCCGGCTCGGCGCAGTACACCGGGGCGGGACTGCTCGCGGTCGAGGGGGCCTCCTGCGGACTGGCCGGCATGATCCGGTTCGCCGGTCCGGACGAGGTGGCCGACCTCGTCCGCGTACGCCGGCCCGAGGTGGTCGTCGGTCGTGGTCGCGTGCAGTCCTGGGTGGTGGGCTCCGGGGGCGGTGGCGATGCCGAACAGGTGCTCGGCTGGGCCCGGGAGGAGCAGGTGCCGCTGGTGGTGGATGCCGACGCCCTCCAGCACCTGTCCGGGCGCCTCGGCGTGCCCGCCGTGCTCACCCCGCACGCCGGCGAGCTCGCCGGCATGCTCGGCGTCGAGCGCCAGGAGGTGGAGGCCGACCCGGTCGGCGCCGCGCACGATGCGGCCGACGAGTTCGGTGCGGTCGTGCTGCTCAAGGGCAACCGCACCGTGCTCACCGAGCCCGGCAGCTCGTCGCAGGCGCCCGCGCGCCCACGGCGGACCTTCATCAACACGACCGGGACCCCATGGCTCGGCACCGCGGGCGCGGGCGATGTGCTGGCCGGCCTGGCCGGTGCGGTGCTTGCCGCCGACGGCCGTCCCCTGGAGTCGGCCGCCGTCGCCGCCTGGCTGCACGGTGCGGCCGCGGTCCACGCCGGTGCGGGCGGTCCGATCGTCGCCATGGACGTCGCCGCTGCCCTCCCGCGGGTGATCCGGGACCTCGTCGGGTGAGTGCCGCCTCGAGCCCCCGGGTCGAGGCCGTCATCGACCTCGGCGCGGTCCGCGCCAACGTCGCCCGGCTCCGCGACGTCGCCCAGGGCAGCCAGCTGATGGTCGTGGTGAAGGCCGACGGGTACGGCCACGGGATGCAACCGGTCGCCCGAGCCGCCCGCGAGGGCGGCGCCGACTGGCTCGGCGTGGCCGTCCTCGAGGAGGCGCTGGCCTTGCGGAGCGCCGGCGACGAGGGTCGGCTGTTGTGCTGGCTCGCGACGTCCGGCGAGTCCTACGACGCCGCCGTGCGCGCCGACATCGATCTCACCGCCTCGTCGCGCGGGCAGCTGGGTGAGGTCGTCGCCGCCGCGCGGTCCGCGGGCGTGTGCGCACGACTCCAGCTCAAGGTGGACACCGGGCTGTCCCGCAACGGCTGCCTGCCGTCGGACTGGCCGCACCTGGTGGCCGCCGCGGCCGACGCGCAGCGCAGCGGCGATGTCATGGTGACCGGTGTGTGGTCACACCTGGCGTGCGCCGACGAGCCTGACCATCCTGCCAACGACGCCCAGCAGCAGGTGTTCGACGAGGCGCTGGGCGTGGCCGCCCACTCGGGCCTCGATCCCGAGGTGCGGCACCTCGCCAACTCGCCGGCCACGCTGACCCGTCCGGCTGCGCACTACGACCTGGTGCGTACGGGGTTGGCCGCGTACGGCCTGTCCCCTGCGCCCCGGGTCGCGGACGCCGCCGGCTTCGGTCTACGGCCGGCACTCACGCTCACCGCCCGACTGGCCGCCGTGAAGCGAGTACCGGAAGGCATGGGGGTGTCGTACGGGCACACGTTCGTCACCGACCGCCCGACCACACTCGGCCTGGTCCCGCTCGGGTACGGCGACGGGGTGCCCCGGGTGGCGGCCAACCGCGCCGAGGTGCTGGTCCACGGCCGTCGCGCGCGTGTGGTGGGAAGCATCTGCATGGATCAGTTCGTCGTCGATCTCGGCCTCGTGGACGACGTGGCCGTCGGCGACGAGGCCGTGCTGCTCGGTACGGGGGAGGCCGGTGAGCCGACCGCCCAGGACTGGGCGGAGTGGACCGGCACCATCGCGTACGAGGTCGTCACGCGGCTCGGCGGGCGCATCGTCCGCCGGTACACGGGCGTCCGCTCGTGAGCGGCCCTGCCTGGGGTCGCGTGCTCGGCGTCGGGATGGCCGTCGCCGGCGGCACGGCCGCGGCCGCGGCGGGCGGTCTCGCCGCCCAGCGCCGGTTCGCGGCGCGCCGTGCGCAGCGTGCCGGGCCCGCCGAGCTCGGCACCCTCCGCTCCGACCCGCACGTCGTCGTCGCCGACGACGGCCTGCTCCTGCACGTCGAGGTCGACGAGGCGGGTCCCGAGGGTGCCGCCGACGCCCCGACCGTGGTGCTGGTGCACGGCTACGTCCTCGACCTCGATTGCTGGCACTTCCAGCGAGCGGCGTTGCGCGGCCGCTACCGGGTCGTGCTGTACGACCAGCGCAGCCACGGGCGCTCGGGCCGTTCGGACCCGGCCCGCACCACGATCGAGCAGCTCGGACGCGACCTCGCGACCGTGCTGCACGAGATGACGACGGGGCCGGTCGTGCTGATCGGTCACTCCATGGGCGGGATGTCGATGCTGGCCCTCGCCGAGCAGTTCCCCGAGGTCGTGGCCGAGCGGGTCGTCGGTGTCGCGTTCATGGCCACCAGCGCCGGCGGTGTCGGTCAGCTGTTGCCGGGCGCGCCGGGCCGGCTGCTGGACCGGGCCCAGCCGCTGGTCGTCGCGGGACTGGCCCGGCTGCCGTGGCTGGTCGAGACCGGCCGGCGCACCACCGCGTTCGCCCTCACCAAGCGCATCGCCTTCGGTGGCGAGGTGCCCGACTCCTACGTGGTGTTCGTCGACCAGATGATCTCCCGGACGCCCTCGGACGTGATCTGGGACTTCTTCCCGAGCTTCCGCACCCACCGTCGCGAGCACGCCCTGGCCGCCTACGCCGACGTGCCCGGCCTGGTGGTGGGGGGCGAGCTCGACCACGTGCTGCCGTTCAGCCACACGGAGCGGATCGCGCGCGAGCTGCCCCGCGCCCGGCTGCTGGAGCTGGCGGGCGTGGGCCACATGCTGATGCTCGAGAAGCATGAGGCTGTCGGCGAGGCGATCGAGGAGCTGCTGGCCGTGGTCGCCGCGGAGTCGGCGGGACGGCAACCCGAGCCGGGACGGCCGCGATGAGCAGGCAGGAGTGGGACCGGCTGGCGGTCGCCATGTCGGCGTGCATCGCCTGCGATCTCTCGCAGTCGCGGCAGCGGGTGGTGCCGGGACAGTTCCCGCCGGGCGCCCGGGTGCTGCTGGTCGGTGAGGCGCCCGGTCGCGAGGAGGACGAGGGCGGGGAGCCGTTCGTCGGCCGCTCCGGCCGGCTGCTCGACGGGTTGCTGGCCGACGTGGGCCTCGACCGGTCGCGCGTGGCCGTCGTCAACACCGTCAAGTGCCGGCCACCGGCCAACCGGACGCCGAAGCGGGCCGAGCTGGCGACCTGCCGCCCGTGGCTCGACCAGCAGGTCGAGGCGGTCGACCCCGCCGTCGTGGTGACGCTCGGCGGGTCAGCGCTGGCGTGGGCCTTCGGTGCCCGGCACCGCCTGCGGGACATGCGGGGACGGGTGCACTCCGGCGCCGCTGTCGGACGCCCTGTCGTGGCGACCTACCACCCCTCGGCGGCACTGCGTTTCGGACCGGCCGGCGAGCCGCTGGCCGCACTCCGGGCCGATCTGGGGCTGGTCGCCGAGCTCCTGAGGACCGCGTGACCACGGGGACCCGGCCGGAGGGTCGCTCGTCGCTGAGCCTGGCCGAGGTCGGGCCGGACCGCGCGGCCGAGGTCGCGCGGGTCGTGCACCGCGCCTTCGGGGCCCGGCCGCGGCTCGACCCGCCGAGCACGGCCATGGACGAGACCGTGACCTCGGTGGCCGAGGCGCTCCGCGCCGACGGCGGACTGCTGGTCCTGCGCCAGGACCAGCCCGTCGGAGCGTTGCTGTTCGACTCGACCGTGCCCGGACGGCTCGGCCTGCGCCGGGTGAGCGTGGACCCTGCCCACCAGGACCACGGGGTCGCGTCGGCGATGGTCGGGGTGGCCGAGGACGTAGCCGCGGCCCGGGGGCTGGACGGGGTGTGGCTGGACGCCCGCGACGAGCTGGCCGAGACCGTGACCTTCTGGCTGCGCCGCGGGTACGTGGTGGTCGACCGCGTGGGGCCGTCGATCCGGCTGGCCAAGACACTGGAGCTGGCCCGCGCCCTGCCCACCGCCGACGACACCCGGGAGTTCGGCAGACGGCTGGCCGCACAGCTGGTCCCGGGCGACCTGGTGGTGCTCACCGGCTCCCTGGGCGCCGGCAAGACGACGCTCACCCAGGGCATAGGGGCGGGTCTGGGCGTTCGCGGCGATGTCACCTCGCCGACGTTCGTGATCTCGAGGGTCCACCCGTCACTCACCACCGGTCCGGAGCTGGTGCACGTCGACGCGTACCGGCTGGCCGGCACCGCCGAGCTCGACGACCTCGACCTCGACGCGTCGGTGGCGGATGCGGTCACCGTGGTCGAGTGGGGCGAGGGGCTGGCCGAGCGGCTGGGGCAGTCGTGGCTCGACGTACGCCTCGACCTGCTCGAGCACGGCGGCAAGGCAGCGCTGGCGGCGGCCGGACCCGACCGCGACGTCCGGCGCCCCCCCGACCTCGACCCCGGGGAGGTGCGTGTGATCACCGTCCGCCCGCGCGGTCCACGATGGGCCACGTCCCGGCTGCGCTCGACCCTGCTGGCCTGACCAGCCTCCTGGGATGAGTTCCGCGAAGGCGACCGCGAGCACCGCGGCCTGACGGGTGTCGCAGATCCGGACGCCCCCCCGGCGGAGGGGAGGCCGTAGGCTCGGCGATCGTGCTCCTCCTCGCCCTCGACACCGCAACGCCGGCGGTCACGGTGGCGGTCCACGACGGGAACCGGGTGCTGGCGGCACGGACCACGGTCGACGCCCGGCGCCACGGCGAGCTGCTGGTGCCGCTGCTGGCCGAGGCGATGTCCGAGGCGGGGGCCGAGCCGCGAGACGTCACCGACATCGCGGTAGGGGTGGGGCCAGGACCTTTCACCGGGCTGCGGGTCGGGCTGGTGACGGCACGCACCACCGCCTCGGTGGTCGGGGCCGTCGTCCATGGGGTGTGCAGCCTCGACATCATCGCCGCTGCCGTGTCGTCGGGTGCGCCGTTCGCGGTCGCCACGGACGCACGCCGGCACGAGGTCCACTGGGCGTCGTACGACGGGGCCGGGCGGCGTACCGACGGCCCCGCGGTCGACCGGCCGGCAGACCTCGCCCACAGGCTGGCAGCTGACGTCCCCGTGGTCGGGCGCGGCGCAGCGGTCTACGCCGACGAGCTGGCTCGCTCCGCACCACCGCTCGACGGGCCGCTGGACCCCGACGCGGCCGTGCTCGCCCAAGCGGTGGTCGATGGACGGGTGGAGCTGTTGGCGGTCGAGCCGCTGTACCTGCGCCGGCCCGACGCGCAGGTCCCAGGTCCGATGAAGCCGGTGGTCCCGCAGCACTGGCGGCGGCGACGGTGACTGGCCGGAGGGGACGTCGGCCTCCGGACCTCCGGCGGTGACCGGTGACGGGGTCGGGCGCGCACCCCTCGTGACGCTGAGACCGGCGAGCGTCTCCGACCTCGTCACGCTCGGGGACATCGAGCAGCGGTGCATGGGCCCCGATGCGTGGAGCCGGGAGGCGTTGGCCGCCGAGCTCGGCGCCGAGACCAGTGCCGCGGAGACCAGCGCCGCGGAGACCCGCGCCGCGGAGACCCGCGCCGCGGAGACCGGCGCCGCGGAGACCGGCGCCGACGAGGGAGGGGTGCGGCCGACACGCTATGCCGTGGTTGCGGAGCGGCCGGGGGGAGTCGTGGTCGGCTACGCCGTACTCCTCGCGGTCGCGACCACCGCCGACGTGCTGCGGGTGGCCGTGGACCCGGCCCACCGCGGCAGGGGCGTCGGCAGAGCACTGCTTGCCGACCTGCTGGCGGAGGCGTCCCGCCGCGGGTGCGATGCGGCCCTGCTCGAGGTGGGCGTGCCGAACTCCGCCGCCACGGCGATGTACCGGGCGGCGGGGTTCACCGAGATCGGCCGGCGCCCGCGCTACTACGCCGGCGGGACCGACGCCAGCGTCATGCGGTTGCCGCTGTGACCGGCTGCAGCCGGTAGAAGCGCCACAGCTCGTTGTCGATGGGCAGCACCTCGATGCCGTCGAAGCCGGCGTCCTGGGCGTACCTGCGCAGTGTGTCCGGCCGCATCACCGTGCCGGTGCCCGCCGACGGCGAGTGCGACATGCCGTCGGGCAGGCAGATCAGCATGGACAGGCCGTACATGAACCTCTCGACGTCGTCCCCGGCACCGGCGAACTGTTCGGGGACCCGCTCGTCCATCACGATCACGTGACCGTCCGGGCGTGCCAGTCGGCGCATGGCGCCCAGCACCGCCACCGGGTCGGCGAGGTCGTGGATGCACTCGAAGGCCGTGACCACGTCGTAGTCGCCTGCCCGGTCGACGGCCGCGGCGTCGACGTGGGCGAAGCGCACCCGCTCGGCGACGCCGGCATCGGTCGCGTGCTTGCGGGCGGCCAGCACCGACGCCTCGTCCAGGTCGTAGCCGTCCACCCGGGTGTCCGGGTACGCCAGGGCGATCGCGATCGACGACCATCCCTCGCCGCAGCCGACGTCGGCGACCTCTGCGCCGGCCTGGAGCCGGGCGTGCAGGTCGGGGACGGCCGGGAACCAGTCGGCGCCGAGGGCGGACATGAACCAGGGCCGGTTCATGTCGGCCTGGCTGGTCCGCATGTCGGGTCCGTAGCCGCTCCAGGGCACCCCGCCGCCGGTGCGGTACGCCTGCATCAGCGCGGGCAGCTGCTGGCCGGCGGCGGTGATCATCCGGGCGAGGGGAGCCAGGTACGCGAGGCTGTCCCGGTCCAGCAGGACGGTGGCGTGGTCCGCGGGCAGCGAGTATCGCCGGTCGGCAGCCGGAGCGGACGGGTCGTCCACCTCGAGCAGCCCGGTGACGGTCTGCTGCTCGAGCCACTCGGCGGCGTAGCGTGGCGCGATGCCTGCTGCGTTGGCCGATTCCTCGCTGGTCAAGGCGCCGCGGGTGTGCAGTGCCTCGTAGAGGCCCAGCTGCTCGCCCAGGTAGATGGTCGTGAGGTCCAGAGAGCCGAGTGTCGCCTCGAAGAGGCGCTCGGACAGCTGGTCGGTGTTCATGGGACTCCTGTTCATCGCGGTCGGTGTCGAGCGGACGTGAGCGTCGGTGCAGGTCGTGGGGACTCGCTCCTGGGGTCTGGGCGGCAGTCTCTCAGCGGGGTCGCGACCACAGGGTGAAGCGCGACACCGGAAGGAACCCGACACGTTCGGCGCCGGGCCGGCTGGCGTCGGTGAACAGGCCGGCCGCCGGTAGTCCGGGTGCGGAGAGCAGCCGCTCCCGCACCAGTGCGTACCAGTGCCCCCGGCGACGCGCCATGGGCAGCGTGACGCCGAAGGAGAAGTGGGCGATGCCGCAGTCGACGAAGAGCCCGCCTGCTGTCACCGGCTCACCCCGGTCGTAGGCCAGCCACAGGCGCAGCCGGTCGTCGTCGAGGATGCGGGGGTCGAGGAGCGCTCCCGGCAGCGAGGGCTGGACGTCGGGGAACGGATACCCCTCGACCACCACGCTCTCCCAGCGCCGCACGGCGGCGGCGTCGGCGACACGCTCGATGCTCACGTCCGAGGCGCCGGGGAGCCTGCCATCGGGCGGACGCAGCATCAGCGGCGGGTGGCCCTCGAGCTGCCAGCCGTACCGTTGCAGATCCGGCGTCGGCCACGGACTCCACAGGTAGACGGTGCCGACGCCGGTCGAGTAGAAGCCATCCAGCTCGGACAGCGTGGCTGCCGGGTCGCGGAGGCTGTCCGGGTGCAGCAGCAGCGTGGCGTTGAGCACCGTGGCCGGCCGACCCAGGTCGGCGGCTGCATACCACGAGGTGCGCCGGAACCGGCCGCCCCCGGCGCCGGCGACCGCCTCGAGGTACGCCGCGTGGTTGTCGACGTACTGGCGGGTCAGCGTGTCGCCGGGTGGGGTGGTCGGCTGCCAGCCGTCCTCGAGCGGTGGGGGGCTCGCGACCGTCGTGGCGCCCGGCCCGGGGGAGGAAGGGGACTCGGCAGCGGCGGCCAGCGCGTTCATCGAACCGATCCGGCGCGACGGCGGCGCCGGCCGCGGCCGACGGCGGAGGTGGCCAGCCGGCGCTCGCTGGCCTCCCGGATCAGCTCGTCCTGCCGGTCGTAGGTCTGGCGCATGTACAGGTACGCGGCGTTCATGGCGGTGCTCCTTCACAGTTCCTCCGGTCCGCCGCGGCGGCCCTTGGAGGTCCGTCCCGGTCCGGTCGGCGTCGGCGGGTTCGACGGGGTTCGACGCGGACAACGCTGCCCTGGACTCCTTTCACACCGCTGACAGATCGCTGTCGCCGGCCTGGCGAGCACCGGTCGCTGGACCGGCTGCTGGACCGTTGCCATGCTTCCCCGGTGACACCGGCGCCGGACGACGTCGAGCTGTTGGTGCTCGGCCCGCTCGCGGTACGGGTCGGCGCCGAGGTCGTGGTGCCCTCGGGCCGGCAGGCACGCCTGCTCGCCTCGCTCGCTCTGGCGAACGCGCGGGTGGTCAGTGCCGACCGGCTCATCGACGAGAGCTGGGGCGACGACCCACCGGAGTCCGCACGGGCAGCACTGCACACCGTCGTCGCCCGGCTGCGACGCGCCCTCGGCGCCGGCGGTGTCGCCCTGGTCCGCCGCGCCCCGGGGTACGCCCTGGAGCTGCCCCGCGAAGCGCGTGACTCCGAGCGGTTCGCGGACCTGTGCCGACGGGCACGGGCGGTCGACCCGCAGTCGGCGGTGTCCGCCCTCGACGAGGCCCTCGCGCTGTGGCGCGGGCCGGCGTGGGGCGACCTGGGCGACGACCTCGCCCGGGCGGACGCTGCGCGGCTGGAGGAGGCAAGGATCCAGGCGCGTGAGGACAGAGCCGACGCGCTGCTGCGGGCAGGTCGCCTGGGCGAGGCGGTGGCCGACCTGGAGGCCCTGGTCGCCGAGCACCCGCTGCGCGAACGCGGTGTCGGGCTGCTCATGGACGCGGTCCGTAGGGAGCGCTCCACCGCCGACGCGCTGGACGTCTTCGCGCGTCATCGGCGGCTCCTGGCCGAGGAGCTCGGCCTCGACCCCTCACCCCACCTGCAGGCGCTGTACGACCGGACCCTGCGACAGGAGACGGCTGATCCGCCTCTCGCGGTGGCCGACCTGCCGCCCGACCCGGTGGACGTCCTCCCGAACAGCGAGGAGGCCGGACAAGGGCCGGGCCCGGCGGTGGCGGCCGTCGATCGTGCACCGTCGTGGGGGCTGGTCGGCCGTACGTCCGAGCTGGCCGCCCTGCGTCGCCTGATCGGACAGCAGCGCCTCGTCTCGGTGGTGGGTCCGGGCGGTGTCGGCAAGACCCGGCTGGTCGCTCACCTGGCGGGCGAGCTGGCCGGGCCGACCTACTGGGTCGATCTTGCGGCGACCACCGACTCGGACGCCGTCCCGCAGCTGGTGGCCGACGCACTGGGTGTGGAGGCGCATCCGGGGACGACGCTGCTGGCGGCCCTGCGGCTGCGGGCCGCGGAGGCCTCCGGCCTGCTGGTCCTGGACAGCTGCGAGCATCTGTTGGACGCCGTGGCCCGCCTGGTGGTGCGCTTGGTGCAGCTCGGGTCGAAGCTGCATGTGGTCGCGACCAGCCGGGAGCGGCTGGGTGTCGAGGGGGAAGTGGTCGAGGCCCTGGCACCGCTGGCCCTGCCGTCCCCCGGCAGTGCGGACGCGCAGGCACCGGCGGTGGAGCTTTTCCTGCGCCGTGCGCGCGCCGTCACCGCCGACCTCCCACTGTCCGATCCACTGCTGCGGCGGGTCGGCGACATCTGCCGCAGCCTGGACGGCCTGCCGCTGGCCATCGAGCTGGCGGCCACCCGGGTGGGCACGCTCACCGTCGACGACCTCGCTGATCGGCTGGACCGCCGGCTCGACGTCCTGGCCAGCGGATCGCGTACCGCTCCCGACCGGCATCGCACGCTGCGGGCGGTCGTCGACTGGTCGTACGAGCTGCTCGGGGAGCAGGAGCGGGCCGTCTTCGCCAGGCTGGCGGTCTTCGCCGCCGAGTTCGACCTCGCCGCCGCCGAGCAGGTGGCGGCCTCGGACGGTCTTGCCGCATCCCAGGTCGCCGACGTGGTGGGCCGGCTGGCCGACCAGTCGATGCTCGTCCGTCCCGGCACTGTCGGCCGGGGCCGCTATCGCATGTTGGAGACGTTGCGCGAGTACGCACTCGGCCAGATGTCGTCCGAGCAGCTCTCGCTGGCGCGGCGGCGCCATGCCGAGTGGGTCGTGGAACTGGCCGAAGCCGCCGAGCGGGGCGTCGGCGGCCCCGACGAGGCAGCGTGGGTGACCAGGCTGGACGAGGTGGTCGACGACATCCGCGCAGCCTGGCAGTGGGCCGAGTCGAGCGGCTCGCTGGCGGCAGCGTCCCGGCTCGTTGCGGCCCTCGGGCGGTGGGCGCAGATGCGGATACGGCCGGACGTGCTGCGCTGGGGGGAGCGGCTGGCCGCCCTCGAGCCCGATGCCGGCCTCCCCCGCTACGCCGAGGCAGTCGCCGTCGGCGGCTTCGGGGCCTGGGCCGACGGCCGGCTGGACGATGCCCGGAGCCTCGCCGAGAGTGCCGTCGCCGCGGCGGGCGGGCCCGACGAGCCGGCCGCGACCAAGGCGCTCGAGGTGCTCAGCGACGTCTGCCTGCTCGCCGGCGACCTCGAGAGGTCGGCCGCCTGGGCACGGCAGGCCGCCCAGGTCAGTGCGGCTGCAGGTCATGAGGTCGACGCGACGCTCGAGCTGGCCAACGTCACCCTGGCCGGTTGCTACGCCGGCGAGCCGGTGGAGGGCGTGCTTGCCGAGACCCTGCGTACCGCGGCAGCGTCGCGGTCGCCGACGGCCCGAGCCATGGCCCTGTTCGTCGAGGGAGAGGTCCGGGCAGACAGCGACCCCGACCGGGCGATGGCCGCGCTGGAGGAGTCGCGCCGCGTCGCCGAACAGGTGCGCAACCGGTTCGTGGGCGGGCTCGCGATGACCTCGGCGATCTCGCTGCGCGCACGGCACGGGGAGCCTGGTCCGGCCGCGTACCGGCTGTTCGCCGAGGCGGTGGCGCACTGGCGGGTCACCGGCAACCGCACCCTCCAGCTCACCACGCTGCGCAACCTCGTGATCCTGCTCGTGCGCGCCGGTGCGGATGTCGCGGCCGTGGAGCTGGCCGCGGCGATCGCCGCGCGCACCGACATCCATGCCACGTACGGCGAAGAGGCTCGGCGGCTGCGCGACGCGGCAGGCACGGCGCGCTCGCGACTGCCGGAGCGCGTGAGCGGCGAGGCGACCACCCGCGGCTCGGCCCGGACGCTGGACGATGCGGCTCGAGTGGTACTGCGCGTCCTGGACGGCCTCCAGCGTCCAGCGTGAGGGACACTGCCCGGCACTACGGTGGCCGGGTGCTGGACCTCACGTACCGTCCCCTGACGGTCGCGGTCGCGGTCGCCTTCCGGCTGCTGCGACTGCGGGTCGACGTGACCGGCAGCGAGCACGTGCCGACCACCGGTGGTGCGGTGCTGGCGCTCAACCACGTCAGCTACGTCGACTTCGTGCTCGCCGGGATCGCGACCCAGCAGAGCAGGAGGAAGGTGCGCTTCCTGGCCAAACGCGAGCTGTTCTCGTCCCGGTTGACCGGTCCACTGATGCGGTCGCTGCACCACATCGAGGTCGACCGCACCGCCGGCAGCGGCTCGTTCGACGAGGCGGTGCGCTATCTGGCCGCCGACGAGCTGGTGGGGCTCTTCCCGGAGGCGACCATCAGCCGGTCCTTCGAGCTCAAGCAGTTCAAGACCGGCGCGGTCAGGTTGGCCGCCGCGGCCCGGGTGCCGTTGGTGCCGGCCGTGCTGTGGGGGACGCAGCGCATGGTCACCAAGGACCGACCGCGCGACCTCTCCCGCGGCCAGACCGTCACGATCCACGTCGGGGCGCCGCTGCACCCTGCCGGAGCAGACGTGGTGGCCGAGACGGCCGAGCTGCGGGAGCATATGGGCACGCTGCTCGACCGGGCCATCCGCACCTACCCGGAGCAGACCGCGGGTGCCTGGTGGCTGCCCGCTTCGTACGGAGGCACCGCCCCGAGCCCCGAGGAGGCCCAGCGGCTCGACGCTGCGGAGCAACGGCGACGCGCGGAGGCTGCGGAGCGGCGGAGTCCTAGTCGCCGGTGACGCCGTCGGCCATCTGGCGGAGCAGGTCGAGGTGGCCGTTGTGCCGGGCCGTCTCCTCGATCATGTGCAGGATCACCCAGCGCAGCGTCGGGGGATGCTGCGCTGTCCATGCCGGCGTGGTGTCGGTCCGGGTGCTGGCCACTGTCGCGACTCTGCAGCCTCCGCTCCGGCGTCGACAGCGCGGGGACCTGACCAGGCGGTCCGAGGCCCGGCCTGTCCACCGGGTCGTGCTCAGTCGAGCGGCTCCACCAGCAGGGCCGTTCCCCGGCCCTCGACCCGGGTGAGCACCAGCGTCGCCACGACCGACCCTGACAGCCCGAGCCGTCGACGCAGCTGCTCGGGCACCACGTCCACTCCGCGCTTCTTGATCGTCAGCGTCCCCACGTCCCGCGCGCGCAGTGCCGCGCGCAGCGCTCGCTCGCGGTACGGGAGGACCTCGACGACCCGGTACGCACGGGCCAGCGGGGTGGCGACGAGCCGGTCGGAGGTGACGTACGCAAGATGCTCGTCGACCAGCCGGCCGCCCACCAGGGTGGCGACCGCCGTGACCAGGCCGGCGCGGGTGACGGCGTCGTCGGGCTCGTACAGGTGCTCGAGCAGCGGCCCCGCCGGCAGCGGCCCGGGGTCGTCCACATCAGTGAGCGTGGTGCCGTCGGGAAGCACCGTGGCCCGGCGCCGCGCGGTGGCGAGCGGTGGCCCCCATAGGGCGGCCTCGACCAGGTCGCCGCCGTCGCTGACCCACTCGGCCTCCACCCGCGGGGGCACCATCGCGTGGGGGAGGCCGGGTGCCGTCTTGACGACCACGTGTCGGGCGGGCTCCGCGGTCAGCAGCGACTGCACGAACGTCCACGGCGGCGACCACGCAGCGGGGTCGAAGCTGCGGCCGGCGCCTCCGCGGCGGGCGGGGTCGACGAACACGGCGTCGTAGGCCGAGAGGTCGACGTCGAGGGCATCCGCGACGAGGACCTGGCCCGGCAGCGCCAGGGCAGCGAGGTTGGCTCGGGCCATCGCCACCCGGGCCGGGTCGCGGTCCACCCCGGTGACCCGCAGCCCGGCGCGGGCCATGGCCACCATGTCGGCGCCGATCCCGCAGCCGAGATCGACGACCGTGGCGGCGTCGGAGTGGGCGAGCCTCGCGGCACGGTGCGACGCCACCGTGAAGCGGGTCGCCTGCTCCAGGCCGGTCCGGTCGAGCAGCAGGTGCGGGGCGTCGGCACCGAGCTTGGCCGTGGCACGCTGCCGTAGCGCGACCAGCGTGGTGGCCGCAGCGACCAGGCGCGCGTCGTGGGAGCGGCGCAGCCGCGACGCCCGCGCCAGCCCCGGCGCGCCGACGAGCTCACTCGGCGGCAGGCCGGCGAGCTCGGCCAGCAGGCGCCGTGCGGCCGGAGTGGTCAGGCTGCGCACCGTCGCCGCGTCCACCACTCGATCCTGGCACTCGGGTTGACCGAGTGCTAACAGCGGCCTATGGTCGGCGTTGGCACTCTCCTCGTGGGATTGCCAACGGCTTGGTCGTACGACCCCCGCGACGGCGTCCGACCCGGCCACCCGAACTGCCCCATACGTCTACTTCCCCCGAAAGGGAGGGTCGGCACAGTGTCGATCACCATCAAGCCGCTCGAGGACCGCATCGTGGTCCGGGCCCTGGACGCGGAGCAGACCACCGCTTCCGGCCTGGTCATCCCGGACACCGCCAAGGAGAAGCCGCAGGAGGGCGAGGTTCTCGCCGTCGGCCCTGGCCGCTTCACCGAGGACGGGGACAAGCGCGTCCCCCTGGACATCAGCACCGGCGACGTCGTCGTCTTCAGCAAGTACGGCGGCACCGAGGTCAAGTACAACGGCGAGGAGTACCTCATCCTCTCCGCACGTGACGTTCTCGCCGTCGTCGACAAGTGACGCGCAGCACCACCTGATCTCCATCTGAACCCCGAGTCCGCCCCGGTCTGCCCAGCTGGGCGCCGGGGCGGACCGACGAAGGGACCACGTTCCATGCCCAAGATCCTTGAGTTCGACGAACACGCGAGGCGCGCGCTCGAGCGTGGCGTCGACAAGCTCGCCAACACCGTCAAGATCACCCTCGGCCCCAAGGGCCGCTATGTCGTGCTCGACAAGAAGTGGGGCGCTCCCACGATCACCAACGACGGCGTGACCGTCGCTCGTGAGATCGAGCTCGACGACCCGTTCGAGAACCTCGGCGCACAGCTGGCCAAGGAGGTCGCGACCAAGACCAACGACATCGCCGGTGACGGCACCACCACCGCCACCGTGCTCGCGCAGGCGATGGTCCACGAGGGCCTTCGGGCCGTCGCTGCGGGCGCCAACCCGGTCGGCCTCAAGCGCGGCATCGACGCAGCGGTCACTGCGGTGTCCGAGCAGCTGCTCAAGTCCGCCCGCGACGTCGACGACAAGGGGGACATGGCCCATGTGGCCACCATCTCCGCCCGCGACTCCCGGATCGGCGAGCTCATCGCCGAGGCGTTCGACAAGGTCGGCAAGGACGGTGTGATCACCGTCGAGGAGTCCAACACCCTCGGTACCGACCTCGAGTTCACCGAGGGCATGCAGTTCGACAAGGGCTACGTGTCGCCGTACATGGTGACCGACGCCGAGCGCATGGAGGCCGTCCTGGACGACCCCTACGTGCTGCTGCACCAGGGCAAGATCTCGGCCGTGTCGGACCTGCTCCCGCTGCTGGAGAAGGTCGTGCAGGCGGGCAAGCCGCTGTTCATCGTCGCCGAGGACGTCGAGGGCGAAGCCCTCTCGACGCTGGTGGTCAACAAGATCCGCGGGACTTTCACCTCCGTGGCCGTCAAGGCGCCCGCGTTCGGCGACCGTCGCAAGGCGATGCTGCAGGACCTTGCCACGCTCACCGGTGCCCAGGTCGTCGCCCCTGAGGTCGGGCTCAAGCTCGACCAGGTGGGTCTCGAGGTCCTCGGCAGCGCCCGCCGTGTCGTCGTCACCAAGGACGACACGACGATCGTCGACGGCGGCGGCCAGCAGGGTGACGTCGACGCGCGCGTCGCCCAGATCAAGGCCGAGATCGAGGCCAGCGACTCCGACTGGGACCGCGAGAAGCTGCAGGAGCGGCTGGCCAAGCTGGCCGGTGGCGTCTGTGTCATCCAGGTCGGCGCGGCCACCGAGGTCGAGCTCAAGGAGAAGAAGCACCGCATCGAGGACGCCGTGTCGGCGACCCGTGCCGCGATCGAGGAGGGCATCGTCGCCGGCGGCGGCTCCGCCCTCGTGCACGCGTCCACGGTCCTCGACAGTGGGCTCGAGCTCAGCGGCGACGAGAGGACGGGCGTCAACATCGTCCGCCGGTCCGTCTCCGAGCCGCTGCGGTGGATCGCCGAGAACGGCGGCGAGTCCGGCCTCGTCATCGTCGCCAAGGTGCGCGAGCACGGCGAGGGTGTCGGCTACAACGCGGCGACCGGCGAGTACGGCGACCTGGTGGCCCAGGGCGTCCTCGACCCGGTCAAGGTGACCCGCTCGGCGCTGGCCAACGCGGCCTCCATCGCCTCGATGCTGCTCACGACCGAGACGCTGGTCGTCGAGAAGCCCGAGGAGGACGACGACGCCAGCGGCGCCGGCCACGGCCACGGGCACGGCCACTGATCCGACCGACCCGGCACGGCCCTGGAGTTTTCGCAGGGTCGGCTGCGAAACTGACACTGCCCCGGCGCTGCAGCGCCGGGGCAGTGCTCGTTTCGCTGGGGTAGTGCTCGCCGTGGACACCCCGCCCGACGCGGGGCCGCCGGGTCGCTACACCGGCGAGGACTGCTGGTCCGACCGCTCCTGGCGTCGGCTCGCCACCAGACTGGTGGTGGTGGTGATGACCAGGACGGCCACGATGACACCCAGCGAGAGCAGGGTGGGGATCTCCGGCACCGACGGCCACTGCATGTGTGCCCAGTGCAGGGCCAGCTTGGCGCCGATGAACCCCAGAATGACCGCCAGCCCGTAGCCCAGGTGCACGAGCTTGCTCAGTGCGCCTTCCAGCACGAAGTACAGGGCGCGGAGCCCGAGCAGAGCGAAGGCGTTCGTGGCGAAGACCAGGAACGGGTCACCGGTGATGCCGTACACCGCCGGGACGGAGTCCACCGCGAACACCACGTCGGTGGCCAGGACCGCGACCACGACGAGCGCGAACGGGGTCAGCGCGCGCCGTCCGCCGATGCGACTCGTCATCCGCGTGCCCTCATAGGTCTCGGTCACCGGCAGGAAGCGGCGAACGAACCGGACGCTCCGGATCTGGTCGACCTCGACGTGGTGAGCGGCCCCCGTGAGAGCGTCGCGGAGAAGCTTGACGGCCGTGACGACCAGCACCAGCCCGAACACCAGGAACATCCAGTCGAAACGGGTCAGGGCCGCGGCCCCGAGGGCGATGAAGATGCCGCGCAGGACGAGCGCGCCGACGATCCCGTACAGCAGCACCCGCTGCTGAAGGGCCTTGGGCACGGCGAAGGCGCCCAGCAGGAGCATGAACACGAACAGGTTGTCGACGCTCAGGGACTTCTCGACCAGGTAGCCGGTGATGTACTCCAGGCCACGCTGGTCACCGAAGCGCTGCCAGATGTACACACCGAAGGCGAGCGGCAGCGCGACGTAGAAGGCCGACCACCCCACCGCCTCCTTCATCGTCACCTCGTGCGGGCGCCGCGTGAGCAGGAAGTCGAGCGCCAGGAGCGCGACCACTGCTCCGAGCGTGACGGTCCACAAGGTCGGGGTTCCGACGGAGTCAAGGGCAGGGGGTGCGGCAGCGAGCAAGGACATGTCGTCTCCTCAGAGCGGTTCTCCGCGTCTGAGGTCTCCTTCGCCCATCATCGGGCGCCCGCCCGGGGCCGCCATCGGGCGGCCGTAGTGACCGGGTCGGAACTCGGGAAGTACTCCCCTCAGGGGCAAGTTTACCCGGCGTGGCTACGGCAGCATCCACTCCAGGACGTTGGTCTGGAGCCACACGAGCAGGCACATGACGACGAGCAGCCCGAGGCTCCAGCCGACCACCTTTCGGAAGAGGTCGCCCTCGCGACCGGCCATGCCGACCGCAGCCGCGGCGATGGCGAGGTTCTGCGGCGAGATCATCTTGCCGAGCACGCCACCCGAGGAGTTCGACGCGGCCATCAGCGCCGGGTCGAGGCCGGCACCCTGCGCTGCCGTGACCTGCAGCGCGCCGAACAGGGAGTTCGCCGACGTGTCCGACCCCGTCACGGCCACCCCCAGCCAGCCGAGAACCGGGGACAGGATCGCGAACGCCTTGCCCGCCTCGGCCATCCAGTTGCCGAGCGACGCGGTCTGCCCGGAGTTGTTCATGACGTACGCGAGAGCCAGCACCGCCATCACCGTCACGATCGCGGTCGCGAGCTGGGCCCAGGTCTTGGCGTACGCCGCCATGGCTCTCGCGGGCGACACGCCGATGACCGGCATCGTGATCAGGCCGGCGATGATCATCAGCGTCCCGGCCGCGCCCAGCCAGTTGAACGTGAACGGCGGCGGCTCCGCGCCGCTGGCGCTGACCAGGTCGAGGCCCGGCCACGCGAACAGGTAGGTGAACGGCTCTGCTGCCAGCGCATCCTTGATCGCCGGGATCTGCACGATGCTGAAGATGATGATGATGATCAGGTACGGCGCGTACGCCTTGAAGACCTCGGCCGGGGCGTCATGCGTGGTGTCGCCGGCCCCGGTCGTCGTCGCCGTGGTCGTGCCCGCGGCCTGGGTGCCCGAGCCTCCCGGGCTGGTCCTGGACGGGTCGCCCCCCGCGGCCACGTGCTCGTCACCGCCCTCGGTGTAGTGCTCCGACGGTGACCACACGCGCACCAGCAGGACCGTGGCCAGGGCCCCGGCGAGGGCCGCGACGATGTCGGTGAGCTGCACCGAGAAGTACGTGGCCGTCAGCCACTGCGCGATGGCGAACGCCGCCCCGCAGACGATCGCGGGCAGCCACGTCTGCCGGACGCCGCGCACGCCGTCGATGATGAAGACCAGGATCAGGGGGACGAACAACGCCAGCACCGGTGTCTGGTGGCCGACCAGGGCACCCAGGTTCTCCACCGAGAAGGCGTCCCGCTGCTCCTCGGGGACCACCGCCTGGGTGACCGACGCCAGCGTGACGATGGGGATGGCCAGCGCGCCGAACGCGACCGGGGCGGTGTTGGCGACCAGCGCCAGCGTGGCGGCCTTGAGCGGCTTGAAGCCGAGGGCGATCAGCATGACGCTGCTGATCGCCACCGGTGTGCCGAAGCCGGCCAGCGCCTCGAGCAGCGCGCCGAAGCAGAAGGCGATGATGATCGCCTGGACCCGCATGTCGTCGCTGATCGTCGCGAACGAGCGCCGCAGCACGTCGAAGTGACCGGTCTCGACGGTGAGGTTGTAGACCCAGATCGCGTTGATGACGATCCACAGGATCGGGAAGAAGCCGAAGACCGCGCCCCACGAGGCGACCAGGAGGGCCTGGTCGACGGGCATGGAGTAGGCCGCGATCGCGATCACGATGGACACGCCGAGCGCGGCCAGCCCGGCGATCCAGGCGGCCAGGCGCAGCGCCCCCAGCAGCACGAAGAGAGTGACAAGAGGTATCGCGGCTATCAGGGCGGTCGCGGTCAGCGAGCCTCCCACTGCGTTGATGTCCGGCTGGAACATGGCGTCGGTCCCCTCGGCGTGTCGGAGCGCGGCGTGCTCGGCGGGTCAGCGGGCGGTGGGCAGCGTACGGCGAGATCAGCGGTCGGTGAGGGATGTCGAGGGGTGTCCGGCGATGGAGGCGTCGAGCACCTCCACGGTGTGAGCGGTCGACATCGAGGTGCCGGCCCGGCCCAGAGCCGAGCTGATCTGCAGCAGGCAGCCGGGGTTGGCCGTCACCAGCAGGTCGGCACCGGTGGCCGCGACGTGCTCGGCCTTGCGGTCGCCCAACTGCCGTGCCGGGCGCGGGTTGAGCAGGTTGTAGACGCCGGCGCTGCCGCAGCACATCCCGCCCTCGCCGATCTCCATGACCGTGAGCTCGGGGATCGCGTTCAGCAGGTCGCGCGGGGGTGTGCGGACACCCTGGGCGTGCGCGAGGTGGCAGGCGTCGTGGTACGCCACGGTCACCGGCAACGCGTGGCGGGTGGCCACCGGGCCGAGCTCGACGAGCAGCTCGGTGATGTCACGGACCTTCGCCGCGAACCCGGCGGCCGCCTCGGCGTAGCGCGGGTCGTCGGCCAGCAGCTCGGCGTACTCTTTCATCGACGAGCCGCAACCGGCCGAGTTGACCACCACCCACTCGACGCCGGCATCCGCGAAGCTGTCCAGCAGCCGCCGGGCGAACCTCTGTGCCTCGGCCTTCCGGCCGCTGTGCACGCTGAGCGCCCCGCAGCAGCCCTGGCTCTGCGGGACCACGACGTCGCAGCCCTCGGCCGCGAGCACCCGCGCGGTTGCGTCGTTGACCCCGGGGAAGAACTCCCGCTGCACGCATCCGGTCAGCATGCCCACGACGGCGCGGCGTGTCCCTTGTGCCGGGACCCGCTCGGGCAGGCTCGTGCGCGAACGGATCGTGGGTGCGACCCCCTCCATGGTCTGCAGCGTGTTCGGGAGCCGCTCGAGCAGGCCGCTGCGCCGGAGCAGCCGCTGCAGGCCGCTGCGCTGGTACACCGCGAGCGGGCCCCGCATCACCCGAAGCCGCCGGGGGTAGGGGAACAGCGCGAAGATCGCCTCCCGCAGCGCCCGCTGACCGCGCGGCCGCTGGTGGGTCGTCTCCACCTCGGCCCGGGCCCGCTCGATGATCTGGTCGTACTTGACCCCCGACGGGCATGCCGTCACGCAGGCCATGCATCCCAGGCAGGCGTCCAGATGTCCCACCGTCGACTCAGGGAGCTGGCCGCTGCGGGCGGCCTGCTCCACCAGGTGGATGCGGCCCCGGGGTGAGTCCATCTCCTCGCCCCACAGCGAGTACGTCGGGCACGTCGGCAGGCAGAAGCCGCAGTGCACGCAGTCGCCGAGCATCCGGTCGAGCTCGTCGCTCGTCTGGAACGGCGCGGGCGCGAAGGCGTCGTCGTTGGTCTCGAGCGGCGGGTTGTGCTGGGTGACCATCGGTTCAGATCCCTCCGACGAAGCGGCCCGGCGCGAACCGGTGATCGGGGTCGAACTCGTCCTTGACCCGGCGCATCAGGTCCAACCCACCGACGGGGCCCCACGAGTCCACGTGCGCCCGCACGTCGTCCGGTGCCTGCAGCACCACGGCACTGCCGCCGGTGGCGGCTGCCCGGAGCCGCTCGACCGCCGCCGCAACGTCCGCGACGGACTCGCCGGACAGAACCGCCATCAGTACGCCGGATCCCCCGCTGCCTTGCACCCGGCACCTGACCTGCTGACCCTGCTCGACGTCGCGGGCGGCGGCGAGCACGGCGGTCACACCGGTCAGCGGCACGGCGACCTTGACCACGACGTCGGCCGGCTCGGCGTCGATCCTGGCCAGGTCCGCGGTCGCGACGTCGGCTACCTGGGCCTCCTGACCGAGCAGCCCCGCCGCCGCGTCGGAGCGGGCCGCGACGCCACGCTGCGTGCCCTCGAGCAGGACCAGGACGTCTGCCTCGTCGGCACCGGCCTCCCGCCGCACCTCCACCGCGCTGGGGGCGAGCTGCGACCCGGTCAGCGCCAGCGCGGCCGACGCCGCCTCGGGCAGTGGCAGGGTGCTGCGCATCCATCGGGACTCGGGGGGCAGCGGGTGCAGCCGCACCACCAGCCGGGTCACGAGGCCCAGCGTGCCGTAGGCACCGCCCAGCAGCTTGGCGATGTCGTAGCCGGCCACGTTCTTCACGACCTTGCCGCCGGCCTTGGCGACCACGCCGTCGGGTCGCACCATCGTGATGCCCAGCACCAGGTCGCGCGGTGTCCCGTACAGCAGCCGGCGAGGGCCGCTGCGGGTGGTCGCCATCGCTCCGGCGACGCTGGAGCCGGGCACCGGCTGGTCCAGCGCGAGCTGCTGGCCGTGCCGGCCCGCCTCGGCGTTCAGGGCGTCGATCGTGGTGCCGGCGTCGACCACACACACCAGGTCGCCCGCGACGTGCTCGACCACCTGGTCGAGCCGTTCGGTGCCGACGACGAGGTCGACGCCGCGCGGCGGTACGCCCCAGTGCAGCGCGGTCCCGCGTCCCCGCACCACGACCTGCAGGCCGCGTGCGGCGGCCACCCGGAGCACGGCGGCTGCCTCGTCGGTGGAGCCGGGCGTGGCGACGTAGCGGGGCCGGACCCCGGCGACGGCATCACCCTCGCCGGCCTCCACCGCGGCGCCGCCGGCAGCGGTGGCGAGCTCGTCCAGAGCCGACCCGACGGACGCCGCCGTCGCCATCAGAAGACCTCCGCCAGACCGGCCTCCTGCAACGGGTGCGCTCCCTGCCTGCGACCCGGTCGCTCGCCGCACAGCCGCGGCGTCGGGAAGACCTTCCCCGGATTGGACAGGTGGCGAGGGTCGAAGGCGCAGCGCAGCAGCTGCATGGTGTCCAGGTCGTCGGGCCCGAACATCTCGGCCATGTACGGCGCCTTGTCGGCCCCGACGCCGTGCTCGCCGGTGATGGAGCCGCCGTGCTCCAGGCACAGTCGCAGGATGCTGCCCGAGACCTCCTCGGCGCGTTCGGTCTCGCCGTCCTGGCCGGCGTCGAACAGCACCAGCGGGTGCAGGTTGCCGTCGCCGGCGTGGAAGACGTTCGCGACCCGGATCCCGGCCTCGTCGGCCAGCTCGTCGATGCGGTGGAGCACCTCGGACAGAGCGGTCCGCGGGATGACGCCGTCCTGCACGATGTAGTCGGGGCTGATCCGCCCGACCGCGGCGAACGCGGACTTGCGGCCACGCCAGATGAGCGCCCGCTCGGTGTCGTCCTGCGCCTGCCGCACCTCGAAGGCGCCGGCCTCCTCGCAGTGCCGGAGGACCTCGTCGAGCTGCGCGTCGACCTCCGGAGCCGGTCCGTCGAGCTCGATGACCAGCACCGCGCGGGCCCCCTGAGGGTAGCCGCACTGCACGGCCTCCTCGGCGGCCTCGATGGCCAGCTGGTCCATCATCTCGATGGCGGCGGGCACGACACCCGCCCCGATGATCGCCGAGGTCGCGGTGCCGGCGTCGTCGGTGCTGCGGAACCCGGCCAGCAGCGTCGTGACCTTCTCCGGCAGGCGGGTGAGCCGGACCGTGACCTCGGTGACCACCCCGAGCGTGCCCTCCGACCCGACCACCGTCCCGAGCAGGTCATAGCCCGGCGAGTCGGGGGCGACGGTGCCGAGCGTCGACGGTTGCCCGTCCGGCGCGATCATGTCGACCGCGAGCACATGGTTGGTGGTGAAGCCGTACTTGAGGCAGTGCGCACCGCCGGAGTTCTCCGCCACGTTGCCGCCGATCGAGCAGATCTGCTGGCTGCTCGGATCGGGGGCGTAGTAGTAGCCGTGCGGCTTGGCGGCCGCGGTCACGTCCAGGTTGATGACGCCGGGCTGCACGACGGCCCGCTGCGCCAGCGGGTCGACGTGCAGGATGTCGCGCATCTGGCTCAACACGATCAGCGCACCGTCGGCGACCGGCAGCGCCCCGCCCGACAGCCCGGTGCCCGATCCCCTGGCCACGAAGGGCACTCCCAGCTCGTGGCAGGTGGCCACCACCTCACGGACCTGCTCGGCGTTCGTGGTGAGAACGACGACCGCCGGCACCACCGAGTACGCCGCCAGGCCGTCGCACTCGTACGTCCTCCGCTGCGCCTCGTCGGTCAGCACCGACCGCTCGCCGAACGACTCGGTGAGGCGGCGGATCAGGGCGGCGACCGCTGCACCGTCGGCCCGGGCGTCGTCGGCGCCGGTCGGAGTGTCGTCGGGGCCGTGGCGCGCGGTGCTCTGCTCGGCCTGGTCGGACGTCGGGTGCGTCGTCATGGCATGGACTCGTACGCGGGCAAGGTCAGGAACTCGGCGAAGTCGTCAGACAGCGCCATCTCGCGGTACAGGCTCTTGGCCTCGTCGTAGCGGCCCTTCTCGAAGGCCTCGTCGCCGATCACCTCACGGATGCGCTCGAGCTCCTCGTCGATGACCTCGTCGGCCCACCCGCGGGTGACCGTGCGGGTGCCGCCGTCCTCGGTGGTGACCTCGACGCCCAGCGCGATCCACTGCCAGACCTGGGCCCGCGAGATCTCGGCGGTGGCGGCGTCCTCCATCAGCCCGTAGATCGCGACCGCCCCGTTGCCCCCGAGCCACGCGTTGAGGTACTGCAGGCCCACGCTCACGTTGTTGCGCAGCCCCGCCTCGGTCCAGTCGCCCTCGGTCGACTTGACGTCGAGCAGATCGGCGGCCGTGACGTGCACGTCCTCCCGCAGGTTGTCGAGCTGGTTGGGCTTGTCGCCGAGGACCGAGTCGAAGATCTCTCGGCAGACCGGCACGAGGTCCGGGTGAGCCACCCACGACCCGTCGTAGCCGGCCCGGGCCTCGCGCTCCTTGTCCTCGCGCACCTTCGCCAGCGCCTTCTCGTTGGCCTCCTGGTCGCGCCGGCTGGGGATGAAGGCAGCCATACCGCCGATCGCGTGTGCGCCGCGCTTGTGGCACGTACGGACGAGCAGCTCGGCGTACGCGCGCATGAACGGTGCCGTCATCGTGACCTGGTTGCGGTCGGGGAGCAGGTAGTCGGTGCCCCGGGTCCGGAACTTCTTGATGACACTGAACAGGTAGTCCCACCGCCCGGCGTTGAGCCCCGCGGAGTGCTCACGCAGCTCGTAGAGGATCTCCTCCATGCAGAAGGCGGCCGGATAGGTCTCGATGAGCACGGTCGCCCGGACGGTGCCGCGCGGGATTCCCACCGCCTCCTGGGCCCGGACGAACACGTCGTTCCAGAGCCGGGCCTCGAGGTGACTCTCCATCTTCGGCAGGTAGTAGTACGGCCCCCGCCCGGCGTCGATCTGGGCCTGACCGGAGTGCAGCAGGTACAGCGCGAAGTCGAAGATGCCGCCGGAGACCGGCTCGTCGTCGACGAGCACGTGCTTCTCCGGCAGGTGCCAGCCACGCGGCCTGACGACAGGCACGGCATGCGGCCCCTCGTTGAGCGCGTACTCCTTGCCGTCGGCCTGCCGGAACGACAGCGACTTCCCGTCGATGGAGTCCCTGAGGTTGGCCTGGCCCGCCAGCATGTTCTCGAACAGCGGCGAGTTCGCGTCCTCCAAGTCGGCCAGCCACACCTTCGCGCCCGAGTTGAGCGCGTTGATCGCCATCTTCTTGTCGGTGGGACCGGTGATCTCCACCCGGCGGTCCTCCAGGCCCGGCGCCGGGTCGGCCACCCGCCAGTCGGGATCCTCGCGGATCTCCTTGGTGTCCGGCGAGAAGTCGAGGCCGCCACCGGTGTCGAGCTCCTGGGCACGTTCCCGGCGCGCGGCCAGCAGCTCGGCCCGACGTGGTTCGAACGTCCGGTGCAGGTCCGCGATCAGCTCGAGCGCCTCGCTGGTCAGCACCCGTTCGAGCAGATGTGGGTCGGACAGGTCGTTGCGGTCGACGGTGAGCCGGACACCAGCAGGCAGATCCACGAATGCCTCTTTCCGTATGGCGGAAGTCACGGTTCATGGTGCTCAGTGACTCGCAACGTAGACCAGGTGCCGCCGCCGCGCCATCCCCGCCCGAGGGACCGCGCGAAGGTGCCCGGCGCCGTGCGGAGGTCCGGGCCGCGGTCCCGGCGCACTGTCCCGGCCTGCGGCCTCCGCTGGGTACCATCGACAGCATGGATCCCCTGACCGGCGGCAGCCCATCGGAGCCGGACGAGGGGTTCGCGCCGCTCGGCCTGACCTTCGACGACGTCCTGCTGCTGCCGGCCGAGACCGACGTGGTGCCGAGCGAGGTGGACACCACCTCTCGGCTGACGCGGGAGATCTCCGTACGGGTCCCGCTGCTGTCCGCGGCGATGGACACCGTCACCGAGGCCCGGATGGCGATCGCGATGGCCCGGCAGGGCGGCATCGGCGTCCTGCACCGCAACCTGTCGATCGAGGCTCAGGCGCACGACGTCGACGTGGTGAAGCGGTCGGAGTCCGGCATGGTCAGCGACCCGGTCACGGTGGGTCCCGAGGCGACCCTTGCCGAGCTCGACGGGCTCTGCTCCCAGTACCGCGTCTCCGGGCTGCCGGTCGTCACCGCGGACCGCACTCTCCTCGGCATCATCACCAACCGCGACCTGCTGTTCGTCCCTCCGGCCGACTTCCCGCACCGCCGCGTCCGCGAGCTGATGACGCCGATGCCGCTCGTCACCGGACCGGTCGGGATCACCGGCGATGACGCCGCCGCCCTGCTGGCCAAGCACAAGATCGAGAAGCTTCCGCTGGTCGACGGCGACGGGCGGCTGTCGGGGCTCATCACCGTCAAGGACTTCGTCAAGACAGAGCAGTACCCCGAGGCCACCAAGGACGACGAGGGCCGGCTTCGGGTCGCCGCGGCCGTGGGCTTCTTCGGCGACGCCTGGGAGCGCGCCACCGCACTGGTCGAGGCGGGTGTGGACGTGCTCGTGCCCGACACCGCCAACGGCCAGGCCCGGCTCATGCTCGACATGATCCGCCGGCTCAAGTCCGACCCTGCGACCCGGCACGTGCAGGTCCTCGGCGGCAACGTCGCCACCCGCGCAGGGGCGCAGGCACTGGTCGACGCCGGCGTCGACGCGGTGAAGGTCGGGGTCGGGCCGGGATCGATCTGCACCACCCGAGTCGTGGCGGGTGTGGGGGTGCCGCAGATCACCGCGATCCACGAGGCCGCGAAGGCGTGCCGTCCTCGCGGTGTCCCTGTCGTGGGCGATGGCGGCCTGCAGTACTCCGGCGACATCGCCAAGGCTCTGGTGGCCGGCGCCGACACGGTGATGCTGGGGTCGCTGCTGGCCGGGTGCGACGAGAGCCCGGGAGACCTCGTCTTCATCAACGGCAAGCAGTTCAAGCAGTACCGGGGCATGGGCTCGCTCGGTGCCATGGCGTCGCGGGGACGGGTGTCGTACTCCAAGGACAGGTACTTCCAGGCCGACGTGCCGACCGACGAGCGCATCGTGCCCGAGGGCATCGAGGGCCAGGTGCCGTACCGGGGACCGCTGTCCTCGGTCGCGCACCAGCTCGTGGGCGGTCTGCACCAGTCGATGTTCTACGTCGGTTCGCACACCATCCCCGAGCTGAAGGCCCGTGGCCGGTTCATCCGCATCTCCGCGGCCGGGCTCAAGGAGAGCCACCCGCACGACATCCAGATGACCGTCGAGGCCCCCAACTACACCTCCCGCTGACCCGTCCGACGTCATACAACGCGCCGCTGGTGCGACTCCACCACGATGACGCAGCGGGCGCAGCGTCACGACGTCATACAACGCGCCGGCGGTACGCCCCCGGCAGGATGACGTACGCCCGCCTGGCGCATCCTCGTTAGGCTCTGTGGCATGGAAATCGAGATCGGGCGAGCCAAGCGGGGGCGCCGCGCGTACTCGTTCGACGACATCGCCATCGTCCCGAGCCGGCGCACCCGTGACCCCGAGGAGGTCTCGGTCGCCTGGCAGATCGACGCGTACCGCTTCGAGATCCCGGTCATCGCCGCACCCATGGACTCGGTGATGTCGCCGGAGACCGCCATCGCGTTCGGCAAGCTCGGAGGTCTCGGTGTCCTCGACCTCGAGGGGCTGTGGACGCGCTACGACGACCCCGGCCCCATGCTCGAGGAGGTCTCGCGCCTGCGTGGCCACGAGGCGACCAGGCGGCTGCAGCAGATGTACGCCGAGCCGATCCGCCCCGAGCTCGTGCGCGACCGGCTGCAGCAGATGCGCGATGCCGGCGTCACCGTTGCCGGAGCGCTCTCGCCGCAGCGGACCAAGCAGTTCGCGGAGGTGGTGGTCGAGGCGGGGGTCGACCTGTTCTTCATCCGCGGCACCACGGTCTCGGCCGAGCACGTGTCGAGCAACGCCGAGCCCCTCAACCTCAAGGAGTTCATCTACGAGCTCGACGTGCCGGTCATCGTCGGCGGGTGCGCCACGTCGCAGGCTGCTCTGCACCTGATGCGCACCGGAGCCGCAGGGGTGCTGGTCGGCTTCGGGGGTGGGGCCGCGCACACGACCCGCTCGGTGCTGGGGGTGGCGGTCCCGATGGCGACGGCCATCGCCGACGTCGCCGCGGCCCGGCGTGACTACCTCGACGAGTCGGGTGGCCGCTACGTGCACGTGATCGCCGACGGGTCGGTCGGACACAGCGGCGACGTCGCCAAGGCGGTGGCGTGCGGTGCCGACGCCCTCATGGTGGGCTCACCCTTCGCGCGGGCCGAGGAGGCGCCCGGCCGCGGCTTCCACTGGGGCGCCGAGGCCTGGCACGCAGACCTGCCTCGCGGCGAGCGGGTCGAGATCGGCACCGTCGGGACGCTGGAGCAGGTCCTGTTCGGTCCGTCCCGCGTCGCCGACGGCACCATGAACCTCATCGGCGCGCTGAGACGCGCCATGGCGACCACCGGCTACACCGAGCTCAAGGAGTTCCAGCGGGTCGAGGTCATCGTGCAGTGACGGCTGGTCGGGCCTGCGGCTGAGCCGGCTGGATGGCCGGCCCGGATAGTCTGCACAGGTGAGTGTGGATCTCCCCGACCACGACCTCGTGCTGGTCGTCGACTTCGGCGCCCAGTACGCGCAGCTGATCGCCCGCCGGGTGCGTGAGGCCCGGGTCTACTCCGAGATCGTGCCCCATCAGGTGGCTGTCGAGCAGATGCGGCTGCGACGGCCGAAGGCGGTCATCCTGTCCGGCGGACCGCAGTCGGTGTACGAGCCGGGGGCGCCGCAGGTGGACGCGGAGCTCTTCACGCAGGACGTGCCGGTGTTCGGCATCTGCTACGGGTTCCAGGCGATGGCCATGGCGCTGGGGGGAGACGTGGCGCGTACGGGTCTGTCGGAGTTCGGGCGCACCCTCGTCGACGTGCAGGGCGGCGGCGGCCGGTTGCTGGCGGACCTGCCCGAACAGCACCGGGTGTGGATGAGCCACGGCGACTCGGTCGCCCAGTCGCCGCCAGGGTTCACCACGCTGGCCGGCACCAAGGACACCGCGGTGGCCGCCTTCGAGGACCTCGACCGGGGTTTCGCCGGGGTCCAGTGGCACCCGGAGGTGCTGCACACCGAGCACGGGCAGCGGGTGCTGGAGCACTTCCTGCTCGAGGTGGCCGGCTGCCGGCCCACCTGGACGATGGTCAACATCGTCGACGAGCAGGTCGAGCGCATCCGGGCCCAGGTCGGCGACAAGCGGGCCATCTGCGGACTGTCCGGCGGCGTCGACTCTGCGGTGGCGGCAGCGCTCGTCCAGCGCGCGATCGGCGACCAGCTGACCTGTGTGTTCGTCGACCATGGGTTGCTGCGCAAGGGCGAGGCCGAGCAGGTGGAGCGTGACTTCGTCGCCGCCACCGGCGTGGACCTGAAGGTGGTAGAGGCCGCCGAGCGGTTCCTGACGGCGCTGTCAGGTGTCACCGAGCCCGAGGAGAAGCGCAAGATCATCGGGCGTGAGTTCATCCGCGTCTTCGAGACCGCAGAGCTCGAGGTGGTGGCCGCCGCCGGCGCCCAGGGAGAGGCGGTCGAGTTCCTGGTGCAGGGCACCCTGTATCCGGACGTCGTCGAGTCCGGCGGTGGCGAGGGTGCGGCCACCATCAAGAGCCATCACAACGTCGGCGGTCTGCCCGATGACGTGCAGTTCACCTTGGTGGAACCGCTGCGCGCGCTGTTCAAGGACGAGGTCAGGCGGGTCGGTGAGGAGCTCGGCCTGCCCGCCGACATCGTGTGGCGCCAGCCGTTCCCCGGTCCCGGTCTCGGCATCCGGGTGATCGGTGCGGTCGACGCGGAGCGGCTGGCGGTGCTGCGTGAGGCCGACGCGATCGCTCGCTCAGAGCTCACTCGGGCGGGGCTCGACCGTGAGGTCTGGCAGATGCCGGTGGTGCTGCTGGCGGACGTCCACTCGGTCGGCGTTCAGGGCGACGGCCGTACGTACGGCTACCCGGTGGTGCTGCGCCCGGTGACCAGCGAGGACGCCATGACCGCCGACTGGGCCCGGCTGCCGTACGACCTGCTCGAGCGCATCTCCACCCGGATCACCAACGAGGTCCGGCAGATCAACCGGGTGGTCGTCGATGTCACCAGCAAGCCGCCCGGAACCATCGAGTGGGAGTAGGCCACCGGACCCGCACGTTGGGACCCGTGCTCCGGGCATTGACTCGATCGCCCTCACGCCGGTGTTAAGGTCCGTCAACGTCACTACAAGCGCTGCGCGGGCCAGCTCCCCCGCTAAGGGGGATGGACCTCCGTGACTGCCGACAGTTCATCCCGGGGGATCCTGTCGGACCCCACGCCCAAGACGAGCTGGCTGCCGCTGGTGGCGCTGGCCCTCGCCCAGTTCGTGATGGTGCTGGACCAGTCTGCGATGAATGTCTCGATCAGCACGCTGGTGGACGACTTCGACACGACGGTGACCACGATCCAGGCCGTGATCACCCTCTACTGCCTTGTGATGGCGATGTTCATGCTCACCGGCGGCAAGATCGGCGACATCATCGGCCGTCGACGGGCGTTTGTCGTCGGCCTGGTCATCTACGCCTGTGGTTCGGCGATGACGGCGGTGGCGCCGACGGTGTTCGTGTTGACGCTGGGTTGGTCGATCTTGGAAGGGCTCGGTGCTGCATTGGTCTTGCCGGCGATGGTGGCGCTGATCGCGGGGAACTTTGAGGGCGCTTCGCGGAAGGTGGCGTATGCCGTGATCGGCGGGGTCGCCGGTGCCGGGATCGCGGTGGGGCCGATTCTGGGCGGCTGGGCGACCACGGAGTACTCGTGGCGGGTGATCTTCGTCGGCGAGGTGCTGCTGGTGGCGCTGATCCTGGTGATGACCCCGAAGGTGGCCGACGCCGTGCGAACTGGCTTGGCACCGAAGCTGGACACTGTCGGCACGGTGCTGTCCGCGTCGGGTCTGGGCCTGCTGGTCCTGGGGGTTCTGCAGTCGAGCGCCTGGGGCTGGATCAAGCCCAAGGAGGACTCCCCGTTGACGCCCTTCGGCTTCTCGCTCACGCTCTTCGTTGTTGGTGCCGGCTTGCTGCTGTTGTGGGCGTTTACGCAGTGGCTGGGTCGGCGGGAGCGCAGCGGACGAGACCCGCTGGTGCACCTGGTGCTCCTGGATGTCGCCCCGCTTCGCTCCGGCCTGATCGGGTTGTTCAGCCAGAACCTGATCCTGATGGGCATCTTTTTCACGATCCCGCTGTACCTACAGCTGGTCATCGGTCTCGACGCCTTGGAGACCGGCATTCAGATGCTGCCGGTGTCCATCACCATGTTCATCGCGTCCGCGGCCGGCTCGCGACTGTCGGCCCGCTTTTCGATCCGGTCCATCGTGCGGGTTGGCCTGGCGACCGCGGCGGTCGCGGCC
>JAQSWV010000071.1 GCA_029266455.1 Nocardioidaceae bacterium
TCCTCCATCCTCACGAATCCCATGAAACGCGGCATCCTGATCACTCCTACTGGTTGACGGGGAGTTGCTTCGTGCACGTACGTCGAATGGCCGTCAGGGTCTTCGACATCAAGTATCGAAGTTCTTTCCACAGTTGCCGTCCTCTCGCGAGGCGGCGGCCCGGGGAATGCGAGACCCACCGCCGCTCAGACCCAGGCCACGCAGGAGCTGCATGGCGTCGTACCTGGCTGCCGCATTCGCTCATCCGAGGCAACAGTATGCCTGTGCCGCAGCCGGATCCGCTCGTCAGCTACTGATGCACGTAGCCTGTATGCGGTAGGGACGTTCCCGGGCGCCTCTCGATGGGATGGTGGGCGTTGCTCCCGGTGGTGCTCTGGCAACGGCCCATCAGCGGCTGAGCCCGCAATGCCAGTGACAGGTGAGGGGAGCGAACAGCATGACTTCAAGGGCGTGGGCTCTGGTGACGCTGGTCGCGCTCGCCCTCGCGCTGGCTGTCGCGGCGGCCTCGCTCGTGCCCTGGAGGGTACCCAGGCCGACCCCTGCGGAGCGGGCCTCGGCGCTGCGCGACCTGCCGGCCGACATCGTCGTGAGAGGTCGCGCGCTGCACGCCGCGCTGCGACCCAGTTCCTACGGTGGCATGCTGTCCGGACTGGTGGTGCCCGTGCTGCTCGGGTTCACCCCAGCCGGTGCTCAGATCGTCGCCTGGGTGGCCCAGCCGTTCGGAGGGCACTGGCTGGCCGAGGCGCTGCTGGGCGGCATGGTCATCCTGATGCTGCTGCTGCTGGTATCACTGCCCTTCGGGGCGTGGCGCCACACCGTGCTGCGGGACTACGGGCTCTCCACCCAGAACTGGGGCGGATGGGGGGTGGACCTGCTCAAGAGTTGCGCGGTGGCCGCGGTGACCGGCGCGGTGGTCCTCGCCGGGTTCTACACGCTGACCCACTTCGCGCCAGAGTGGTGGTGGGCCTTCGGTGCGGTCGCTGCCGCAGCCCTGCTGGTCCTGCTGTCCTTCGTCTTCCCGGTCCTGGTCGAGCCGGTGTTCAACAAGTTCACCTCGATGCCGGCCGGGCCCCTTCGTGACGAGTTGGTGAGGATGGCATCTCGGGACGGGATGCCGGTGCGCGATGTGCTGGTCGCGGACGCGTCGCGCCGCACCACAGCGCTCAACGCCTACGTCTCCGGCCTGGGGGTCACCCGCAGGATCGTTGTCTACGACACCTTGCTGCGCGAGGCCACTCCAGGTGAGGTGCGCGGTGTGGTCGCGCACGAAGTCGGACACGCGAAGGACCGCGACGTCGAAGTGGGCGTACTGCTGGGGGCGATCGGCGCCGCGGCGGCTGTCGTGTCGCTCTATCTGGTAGGTGAGTGGGATGCCTTGCTCGGCCGAGCCGGGGTGGACGCCATCGGCTCGCCGAGGGCGATGGGGTTGGTGCTCGCCGTGTTCGCCCTGGCCGGCGTGGTCACCGGTCCGGTGCAGAACCTTGCGTCCCGTCGGGTCGAGGCCCGCGCCGACCAGCATGCGCTCCGCCTGACCGGTGACCCGGAAGGGATCGCGGCGATGGAGCTGCGCCTGGCCGAGGTCAACATTGCCGACGTCCAGCCACCCCGGATCGAGTACCTCCTGTTCGCCACCCATCCCGACACCGTGGAACGCGTGGCCGCAGCGAGGCAACCCGCGGCAGCGACTGAACCGCCCGGGTGAGGCCGGCGCGCGGCGCGATGCCGACAGACTGTGATCGAGGGGGCCCTGCGCCGTTCATGCCATCGGCTGACGACCTCCCGGCCCCGCCGATGCTCGGCTTGTTCAGACGGATCCATACGTTGCGAGCACTGACTCGAGACCCGCACTGCTACTCGCGGCTTCGTGGAGGGCAGTGTCGAGTCTTGGGACATCGAGCCCCTGGACCGGATACACGCGCTTGTAGTAGAGATCGCCTTCAGCCGGGCCAGCATCCCGGTGGCGCTCCGTCCGTTCCACTCGAGGCAGCTTCGGGCATCCACCGACCCGGGGGTCGCAATCGCCCCGTAGACCTGCACGTACCACACGTCGTCGTAGTCCTTGCGGTGGAACAGCACGACCAACCGTTCACCTGACTCCGTCGGTACCAACACCGACAGGCCATCCCAATCCGGGTTCTGATACTTCTGCATCTCGTCCGCGAAGACGCGATATCGCGTCGCGACGTGGCGCCGCAGCGATTGCCAACCAGCCATGACCACCCCTTTGGACGGCCCTCCAGGGCCACGTCGGATGTGTTCCTCGACGTTCTCACACAGCAGGGCTCAGTAGGGCTGACAACCTCGGGCCGGCGGGGCTGGAGCGCTCAATCCGGTGCGCTCAGCGGGTCTCCGACCGGGATTGCGAGCTGGTCCTCACACGTGGGGGACTAACGCAAACCGACGACGTGTTCACCTGGCTGGACATTCGAGGGCGTCCGCGCGGGGCGGCCGTGGGACGCTTCAGTCGAGAGGATCGCGATGGACGCTGAAGATCCTTTGAGTGGCGCCACTCGCGTTGCGTTGAACCACAGTCAGATCATCGACCTCACGACGAGGGGCCGTCGGACCGGCCAGCTGCGGCGGATCGAGATCTTCCTTCACAGCCACGACGGTCAACTGTTCATCTCCGGGATGCCGCGGGCTGACCGGACGCGTGACTGGATCCACAACATCGCAGCAGACCCGCACGTCGTTGTTCACCTGAAGCAGTCGGTGACCGCCGACGTGCCGGCGACGGCGCGAGTCGTCACGGACCCAGACGAACGCCGGCCGCTCATCGAGGCGGCGGCGAAGCGCTGGGGTCGCACGGACGTGTCGAACATGCTTCTTCACAGCCCGCTGATCGTGCTCAACATCGACGAGGCACGTCGGCCTGGCGCTCGTGTCTGAGTTGCCGGCGGCACACCGCAACGGGTCCTGTGTCGTATGCCGTCAGCCGACCGTCACGCCCTCGCCCGATGCTCGACCCCGCGGGCACAGGCTCGAGTGCGGACCTGCGTCCCTTTCGGCGCCTATGGAACGTCCTTGACAGCGGCACGGATGTGCTCAGATTGGTACGAGCGGACCGATCTTCAGCCCTGCTGAGAAGGTGAGCACGTGAGCGACTGGTTCCTCCCCACCGCGGAGCGGCCGTGGACCACCGGGAACCTCGTCGTGCCGCGGGTGCACGGAGCCGACTACTTCGCTCGACTGGTCGAGGTCATCGAGGCGACACAGCACGGAGACCGGATCTTCTGCACCGACTGGCGCGGTGACGCCGACGAACGCCTGACGAGTGACGGCCCGACCATCGCCGAGCTTCTCTCCTCAGCGGGACGTCGAGGCGTCGAGGTCCGCGCGCTGCTGTGGCGATCCCACCCTGGCACGCTGAACAGCGAGGAGAACAACCACCTCGGCGCCGTCATCAACGAGTCCGGTGGTGAGGCGCTCCTCGACGAGAGGGTGCGCCGCGGCGGGTCCCACCATCAGAAGATCGTCGTCGTGCGACGCAAGGACATGCCGCACGAGGATGTCGCGTTCGTCGGCGGCATCGACCTGTGCCACGGGCGTCGTGACGACGCAGCACATCGCGGCGACCCCCAGGCGCCGCCTCTTGACGAGCGGTACGGCCCGACTCCGCCCTGGCACGACGCCATGGCGGAGATCCGCGGACCGGCGGTGGCAGACGTCCTGGACACCTTCGCGGAACGCTGGGACGACCCCACGCCGCTCGACCACCGCAACCCCTACCGAGCGGTGGTCCATCGCCGGATCGGGATGCCGCGGCATCCCGAGCCCTTGCCGCAACGCTGGGAAGCACCTCCGGAGGCCGGAACGCACCAGGTGCAGATCCTGCGCACCTACCCGGCGAAGCGGCCGGCGTACCCGTTCGCTCCGGAGGGCGAACGCTCGATCGCGAGGGCCTACTCACGGGCGTTCACCCGCGCCCGCCGGCTGATCTACATCGAGGACCAGTACTTCTGGTCCGACGTCGTGGCTGCCACGCTCGCCGCGGCCCTTCGACGCGAGCCGGAGCTGCAGGTGATCGCTGTGGTCCCCCGCTTTCCCGAGAAGGGCAACCGCATGAGCCGGGCGCCGATGCTGTACGGCCAACGGCTGGCCTGGAACCTGCTGCGCGATGCCGGTGGCGACCGATGTGCGCTCTTCGATCTCGAGAACGCCGACGGCACCCCGATCTACGTCCACGCCAAGGTGTGCGTGGTTGACGACCAGTGGATGACCATCGGCTCCGACAACCTCAACCGGCGCTCATGGACTCACGACTCCGAGGTCACCTGCGCCGTCGTCGATCCCGGCGGGGACCTGCCCCGCAGGGTGCGGACGTCGTTGTGGGCAGAGCACCTGGGCATGTCACAGGATGAGCCACGGATGACGAGAATGAGCGATGCCCTGGCTCTGTGGGCCGAGCGCGAGGACGCCCCCGGCAGCCGCATCCGGCGGCACGTCCCCCCTGCTCTCCCGGCGCTCACGGAACGTTGGGCACGTTTCGCTTACCTGGCCCTCTACGACCCCGACGGCCGACCACGAGGGCTGCGCGGCACGACGCGCTTCTGACATGGCTGGAATGCGCACGTGCGCCGCACTCGGGGCCTTCCGACCCGTGCGTCCATCCGCCGCCCGGCGACCTCCCCTTCATGCTGCCTCCCGTGACAGGGGTGCAACGCGATGGCGCTGACCGTAGACCTGGCCTACCCGTTCGAAGGCCGCTGGCTGACCCAGAACAGCCCCGCCGATCGAGTTCCGAGCCACGGTACGGAGGTCTTCGCGACGTCGTTCGCGATCGACTTCGTCCCCGTCGACCACGGAGGGCGAACTGCACCGATCACGCTCGGCTCTCTCCTTCGACCTGAACCGCCCGAGCGTTTCCCCGGCTTCGGCCGCCCCATCCGGTCTCCAGCTGACGGTGTGGTCGTCGCCGTGCACGACCACGCACCAGATCATCCATCGTTCCGAGGACTGCCCTCTGTCGGCTACGCCTTGACCCAGCGCCGCCGGGCCGCCGCGGGATGGGTGGGGCTGGCTGGCAACCACGTCATGGTCGAAACACACGACGGTGCTGTGGTGGCGGTGTGCCACCTCCAGCGCGGCAGCGTTCAGGTACTGCTGGGCCAGCGCGTTGGCCGCGGCGACACGCTAGGGCGTTGCGGCAACTCCGGTAACAGCACTGAACCGCACGTGCACCTCCAGGCCATCGACCGCGTGGACGTGCTGCGGGCCTCCGCCGTCCCCATCACCTTCGGCGGCCGCCTACCGCACAACGGAGAGATCGTCGACGCGCGGTAGCGCCATCGCTTCCCGCCTCGGCCGTCGGGGTGCTTCGCAGCGCCGTGGTCGGTCTCATTTGCAGTGCCCAGCGCCCCAGGGCCACCATGAGGGGTGGACAGCCCGAAGCCCGGGAGGCTCAGGCGTGGGCTCATCGTGGCGCTGCTGCTGGGGGGGACGATGGTTGCGATGCTGTGGGCGCTGCAGCGTCAGCTGATCTACTTCCCGGACCCCACCCCGGTGCCCTCGGCCGGTCACGCCATCACCGGTGCTCGAGACGTCACCCTCCACACGGCTGACGGCCTCCAGTTGAGCGCCTGGTTCGTCCCGGCCACCGGACAGGTGGACACCGGGATGGCGGTCCTGGTCGCGCCGGGCAACGGCGGGAACCGGGCAGGCCGGGCCGGGTTCGCCGAAGAGCTCAGCAGCCGCGGACTCGCCGTCCTGCTCATGGACTACCGCGGCTACGGCGGCAACCCCGGCCGCCCCAGCGAACACGGCCTCGCCGCCGACGCGGATGCCGCCGTGGTGGCTTTGGAGGAACTCGGGTACCCGCCGCAGCGGACCGTCTACTTCGGCGAGTCCTTGGGCTCGGGCGTGGTTGCGGCGCTCCAGCGCCGCCATCCGCCGGCGGGGATGGTCCTGCGCTCGCCCTTCACCGAGCTTGCGGACGTCGGTGCGCACCACTACCCATGGCTGCCGGTGCGCGCCCTGCTCCGTGACCGGTTTCCCGTGGCGGAGCACCTCACCCGCGAGGTGCCGATCACCGTCATCTACGGCGACCACGACTCCGTCGTCCCCACGGTGCTCAGCGCTCGCGTCGCCGACCATGCACCCTCCTTGGTCGAGCGAGTGGTGATACCAGGTGCCGACCACAACGACCCGGTCATGTTCGGGGGCCGAGTGGCCGACGTGGTCGCGCGGCTGGCCCAGGGCGTGAACTGACGGACCAGGCCTGGACGCGACCACGCGAACGGATGCGGACGGGAGTGCCGCCCGCTGGGCGAGCTGGGATGCAACGCGCCTCACGCGACTCGCTGTCTCAGGGCGTGGCGACGACGGAGGACGAAGCCGATCCACGAGGCGAGGACGACGGCGGCGACGAGCACCTGGACCACGACCTCGCGCTCCTGGGGGTAGATGACGCCGGCGATGTAGTGGTCGATGAAGCCTGAGCCCGGCAGGGTTGCCTCGCCGGCCCGCACCCGACCCCAGTTCTCGACGTGGGTCAGCGGGCACGGCCAGCCGACGAGCACGTTGAAGAGCCCGTACATGGCCACCGCGACGTGCGCCCAGATGCTCCACGGCCATCGCCACGCGAGGAACCCGCCCACCACGAGGTAGGCCAGGAACGCGAAGTGCGCCAGCATGGCGGCGTCACCGACCACGCGATACCACATGAGTCCTTTCACCCTGACTCGACGCAGGCGTCTCCTCCAAGACTGAGGCATACACAGCCGTTCGGAGTGGCGGCAGTGCGGGGCGTTTTGGATGCCGCTCGCAGAGTCAGCCGGGTCGCCAGGCAGCGGGGATCGGGTGGCGGCCGAGGAAGTCCACGAGCGCATCCGCGACCTGCTCGGTGTGCGTCAGGGTCAGGGAGTGGTCGGCGCCACTGAGCAGGACGTCTTCGCCCTGGGGAAACCAGGCGAGCAGCAGGTCCCGGACCTCGGCGAACCACGGACCGCTGTCGCTTCCGGTGATGTGGAGCACCGGGCAGCCGACGCCGCGCGCGTCCTCGGCGTCGAAGCGCCAGGAGAGCAGTGCCGGCAGGTCGGTGTCGAAGAACGTCTCGGTGTCGCGATGCATCTGTTCGGTTGCGCCCGGCAAGCGCCGCTCGACGTCGGTTCGCCAGTGCGGCCCTATCACCAGGCCCAGGAACTCCTCCAGCGCCCTGACCGGCCCGTGCGCCCGCCGGGTCTCCTGGAGCCGGGCGTTCGCCGCCCGGAACCCCGGCGAGCTCGGCACGTGGACCGGAGGAGGCTCGATCACGGTCAGGGTGTGGACGTGCTCCGTGGCGTCCACGGCGAGCTGCAGGGCCACGGCGCCGCTGTAGGAGTAGCCGACGACGTGGACCCTCTCCAGGTGGAGGGCAGCGATGAGGTCTCGGCAGTCCGCGGCGTCCCTGACAACCGAACCCGGCCCCTGAACCCGGCTGCTCCCCATGTAGCCGCGCCGGTGGTAGGCGATCGCGCGGTAGGGGCCACGAGTCACGACGTGTGCGGCCAGCGGCGCCAGCTCGTCAGCGGTCAGCGCCGTCTGCACCATGACGACCGGATCTCCCTGGCCCAGGTCGTGGAGTTCCAGCTCGATGTCGCCGACCTCGACGAGCCGCATCTTCGCAGGCTAGCCCTGACCGCCGAGCGGCCGCTCGAGATGCTCGCTGTCAGCCGCAGGAAGCAGCAATGCGGGCCCGTGCCTCAGCGACCACATCGGTCAACGCGCTTCCATGGCCAGTCGGAGTCCAGCCAGCTGGCGACTGCGGCGGCTAGTGGATCGTCGAGGCTGGCCCTGTCTGCCCGCACCCAGGACTGGATCGTCACGTCGTACTCCTCGGAGCCAGACGGGTACAGATAGACGCAGCCAATGACGTCGCCGTCGACCGGATCGAGGACGCTGAAAGTGAACCCGGCGCCGCGCGTGAAGTCACCGGCATGGCGGCGCAGATCGGCCAGGTTCTCGCTGAGCGACATGCCGCCTCGTGGCGGCCAGTCGCCGTCGGGGTATCCGGGCGTGGCCCGGATGTGCTCGATGCTCGACGTCCACGCAGCGTGGTCGGCCTCGTTGTGCTGTGGGCCGAGTGGTTCGAGGCGAAACCGGTCAGTGACGAGGGACGTGGGGGCAACGAACCCTGGTGGGACGAACGCGGCCGAGGTCATGACGAGGACGGTACCCGGGCGGCCAGTCCCGTGGAGTGGTGGACCGTCCACGTCCGAAATGTCCTCCGCCGCTTGCTCATCCGCATGAGTTCGTCCGGCAGAATTCGCCACTCCGCCGGCAGGGATCGCGCCGGTACGGTGAGTCTGGATGTCGGGAGGTTGGATGGATGCCGCCACGGTCCTGCGGCCTGTGGTCGACGCTGTGCTCGGGACTGAGTTACCGGTGCGAATCGAGTGCTGGGACGGTAGTTCGAGCGGGCCTGTAGACGCCGCAGCAGTGGTGAGATTCAGGTCGAGGCGGGCCCTCCGCCGATTGATCTGGGCACCGAACGAGCTGGGCTTCGCTCGCGCATACGTGTCCGGAGACGTCGACCTTGAATGCAACGTGCTCGACGTGTTGAGACAACTGAACGAGCTGGCTGACCCAGAGCGCGGACCGGGCGTTCGTGTTGGCCGCGACACCAAGGCCGCTGTCGCCAAGGCCGTGGCTCGCCTGGGAGCTCTTGGACCTCCACCTCGACCGCCGGCTGAAGAGATTCGGCTCTCGGGTCTCCGGCATGCACGCGGGAGGGACGCGCAAGCGGTCTCCCACCACTACGACGTCGGCAACGACTTCTATGCGCTCGTTCTCGGTCCGTCGATGGTGTACTCCTGCGCCTACTTCGAACAGGTGCCGTCGGCGTCATACAGCTTGGAGGACGCGCAGCGCGCCAAGCTCGACCTGGTGGCACGCAAGCTACGGCTGGGCGATGGCACACGCCTGCTGGACGTGGGGTGCGGTTGGGGGTCGTTCGTCATCCACGCGGCCCGCGAGTACGGCGCACGCGCAGTGGGCGTCACCCTCTCGGAGGAACAGGCGCACTTCGCGCGTACAGCCATCGCGTCGCTGGGCCTCGAGGACCGGGTGGAGATCCGGGTGCAGGACTACCGTGACGTTCCCGACGGGCCGTACGACGCCATCGCCAGCGTCGGGATGGCCGAGCACGTCGGGCTGTCCAAGCTGGGCGAGTACGCCGGTCACCTCCACGCCCTCCTGGCTCCGGGGGGAAGGCTGCTCAACCACGCCATCTCACGTCGGCCCGGACCGCCGGGCGACCCCAAGGGTGACAGGACCTCGTTCATCGACCGCTACGTCTTTCCCGACGGTGAGCTGCATCCGCTGTCCACCATGGTCGACGTGCTGGAGTCAGCGGGGTTCGAGGTCCGTGACGTGGAGTCTCTACGTGAGCACTACGCCGACACCTTGCGCGCCTGGGTCAGCAATCTCGAACGACACTGGGACGAGGCGGTGGCCCTGTCGAGCCAGGGCCGGGCGAGGATCTGGCGGCTCTACATCGCGGGGTCAGCACTGGGTTTCGAGTCCAACCGCCTCGGCCTCAACCAGGTGCTCGCCGTGAAGCCCACTCCCCTGGGGGCCAGCGGTTTCCCACGGACCCGCATCGGGATGCTCGGCATCACATCAGCGGGCGAACCCGGCGGGTGGAGCTGATCCACCCAAGTTTCGACAGGTCCCGGTGCCCCCCAGCAGGCCCAACCTTCCTCTGGACGCGGAGGCCGGGCGGTGCGAGGCTGGGCCGACCGCCACAGGCGAACTCGCACGGGAGGTCGACACGTGTCTGCTAGGGACTGCTTCCAGCACCGTCTCAGCTCCGAGGGGCTCCGCTGCGGCGCTGCCGCTCGCGGGACCCTGGCCCCGGCACGACAGGGTCGACTAGGTTGTGAAATCCCGGCAAGCCCATCCAGTCTGATCCCAAGGAAGTGATCCGCATGGAAGGAAGTCGTCGTCCGGCGAACCGACCGGCGCTACGCGTCGTTGCGGTTGCCGCCACAGCAGCCCTGCTGGCGATGTCGCCACAGGCCGTGTCCGCCGCACCGGTCGCTGCATGTGACACCCGCAGCAACAACACGTACCAGAAGCTGCTCGAGTGCATGACGGGCGAGGGTGTCACGGAGCACCTCGAGGCGTTCCAGAAGATCGCGGAGAACAACCCCGACCCCGAGTACGGGACCACCCGAGCCGCAGGTACGCCCGGGTACCAGGCCAGCGTCGACTACGTCGCCGGGCTGCTCGAGGACGCCGGGTACACCGTGACGCTGGACCCGGTCGAGATCACGTACGCCTTCCCGCCCGAGCTGCGCCAGCTCACGCCGGTCGCCGCCGACTACGAGACCGGTGTCTTCTCCGGCAGTGGCGAGGGCGCCGTCACGGGCGACGTCGTCCCGGTCGACATCAACCTCACGCCGCCGCGAGCGTCCACGAGTGGCTGCGACGGCGCCTACACCGAGGCCGCCGTTGGCGAACCGATCGTTGCCGACCCGACCGGGCCGGACGACTTCGCCGGCTTCCCGGACGGCGCGATCGCGCTCATCCAGCGCGGCGGGTGCAGCTTCGCGCTCAAGGTGCTCAACGCCGAGGCGGCGGGCGCCTCGGCCGTCATCATCTTCAACCAGGGCAACACGCCGGACCGCGAGGCCCTCGCGCTCGGCAACGCGACCCCGCCGCCCGGGAGCGCCGACACCGAGATCGGCATCCCCGTCGTCGGCGCCAGCTTCGCGGACGGCTCCGCGCTCGCGCAGCCGGGTTCGACGGCGTACGTCGAGGTGATCACCGAGACGCGCATCGACTACAACGTGATCGCCGAGCTCGAGGGCAAGAACCCTGACAACGTCGTGATGGCCGGGGCGCACCTCGACAGCGTCACCGAGGGACCGGGGATCAACGACAACGGTTCCGGCTCCGCGGCGCTGCTCGAGACCGCGCTGCTCATGGCCAACCTCAATCCGGAGAACACGCTGCGGTTCGCCTGGTGGGCGGGCGAGGAGCAGGGCCTCCTCGGCTCTGCCGACTACGTCGCCGGCCTGTCGGAGGCGGAGCGTGACCGCATCGCGCTGTACATGAACTACGACATGGTCGGCTCGCCGAACTACATCTTCATGGTGTACGACGCCGACGAGTCGACGTTCGAGGCGCCGGTGGTGGTGCCGGCTGGGTCCGAGGCGATCGAGGACGTCTACGAGTCCTACTACACGGCGCTCGGCATCCCCTACGACGACACCGAGTTCTCCGGCCGCAGCGACTACGAGGCGTTCATCCTCGCGGGGATCCCGTCGAGCGGGCTCTTCACGGGCGCCGAGGTGCCGAAGACGGAGGAGCAGGAGGCGATCTGGGGTGGCACGGCGGGCGAGCAGTTCGACCCGTGCTACCACGAGGCCTGCGACACCATCAACAACGTGAACGCTTACGCGCTCGACGTCAACAGCGACCTCATCGCGTTCGCGATGCTGACCTTCGCGTACTCGACCGAGTCAGTCAACGGCGTTCCCGGCAAGGAGGTTCCCGGTCCGAAGTTCGTGCTTCCTGAGCCCGCGGGCCCCGAGGGCACGTTCGCCGGTGAAGGTGCCGGCGCCGCCTTGGGGGCTCTCAACTAGCCCCGCGGAAGCGGCTGGGGGTGGCCCGGCTGGGGTCGCCCCCAGCCGGGCCACGCCCGGAACCCCTCACCTTCGGTGCGCGTGCGGCCGCACTGTCGTATGGCGACACCTCCTCGGACGCCAGCACGCACCTTGTCCTCCGGCGCCACCCGCCGCAGGACCGCGGCAGGCAGGCACACGCCCGTGCACGCTTCGGCCGACATGTCCCATCCCGACCGCCCACCCCTCCGCACGTCCTCCCGCACCGGTCTTGCAGCGACGGACCCGAGGGACAGCCGGCCCTTGATGCAGGCGGTTGACCAGCCGGATCGACCACCGAACTCGTGTCATCACCATGATGCCGGGCCGGCGAACCCCTCGCGCCAGCTCGAGTGCGAGGGGGTCCAGCCGAGCTCTCGTTTCGCCTTGGCGTTTGACGCGCCACGCAGCTCGCTCATCATGACGTCTCCGACCTCACCGGTCAGCAGCCGCCCCACGAAGCGAGGCAGGTGGAGCGGCTGTTTGGCACCGAGGGTCCGCGCGAGGACGGGCAGCCACTCGGCGACGGGTTCGGGCTCGTCGTCGACGATGT
>JAQSWV010000017.1 GCA_029266455.1 Nocardioidaceae bacterium
TTCGGCGTAACGTCGACAGCCGGAGCCAGGGGGACTTCATGCTCACGAGACGACGACTGCTCACCGCCGCTGCGGCCACTCCGCCAGCGGTCGCACTAGGTGCCGCAGCGAGGCCCGACCCTGCCGGAGCGGCGGCCGCCTCCTCTGCAGCGGGAAAGAACATCCTGATTTTCATCACCGACCAGCAACGCAAGATCATGCACTTCCCGACCGGGTGGGAGCAGGAGAACCTTCCCGGCATCACCCGCCTCAAGTCGCATGGCATGAGCTTCGAGAACGCCTTCTGCAACACGGCCATGTGCTCGCCCTCGCGAGCGACTCTGCTCACCGGGCTCTACCCGGCGCAGCACGGGGTGAAGTACACCCTCGAGGAGGACATGTCGGCAGACGCCTACCCGCAGGTCGAGCTCTCGACGGAGCTCGTGAACCTCGCCTCGGTCATGAAGGCAGCCGGCTACGAGATGGCCTACAAGGGCAAGTGGCACCTGTCCAAACCGATCGGTGCCGACTGGTCACCGGAGGACCTGGCGCGCTACGGCTTCGACCGCTGGAGCCCGCCGGACGGGGGCAGCAACCAGGACATCAGCGAGGCCGGTGGCGGTGACGTCAACCACGACGGTCACTACATGAACGACGACGGTGACGCCGAGGACGGACCGAAGGCGTCCTGAAGTTCATCAACGACCGGGCTGGGGCGACCCAGCCGTGGTGCCTTGTCGTCGCGCTCGTCAACCCCCACGACGTGCTCCTCTACCCCGGCCCACCGTCCATGGATCCTCCGAAGTACATCCAGGCCGGGTACGACGACCCCGCCTGGCTCGAGGGGGACATCGAGCTTCCCGCGACCTTCAACGAGGATCTGTCGACCAAGCCGGGGTGCCAGGCGCAGTTCGCCAAGCTGTTCGACGCCTCCGGGCCCCCTCGTCTTCTCCAACCCCGAGCTCTACGCCGGAGCGCGCCGGTCGAACCAGCTGGTGTCGCACGTCGACATGCTGCCTACCCTGGCCTCGTTGGTGGGCGCACCACGTTCGGCGCGCAACCCGGAGTGGGCAGGAATCGACTACTCCGACCATGTGCTCGGCGTCGACGCCACGCCGACCCAGCAGCGCGTGGTCTTCACCTTCGACGACTGGCAGTCCGGTCAGGCCCAGGGGCCATACGTCCCGCCTCCGAACCACATCGTGATGGTCCGCGAGAAGCGGTGGAAGCTGGCGAAGTACTACGGCGCCGTCGGCTCGGCGGCCGCCGTGTGGGAGATGTACGACTTGAGGCAGGACCCGCTGGAACGCCGGAACCTGGCTTACCGACCCTGGCGCATGACCGCGTTCCAGCGACGCCACTTCAAGCGGCTCAGAGGCCGCATCCACCACGACCAGCTCAACCTCCTGCAGCCGCTGCTCGGGGACGCGTTCACAGTGCGCAGCATCGACCCGCAAGGGGCCGTGCTGGAGAGCGACCTGCGGCTGCCGGGCCGGGGCACGGTTCAGCAGGAGGCCTTCGCCCGCGTCGACGGCAAGCGCCGGCGGGTCGGTCGGAGCGCCCAGCTCTTTCCCGCTGCCGGCAGGGTGACTCTCCAGCTGGAGCTCAATGACCGGATGCCCAGGCGCTGGACCGAGGTGTCCGTCGTCACCCGCTGGCGACCGGACGGCGGCGCTCGGAAGCGGGTGCGCCGGACGGTACGTGCCCGCCGCCGGAGCTGACCAGCTCCCCCCGTGCGCGAGCTGGGTGGCCAGGGGTACGTCAGTCGGGCTGGGGCCCCTGCGTACGGCCGTGCTGGACGCACGATGCCCACCAGCCGCGAGGCAGCACCTGCACGACCATCCTGCGCCGGCAGTGCGCGCACCAGCGGGGCGGTTCGAGCTCGGCTCTGCGAATGCACCGCTCGTGGCCGCCGTCGGCCAGCGCATGGCCGCACTGGGGGCACCACAGCGCGTGTCCCGATCGGTCCGTCGTGGGCCTGCTCACAGAGTCTTGCCGAGCTCCTTGACGGGCATCCGCAGCTCGGACAGCAGCGCCAGGTCCTCGGCCGGCTCACGGCCCAAGGTGGTCAGGTAGTTGCCGACGATGACCGCATTGATCCCACCGGTCAGGCCGTCGCGCGTGCCGAGGTCGCCGAGGGTGATCTCTCGGCCGCCGGCGTAACGGAGGATGGTCCGCGGCATCGCCAACCGGAAGGCCGCAATAGTGCGCAGCGCGTCCGCGCCGTCCATCACCGGGAGGTCACCGAACGGGGTGCCCGGCCGTGGGTTGAGGAAGTTCAGCGGCACCTCGTCGGGCTCCAGCGCTGCCAGCTGGACGGCGAGCTCGGCGCGCTGCTCGAGACTCTCACCCATGCCCACCAGGCCGCCACAGCACAGCTCCATGCCGGCCTCGCGCACCATCCGGCACGTGTCCATGCGCTCCTCCCACGAGTGGGTCGTCACCACCTTCGGGAAGTACGAGCGCGCCGCTTCCAGGTTGTGGTTGTAGCGGTGCACGCCCATCGCGGCGAGGTCGTCGACCTGTTCCTGGGTGAGCATGCCCAGCGAGCACGCGATGTTGATGTCGACGGCCTCGGTGATCGCGCGCACGCCGTCTCGGACCTGCTGCATCAGCCGGTGGTCGGGCCCGCGCACGGCCGCGACGATGCAGAACTCGGTGGCGCCGGTGGCAGCGGTCTGCTTCGCAGCCTCGACCAGCTCGGGGATGTTCAGCCACACCGCCCGCACCGGCGACTCGAACTGGCCCGACTGGCTGCAGAAGTGGCAGTCCTCCGGACAGCCGCCGGTCTTCAGCGACACGATCCCCTCGACCTCGATCTCGGGCCCGCACCAGGTCATCCGTACCGCGTGCGCAAGCTCGAGCAGCTCGGTGACCCGCTCGTCGGGCAGCCGCAGGACCGCCGCCAGCTGATCCTCCGACAGTCCGACCCCCTGCTCGAGCACCTGGACACGGGCGGCCGCGAGCACATCGGTCTCGTACGTCGGCGAGGAGGTCGTGGACGACACAGTCATGGCGGCAATCTAGCCACTGCCGCGCGGAGCGCACCGGGCACCGCCCGGGCGGGCGTTCAGGCACACCGCCGGACGACTGCTGCACGAGTCACGCGGACACCAGCAGGTACAGACCGATCAACACGCCGGCCACCACCACGGTGAAGCTCGCCACGGCGACCACGGTCGCGCCTCGGCGGCCCTCGTCCTGGCCCACCGCCAGCGCGCGGATGCCGACGGCGTACAGCGCGATGAGGCCCACGCCCCCACCGAAGCTGGCGAGCAGCACCAGGGCGAGCGCACGCAGGTCGACGTAGTCAGTCACTTCGGCCTCCGGCTGGAGGGCGAGACGTTGCCCGTTCCCGGGTGCGTCTCTTGGGACGCTTGGCGACAACGGCGCCGTCGTGAGTCCATTCGTCGTTGACGTTGGTGTGGTCCACCCTGGTGCGCCGGGACAGGGCGTACAGTCCGCAGACCGTGATCACCGCGAGCACGGACACCGCGGCGAACCCGGTGGCGCCGCCGAACGCGTCGGCGATCGAGAGGGCTACGGCACCGACCAGAGCAGCCGCCGGCAGGGTGACGAGCCAGGCCAGCGCCATCCGCCCGGCGACCGCCCATCGCACCTCGGACTTCCTCCGCCCGAGTCCCGACCCGAGGATCGACCCGGTCGAGACATGCGTGGTCGACAACGGGAACCCGAGATAGCTGGAGGCGAGGATGACGGTGGTCGAGGAGCCCGCGGCAGCAAAGCCCTGCGGAGGCGTGATGTCCACGAGCCCCTTCCCCAGGGTCCGGATGATGCGCCAGCCGCCGAGGTAGGTGCCCAGGCCCATGGCCACCGCGCACGAGAACACGACCCAGAAGGGGGTCCCTGCGTCCTCGCTCTGCGAGCCGCTCACGATGAGCGCGAGAGTGATGATGCCCATCGTCTTCTGCGCGTCATTGGTGCCGTGTGCCAGCGACATCAGCGAGGCGGTGCCGATCTGACCGATGCGGTACCCATCGCTGCGCAGCGACTTCGGTGCGCCCTTCGAGATGCGATAGATCGAGACCGTACCCAAGTAGCAGACCCCCGCTGCCACGACGGGAGCCACCAACGCGGGCACCATCACCTTCGCGATCACTCCCTCGAACAGCACGGCGCCCAGCCCCCCGGCCATCAGCGCCGCACCTACGACGCCGCCGATGAGGGCGTGGGACGAGCTGGAGGGAAGTCCCATCAGCCAGGTGACGAGATTCCACGTGATGCCGCCGATGAGGCCCGCGAAGACCACGGTGATGGTCACTGAGCCGCTGTCCACGATGCCGCTGGCGATGGTCGCGGCCACCGACAGGCTCAGGAACGCGCCCACGAAGTTCAACACCGCAGCCAGCGCGACGGCGACCTTGGGCTTGAGCGCACCGGTCGAGATGGGCGCAGCCATCGAGTTGGCCGTGTCATGGAAGCCGTTGGTGAAGTCGAACGCCAGCGCCGTGATCACGACGGTCGCGAGCATCACAGTTGCGGGATCCACGCGGTCCTCTCGCACGGGATGTCGGGATCCATGCGAAGGCGAGACGGGCCGCCCGCTCATGAACTGATTGAGCATGGCACGGCAAGGCTCGGCGTGAAGGCGAAGCGCCAGCATCGGTGCCCGCACGGACATACGTGGGCAGCGGCGTCCTAGCCTGAGCAGACCATGCCTGATCGGATGCGCGACCCGACGCCTGCCCCGACGCCTGCCCCGACGCCTGCCCCGACGCCTGCCCCGACGCCCGATCTTGCTGACCTGGTGGAGTACGACCGGGCCCACCTGTGGCACCCGTACACGTCGATGACGACGCCCGGCCCGGTACGCGTGGTCACCGACGCCAGGGGGGTGCGGCTCCGTCTCGGCGACGGGCGCGAGGTGATCGACGCCATGTCCTCGTGGTGGTCGGCCATCCACGGCTACCGTCACCCGGTCATGGACGCCGCGGTGCGCGACCAGGTCGGCAGGATGGCGCACGTGATGTTCGGCGGCCTCACCCACGAGCCGGCCGTGTCCCTGGCCCGTCGCCTCGTCGCGCTGGCGCCCGCCGGGCTCGACCACGTCTTCTTCGCCGACTCGGGGTCCGTGGCCATGGAGGTGGCCCTCAAGATGGTCCTGCAGACGCAGCGCGGCCGCGGAGCAGGGCACCGCACCCGGTTCCTGTCCCTGCGCGGCGGCTACCACGGCGACACGTTCGGGGCGATGTCGGTGTGCGACCCCGTCGGGGGCATGCACACGATGTTCACCGACGTCCTCCCCCAGCAGCTGTTCGCCCCCCGGCCGCCGGCGCCGGGCGGGGATGTCGCCGGGTGGGCCGCCATCACCGAGGCGCTCGCTGACGAGCACGCCGACACGCTGGCCGGGGTGACGGTCGAGCCGGTTCTCCAGGGTGCCGGCGGCATGCACGTCTACGACCCCGAGTGCCTCCGGGTCCTGCGCCGCATCTGCGACCGGCACGACCTGCTGTTGGTCGCCGACGAGATCGCGACCGGCTTCGGTCGCACCGGCACGATGTTCGGGTGCGCGCACGCGGATGTCGTCCCGGACGTGATGTGCGTGGGCAAGGCGCTGACCGGCGGCTATCTCACCCTCTCGGCGGTGCTCGCCAACGGGCGCGTCGCAGCCGGCATCTCGGCGTCCGAGTCCGGGGTGCTGATGCACGGGCCCACGTACATGGGCAACCCGCTGGCCTGCGCGGTCGCGTGCGCGTCCCTGGACCTGCTGGCCGACACGGACTGGTCGGCGCGGGTCGGCGCGGTGTCCCGCGGCCTGGAGGCGGGCCTGCGGCCTCTCGCCGACCGTCCCGGCGTCCGTGAGGTGCGAGTGCTGGGCGCCGTGGGAGTGGTGCAGCTCGACCAGCCGGTCGACGTCGAGGCGGCCACCGCCGCCGCCTTGGCGGCCGGTGTCTGGGTCCGCCCCTTCCGCGACCTCGTCTACACCATGCCGCCGTACGTCGCCGACGACGAGGACGTGGCGGCGATCGGGGCCGGCGTCGGCGCGGCGGTCGGCGCGGCGGTCGGCGCGGCGGTCGGCGCGGGCACAGGGCAGGACCGATGAGCGGGCTCGACGACTGGTTGGCCGAGTCCGCCCGGGAGCGCCGACGGGCGGGTCTGCGCCGCGCACTGGTCCCCCGCGAACCTCCGCCGGCCGCGCCGGGGACACCGGTCGCCGGTCCGCTCGACCTGGCCGGCAACGACTACCTCGGGCTGGCTCGGGACGCGCGAGTGGTGGCCGCCGCCGTGGACGCCGCAGCCACCTGGGGAGCCGGCGCGGGTGCCTCCCGGCTGGTCACCGGGACGCTTCGGCTGCACGAGCAGCTCGAGTCCCGGCTGGCCGACGCCCTCGGATTCGAGGCGGCACTGGTGACGTCCAGCGGCTACCACGCCAATCTTGCGGCCGTGACCGCGCTGGCCGACGCCGGCACCCTCATCGTCTCGGACGCCCACGTCCACGCGTCGCTGGTCGACGGGTGCCGACTCAGTCGCGGCGAGGTGCGGGTGGTCCCGCATGTCGACGTCGCCGCGGTGGAGGCTGCACTGGCGGCGCGCAGCCAACCGCGTGCCCTGGTGCTGACCGAGTCGGTCTTCTCGGTGCTCGGCGACGCCGCGCCGCTGCGCGACCTCGCCACGGTGTGCGCCCGCCACGACGCAACCCTCCTCGTCGACGAGGCGCACGCTCTCGGTGTGGCGGGAAAGGCTGGACTCGGCCTGGTCGCCGACCATGGCCTGAGCGCCCCGGGCGTCGTAGTGACCCTGACGCTGTCCAAGTCGCTGGGCAGCCAGGGCGGCGCCGTGCTGGCCAGCCGCGCGGTGGTGGAGCACCTGATCAACACCGCTCGGCCGTTCATCTTCGATACCGGCCTGGCCCCTGCCGCCGCCGGCGCCGCCCTGGCGGCGCTCGAGGTGCTGCTGGCCGAACCAGGTCTGCCCGAACGGGCACGGTCCCGCGCTGCTGCGCTGGCGTCCGGGTGCCGGGTACCCGCGACCGCCGGAGCGATCGTCCCCGTGCCCATGCCCGGCCCCGAGCAGGCGGTTTTCGCGCAGGCGTCGGCGCGTGAGCGCGGGGTTCTGGTGGGCTGCTTCCGACCACCGTCGGTGCCCGACGGGGTGTCCCGGCTGCGGTTGACCGCGAGGGCGGATCTCACCGACGCCGACACCGCCCGCGCGGTCGGCGTACTGACGGGGGTGGTGCCGTGAGCCTGCGCCTGCGCCTGGTCACCGGCACGGACACCGGCGTGGGAAAGACGGTGGCAACCGCCGCTCTGGCAGCCGCCCACCACGCCACCGGCCGGCGCGTCGCGGTGGTCAAGCCGGTGCAGACCGGCCTGTCGCCCGAGGAGCCGGGAGACAGCGCAGAGGTCCACCGGCTGGCCGGGGTGGACACGACCGAGCTCGTCCGGCTGCCGGAGCCGCTCGCGCCCGAGTCGGCCGCCTTTCGCAGCGGAGCCGTGCTCCCGACGGCCGCCGAGCTGGCCCGGCGGATTGCGACGTGGAGCGACTCGACAACGCCCCCCGAGGTCGTCCTGGTCGAGGGGGCCGGCGGCGTCGCGGTGCGGCTGGACAATGCGGGCGGCACCCTGCTGGACCTCGGCATCGCACTGGAGTCGTACGGCGCGGTCGACGTCGTCCTCGTGGTGCGGGCGGGGCTGGGGACGCTCAGCGTCACCGAGCTCAGCGTCGAGGCCATCCGTCGGGCCGGTCTCGAGCCGGCCGGCATCATCATCGGCTCGTGGCCGGCCGACCCGGACCTCGCGGAGCGCAGCAACGCCGAGGACCTGCCGCGGCTGACCGGGGTGCCGCTCATCGGCCGGATCCCGGCCGGGGCCGGGGCGCTGCCGACCGGAAGGTTCCGTGCCGACGCCATCTCCTGGCTGGCATGACGGAAGGAGCCGCCGTCCGCGGCGCCACCCGCGCTCACTAGCCTGCGCTCGTGGACGAGCTACCTGCTGGCGGCACCGTGCGACCCATCACCCGGTGGGGCGCGCCGGTGATGCACCGCCGGCTGACACCGGTGACGTCGTTCGACGACGAGCTGGCCGCGCTGGTGGCCGACATGGTGGCGACGATGTACGCGGCCGACGGCGTCGGCCTGGCCGCGAACCAGATCGGGGTGGACCGGGCCGTCTTCGTCTTCGACTGCCCCGACGACGAGCACGTGCGGCAGCGCGGGGTCGTGTGCAATCCCCGGCTGACCCTGCCGGAGGGCAAGGACCGCAACCTCGACGACGGCGACGAGGGGTGCCTGTCGTACCCGGGCGGGTTCGTCTCGTGCACCCGTCCCGACTGGGCGCGGGTCGACGGGGTCGACCACACCGGGGCAGAGGTCTCCTACGAGGGCAAGGGTCTGCTGGCCCGGTGCCTGCAGCACGAGAGCGACCACCTGTACGGCACCGTCTTCGGCGACCGGCTGCCCAAGAAGCTCCGGCTCGAGCTGAAGCGCGAGCACGAGGCGGTCGCCGACGAGTTCCCGGCCGACTGGCCGGTCGGCGCGCCAGTCCACCGGCACGAGGACGGCAGCGTCTGATCTCCGCTCAGCCGGGGTCGTGCGACCACACCGCGTACGCCGCCACTGCCGCCGCCGCAGCGACGTTGAGCGAGTCGACACCTCCCGCCATGGGGATGCGTGCCCGTACGTCGGCCTGCTGCTGCCAGCGGTGGGAAAGGCCTGGCCCCTCCGACCCCACGACCAAGGCGACCCGGCCGACCGGGCGTACGTCGGTGATGTCGACCGCGTCGGCGGCGGGAGTGAGCGCGACGGTGGTGAACCCCGCGGCGCGCAGTGCCGGGACGGCGTCGACCCAGGAGTCGACGCGTGTCCACGGCAGCGAGAAGACGGTGCCCATCGACACCTTGACGGCGCGCCGGTAGAGCGGGTCCGCGCAGCGCGGAGACAGCAGCGCTGCCTGCGCACCGAGCGCGACGGCCGAGCGCACGACAGCCCCGACATTCGTCGGCTCGACCACGTCCTCGAGGACGATGACCCGGTCGGCGGTGGCCAGCACCTCCCGCACCCGCGGGAGCGGTCGCCGGTGCATCGCCGCGAGCGCACCCCGGTGCACGTGGAAGCCGGCCACCTGGGCGGTCAGCCGCTCATCGGCGAGGAAGCACGGCACATCCACCGGTTCGAGCAGGTCTGCGAGATCCTCGAGCCACGCCTGCGTCAGCAGCACCGACCGAGGTTCGTACCCGGCGGTCAACGCCCGACGCAGCACGGTCGCCCCCTCGGCGATGAACAGCCCGTGCTCGGCCTCGAGCAGTCTGCGCAGGGCAACGTCCCGCAGGTCGCGGTAGTCGGCCAGCCGCGGATCCTCGGGATCGGTGACCGGCACGACACGCATCCCATCACCCTTCCACCGGACGTCATACCCGGCGCGGCGTACCGCCGGCGCGTCCGATGACGCAACCCAGCGGCGGGCGAGACGTCATCGCCGACGTGGCGTACCGCCGGCGCGTCGTATGACGTTGCGGGGTCAGACGCGGGCGGTCGAGAGGGCGGCCGAGACTCCGGCGGCAGTGGCCGCGACGGCGACGACGTCGCCGATGACGACCGTGGCGGGGGCGGCGATGCCCTCGCGCTCCACCACCTCGGCGACCGTCGACAGGGTGGCCAGCACCCGCCGCTCGGAGGCGGTCGAGCCCGCGTGGATCACCGCGACCGGGGTGTCGGCGGCACGCCCGTGGCCGACCAGCGCCGCGGCGATCGCGGCCAGGTTCTCCACCGCCATCAGCAGCACCAGGGTGCCACGCAGCCGGGCCAGCGCTGGCCACTCGACCAGGGAATGCGGGTGACCGGGGGGCAGGTGCCCGGACACGACCGTCATCTCGTGGGTGACCCCGCGGTGCGTGACCGGTACGCCGGCCAGCTCCGGCACGCTGATGGCACTGGTGACACCGGGGACGACCGTGCACGGCACCCCCGCCTCGGCGCAGGCCAGCACCTCCTCGAAGCCACGGCCGAACACGAACGGGTCGCCCCCCTTGAGCCGTACCACCCGGTTGCCGGCACGGGCGTGCTCGACCAGCAGCCGGTTGATCTCTGCCTGGGTCGCCGAGCGGCCACGGGGCAGCTTGGCTGCGTCGATGACCTCCACGTGCGGCGGAAGCTCCTCCAGCAGAGCCGCGGGCGCCAGCCGGTCGGCGATCACCACATCGGCCTCGGCCAGGGCCCGCCGCCCCGCCAGCGTGATCAGCTCGGGGTCACCCGGGCCTCCACCGACCAGCACCACCCCGGGGTCGCGGCGCCGGTGCCTCGGGGCCGCCAGGTCGCCCGTACGCAGCGCCTCGACCACACCGTCACGTACGGTCGCCGCCCGGCGGGGGTCGCAGTCGGCGTGGACCGCGATGGTCACCCCGTCGTGGCGCCCGCTCGCAGGCGTCCACGCCGTCGACCGGCTGGCGTCGTCGGCACGGGCGCAGAAGACGCGGTGCTGTTCGGCCTCATCGGCGACGGCAGCGTTCACGGACGGGTCGTCCGTCGCGGCGAGGGCGTACCACGCCTGCGCCAGGTCGCCGGAGCGGTAACCGCGTGCCACCCACGCCATCTCCCCCAGCGCCACTCGACCCTCGAGCGCCGGACGCAGCCACGGGGACACGACCGTGACCCGGGCTCCCGCAGCCAGCAGGCCGGGGATGCGCCGCTGGGCGACCTGTCCGCCCCCGACCACGACCACCGCACGCCCCGCGAGGCGCAGGCCCAAGGGGTAGACAGCACTGTCGGAATGGGGGAGATCTGTCGCCTGCATGCTCTGACGGTACGACCCGGCGGGCCGCTGCCGGCGCCGTCCCAGCACGCGGACGGGCGCACCGCGGGGTACCGTCGCGGGCATCTCGAGTCCCCGTCCGAACAAGGAGCGCCACCGATGAGCCTGGACCGGCCCGTCAGCCCGGACCCGTACGACCTTCTGCCTCCCACTGCGTCCTTCGACGTGGTCAGCGATGACGTGAGCCAGGGCAAGCCGCTCAGCGACGACCATGCCGCCTCCGGGGGCAACACCTCCCCGCACCTGTCCTGGTCCGGCGCTCCGGAGGGCACCAGGAGCTTCGTGGTCAGCTGCTTCGACCCGGACGCGCCCACCCCGGCGGGGTTCTGGCACTGGACGGTCGTGGACATCCCGGCCGACGTCACCGAGCTGGCCAGGGGGGCGGGTGACAGTGACGACTCGCTCCCGGACGGCGCGTTCCATGTGCGCAACGACATGAGCACGCGCGACTACGCAGGCTGTGCCCCGCCGGCAGGCGACGTGGCGCATCGCTACTACTACGTCGTACACGCCCTGGACACCGACTCGCTCGGCGTCACGGCCGATGCAACACCGACGTTCGTCGCCTTCAACGCGGTGTTCCACACCATCGGGCGGGCGGTCCTGAAGGCCACCTACGAGGCCTGAGCCGATCCCTGTGTCAGTGCGGCTCTCCGCGCGGCCGGGCGCGACCGGCCCGGCCGGGGCCCGCCGGGCGCCGCCGGACCATGGCTCGGGCAGACTCCGCGCCATGAGCGAGCGCACTGCGGACGTCCTCGGAGAGCCGTTCGTCGCGGAGGTCATCGAGCTGCCCGACGACTCCGAGGGACGTGTCATCGCCACGTTGGTGCACGCTCCTGCCCCGGACCGCAGCGAGCGGGCCGTGCTGTACGTCCACGGCTTCTGCGACTACTTCTTCCAGACCCAGCTGGCGGAGTTCTTCACCCGGCTCGGCTACGACTTCTACGCCCTGGACCTGCGCAAGTACGGCCGGTCACTGCTGCCGCACCAGACGCCGAACTTCTGCCTCGACCTCGGCGACTACGACCCGGAGCTGGACGAGGCGTACCGGCGCATCACCGAGCGCGACGGTCACACCGACGTGGTGGCCGTGGCGCACTCGACCGGCGGCCTGGTGCTCCCGCTCTGGGGCCACCATCGTCGCGAGCGCGGACTGCCCCATCCCAGCGCGTACGTGCTCAACAGTCCCTGGTTCGACCTGCGGGGATCGTTCCTGCTGCGCACGGTGGGCACGCGGGCGATCGACCAGGTCGGCGCCCGGCGGCCCTACCAGGTGATCCCGCGCAACGTCTCGGCCGTCTACGGGGAGTCGATCCACTCCGACCACAGAGGTGAGTGGACCTACGACACCGCGTGGAAGCCGATGACGAGCTTCCCCGTACGCGCGGGGTGGCTGCGCGCGGTCCGGAGAGGGCACCGGCGGCTGCACCACGGCATCGAGGCGGGCGGCCCGGTGCTGGTGCTCGCCTCGCAGCGGACCGCGTTCACGGCGGTGTGGTCCGAGGACGTGCCCTCCGCCGACGTCGTGCTCGACGTCGGTCAGATCGCGCGCTGGTCGCACCGGCTCGGGCGGCTCGTCACGATCGCCCGCTTCGATGGCGCCCTGCACGACGTGTTCCTGTCGGCGCAGCCGGTGCGTGACACGGTCTACGCCACCGTGGAGCGCTTCCTGGCGGCGAGCGCTCCCTTCGACCTCGCGCCACCCCCGCACGCGGCGTCACCCTCCGACGCGGCGCCACGGAAAGAGGGGGCGTCACCCTCCGACGCGGCGCCACCGACCGAGGGGGCGTCACCCGCCGACGCGGCGCCACCGACCGAGGGGGCGCCACGCTCCGGGACGGCAGCTGCGACCGAGGCGGCATCACCGTCCGAGACGGGGTTCTCCCCCGCCTGAGCGCCGCATCGGCAGGTGCGGGATGCCGTCCTCGACGAACTCCGCTCCGCTGACCACGAAGCCCTGGCCCTCGTACCAGCCCCGCAGGTGCGACTGTGCGTCCAGCACCAGCGTCGTGCCCCCGGCCAGGCGCAGCGCCTCGGCCATGACCAGCGCCGCCAGTCCTTCCCCCCGGTGCCCGCGGTCGACGCACACCCGGCCGATCCTGCCCGTGCCGTCCGCCTCGGCAAGCAGCCGCAGGTACGCGACCGGCTGCCGCTCGACGGCTGCCCACACATGTCGGGTGGCGGGGTCGGTGTCGCGGCCGTCCAGCTCGGGGTAGGCGCAGGCCTGCTCGACCACGAACACGTCGACGCGCAACCGCAGCAGGGCATACAGGGTGCTGGTGTCGAGTGAGGCGAAGGCGCAGGCATGCAGGCTCGCTGGCACGATGACCACGATGGACCCCGTGACCGGCACGCTCGACACCACCCCGGCCGTCGACCGCCCCGACCTGCTCGCGGCACCGGTCGCAGCGGCCGTGGCCGGCCTCGCGGATGCCCGCGTCGCGGAGATCGATCCCGATCTCGCCGATACGGCCGCCCTGTGCACGGCCTACGACCTCCCCCTGTCCACCAGCGCGAACTGCGTGGTCGTCACCGGCCGCCGCGGCGGGACACAGCGGCACGCCGCCTGCGTGGTGCTGGCCACCACACGGGCCGACGTCAACGGGCTGGTCCGCCGGCGCCTCGACGCCCGGAAGGCGTCGTTCGCCTCCACCGACTTCGCCACCGAGGCGACGGGGATGGAGTACGGCGGTATCACGCCCGTCGGCCTGCCCGGTGACTGGCTGCTCCTGATTGACTCGGCCGTCGTGGCAACGCCGGTGGTGATCATCGGCAGTGGTCTGCGCCGCTCCAAGCTTGTGGTGGCCGGCGCGGCGCTGCTGTCCCTGCCCGGGGCGGAGACCGTCGACGGCCTCGGCAGACCCGCCTGACGCGTTCCGCAGTCGCGGTAAGGATCGCCCCGACGTCAGTCGACCAGGAACGCAACGATGGCGACGACCCCGACCACGACGATGAAGCCGCGCAGAAGCCAGTCCGGCAGCCGCCGGCCCACCGTCGCACCGAGCTGTCCCCCGATGGTGGCCCCGACCGCCAGCGCGCCCGCCGCCCACCAGTCGACGTCGGCGGCGAAGCAGAAGAACACGCCGGCCACCCCGTTGACCAGCGCCGCGAGGACGTTCTTGGTGGCGTTCAGGCGCTGCAGCGCGTCGTCGATCCCCAGCCCCAGCACCGCCATGTAGATCACGCCCTGCGCCGCGCCGAAGTACCCGCCGTACACGGAGGCGAGACCGATGGCGAGCAGCGTGAGCCACGAGCCGTGCGGGGCCGGGACGTGCCCCTCGCCCCGGCGGCGACGCATCCACGCCGACAGCCGTGGCTGGACGATCACCAGCGCACAACCCAGCCCGATCAGGATCGGGACGACCGTCTCGAAGACGTCGTCATCGAGGGTCAGCAGCAGGATCGCGCCGCACAGGCCACCGATCAGCGCTGCGACGCCCAGCCACAACAGGCGGCCCAGCTGGCCGGCGAGCTCGCGACGGTAGCCGACCGCACCTGAGATCGATCCTGGGACGAGGCCGACCGTGTTCGTGACGTTGGCGACGATGGGGCTGTAGCCGAGCGCTACCAGCGTCGGGAAGGTCACCAGCGACCCCGAGCCGACAACGGTGTTGATCGTGCCGGCTCCGATGCCGGCCGCCAAGACCGCGAGCGCATCCAGCCAGGTCACGCCGACCCGGTCGTCGGCTCCTCGGATGTGCTTCTTGCATGCGACCCCGTCGACAGCTCGGCTGCCGTACCGGACTCTGCGTCAGCCGGTGTCCCGGTCAGCTCCTGCGGGGCCTCGGTGCCGGTCGCCGGTGCCTGGGTCCCCGTGCCGGCGGGAGACGGGCGCACACGTCCACTGGTGCGGGCCGCCGCCTCGGCCGACGCGATGGCCTCGGCCACCGCGTCGTGTGCCCGGGACAGGCTGGGGTCGGAGCCCGCGGTTCGCGCGTCGGGCGGCGGTGAGCCCATGTCCATGCGGGTCCGCGGCCCGTCGGTCTCGACCGGTATGCCGGCGGCCCGGCTCATCGTGGAGCCCAGACCCTCGAGGGCGGCACCGATCTCGCTCGGGACGATCCAGACCTTGTTGGCATCACCCTCGGCGATCTTGGGCAGCATCTGCAGGTACTGGTACGCGAGCAGGGACTGGTCGGGCTGCCCGTCGTGGATGGCCTGGAAGACCGTCTGGATCGCCTGCCCCTCGCCCTGCGCCCGCAGGATCTGCGACTCGCGGTCGGCCTGGGCACGCAGGATCTGCGCCTCGCGATCGCCCTCAGCCGAGAGGATGGCGGCCTGCTTGCCGCCCTCGGCGGTCAGGATCGCCGACTGCCGGGCACCCTCGGCGGTCAGGATCGACGCCCGCTTGTCCCGATCGGCCCGCATCTGCTTCTCCATCGAGTCCTTGATGGACGGCGGCGGGTCGATGCCCTTCAGCTCGACCCGGTTGACCCGGATGCCCCACTTGCCGGTCGCCTCGTCGAGAACGCCACGCAGGGCGGTGTTGATCTCGTCGCGGCTGGTCAGCGCCTGCTCGAGGTCCATGCCGCCGATGATGTTGCGCAGCGTGGTCATGGTGAGCTGCTCGATGGCCTGGATGTAGTTCGCGATCTCGTACGTCGCCGCCACCGCATTGGTCACCTGGAAGTAGATGACGGTGTCGATGGACACCACCAGGTTGTCCTCGGTGATCACCGGCTGGGGTGGGAACGACACCACCTGCTCACGGAGGTCGATGGTGTAGCGCACCTTGTCGACGAAGGGCGTCACGATGCTCAGCCCCGCCGTCAGCGTCGTGCGGTACTTGCCGAAGCGCTCGACGATGCCGGCCCGTGCCTGCGGCACTATCTGCACGGTCTTGCCCAGCACAAGGATGGCGAACAGCGCGAGTATGCCGAGGACGATCAACCATTCCATGAGTGCAGCCTCTCAGTCGGCCGGGTAGACAACAGCGGTCGCGCCATCGATCTCGAACACCTCGACCTCGGCGCCGGGATCGATCGTCAGGCCAGGGTCGAAGCTGCGCGCCGTCCAGACCTCGCCGGCCAACCGGATCTGGCCGGTCCGCCTGCCGACGGGGCTGAGCACGACACCCGTACGACCGATAAGCGCATCGTGGCCGGTGGTCAGCTCAGCCCCTCCGTGCATCCGCTTGACCATGCTCGGTCGCACCGCACCCAGCATGGCGACCGACACCACGATCGCGGCGACGAGAGCGATGGCGGTGCTGCCACCCAGGGCGGCGGTGATCGCCCCCGCGCCCGCGCCGATCGCGAGCATGAGCAGCACGAAGTCGAGACTGATCAGCTCGGCGGCAGCCAGGACAAGCGCCACCGAGACCCAGGCCGCCCAGGAGTGGTCACCCACCCACTCCCACATCTCGGCCCACACGCCACCAGCCTAGACGTTGACGCTGCTGGACCTGTTGTCTCGTCGTCGCGCCGTCCACCGGCCGTCCCGTTGGTCGAGAGCCAGCGGTAGGCCGAACGTCTCGGTGAGCGACTCCTCGGTGAGCGCGTCGTCGAGCGGGCCCGCCGTCACGACGCGGCCCTCGCGCAGCAGCAGCACGTGAGTGAACCCGGCGGGCACCTCCTCGACGTGATGGCTGACCAGTACCAGAGCGGGCGCGAATGGGTCGGCAGCCAGCCCGCTCAGGGTGCTCACGAGGTCCTCGCGGGCTCCCAGGTCGAGCCCGGCGCCGGGCTCGTCCAGCAGCAGCAGCTCGGGGTCGGTCATCAGCGAGCGGGCGAGCTGGACCCGTTTCCGCTCACCCTCACTCAGGGTGCCGAAGGTCCGGTCGGCCAGGGCCCGGACTCCCACGGCCGCCAGCAGACCGTCGGCCCGGTCGAGGTCGCTCTCGTCGTAGGCCTCACGCCAGCGTCCGACGACGGCGTACGCGGCGGACACGACGACGTCGCGCACCCTCTCGCCCCGCGGGATGCGGTCGGCCATGGCTGCGCTCATCCACCCGATCCGTGGCCGCAGCTCGAAGACGTCGACGGTGCCGAGCACCTCCCCCAGCACGCCGGCCACACCGGCGGTGGGGTGGATCTGGGTGCTCACCACCTGAAGCAGCGTGGTCTTCCCGGCACCGTTGGGGCCGAGAACAGCCCATCGCTGGTCCGGCTGGATGATCCACGAGACGGCGTCCAGCAGGCGCGCGCCGCCGCGCACGACCGTCACGTCAGCGAGCTCGACGACGGGTGTCATGGAACCTCTCGATGGGCCGGCGCAGGCACGGGGTGGGAAGCAGTGCCAAACCTACGGCACCACTTTGAGCGCCTGCCTGAGCACCTGCCCTTGAGCACCTGCCCTGGGCACCTGCCCTTGGCGCCTACTCTTGGGCACCGTGTCGGACACCGCTCCGGAGCTGTTCCGGTCCGCGCGGCTCGCCTGCTGGTTCTCGGCGTGGGCGGCCGGTGCCTGCAGTCTCGACGACGCCCGCGACGCCGTGGTCGGGACTGACGCCGCACACGACGTGCTGGGCTTGAGCGATGAGCCCGTGCCGTTGGTGCTCGCGCTGGGCATGCTGCGGACGACGGGCGCGGGCGTGGCCACGCTCGCCCTGCCGGCGCCCGGCGACCTGACCGGCCTCGGCGGACCTCCCGGCTTCAATGCCGACGCCCTCGAGGCGGGAGAGGCCGTGCTGCTCCCCTCGTCGGGGCTCGGCCTGGTCCCCACCGCGGTCGGGGCCGGTGTGACCTGGCAGGTGTCCCCCGCCCACCAGTCGCACACCGTGCCGGACCTCGCCGAAGCCGACACAGCACTGCGCGAGACGCTGCTCGAGAGCTCGGCGCGGCTGGCCGATCTGGACGTACCGCGTTGGCGCCCGGAGGCCGCCGAGGGGCTGCAGGCGCTGCGGCACCCGGCCGGCGAGCCGCTCCCAGCCGCGTACAGCGCCCGGGCGCAGCGGGCGGCCACCCTGGCGCTGCGCTGCCTGGCTTTGTGCGATCTGGCGCTCGACGACGACGGCGGTGCGGTATCTGCCTGGGAGGCTGCCGAGCGGCGCGACGCGCTGGGTCGACTGGCACGTTCTGCCCGCCACGCTCTGGTGGCTGCGTGCTCGGTGGGTGTGCGGGCCGCCTGAGCCGGCCCTATCGCCAGCCCGACTAGCCTGCCCGTGCCATGACGACTCCACTCGCTCCGGCGCCGTACGACGGACCGACCGTGCTGGTCACACTGACCGGCCGGGACCGGCCTGGTGTGACGGCTGCGCTGTTCTCCGGCTGCGCCGAGCACGCCGTCGACGTCCTCGACATCGAGCAGGTGGTGATCCGGGGCCGGTTGGTGCTGGGCGTACTGCTCACCGCACCTCGCGACGGCGCCCGACTGCGCTCGACGCTGGCGTCGGTGGCCGACGGGCTGGGGGTGGACATCGAGGTCGAGCCCGGCACGGGAGACGCGGCGCGCCGCCCTGGCGGCCGGGTGAGGGTGACGCTGCTCGGTGCGCCGCTGCGCCCCGGGGCGGTCGCGGCGGTGGCCGGCCGCGTGGCCGACACGGGCGCCAACATCGACCGGATCGTACGGATGGCCCGCTATCCGGTGACTGCGGTCGACCTGGACGTGTCCGGCGCAGACCCGCAGCGGCTGAGGATGCTGCTGGCTCAGGAGTCGGTGCGCCAGCGAGTGGACATCGCCGTGCAGGCGGCCAGCATCCACCGGCACGCCCAGCGTCTCGTCGTGATGGACGTCGACTCGACGCTGGTGCAGGGTGAGGTGATCGAGATGCTCGCCGAGCACGCCGGCTGCCGCGACGAGGTGGCGCGGGTGACTGAGCAGGCCATGGCCGGCGAGATGGACTTCTCGGCATCCCTGCAGGCCCGGGTCGCGCTGCTGCAAGGGGTCCCGGCGGGTGTCCTCGACGAGGTCTACGCCGACCTCGTGCTGACGCCGGGCGCGCGCACGCTGATCCGCACCCTGCGCCGGCTCGGGTACCGGTTCGCGCTCGTGAGCGGCGGTTTCACTCACGTCATCGACCCGCTCGCTGCCGACCTCGGCGTCGACTACTCGGCCGCGAACACGCTGGAGATCGTGGACGGCAGACTCACCGGGCGGCTCGTCGGCCCGGTCCTCGACCGCGCGGGCAAGGCTGCCGCGCTGCGGCGGTTCGCCACCGAGGCGGGGATACCGATGGCCAACACCATCGCGATCGGGGACGGCGCCAACGACCTCGACATGCTCACCGAGGCAGGGCTGGGTGTCGCCTTCAACGCCAAGCCAGTGGTCCGGCAGGCGGCCGACGCTGCGCTGTCAGTGCCGTACCTGGACGCCATCGCCTACCTGCTCGGCGTCACTCGCGAGGAGATCGAGGCGGCCGACGCCGAGCAGTGACCCGACTGCGCCGATGGCGCTAAGCGCGCCCGACCTCCAGCCGCTCCAGCCGACAGGAGCCCGTCTCGAGCTCTGACCACGACCCGTCCTGCTCCAGCACGGCCAGACCTGCCTTCGGGAACCCGTCCTCAGCCAGCCGCCCGGCAAGATCCTCGTCGTCACCGTTCTCGAGCTGGTTGACGAGAGCCTCCATGGTGGGGTTGTGACCGACGACCACCACCACCTCGGTCTCATCCGGCAGCAGCGCCAGCATGTCGACCAGCTCGTTGCTGTCGGCCTCGTACAGCTCGTCGAGCTGCCGCTCCTCGACGGTCATGGCCAGCTCTGCCGCCGCCGCCTCCCATGTCTGGCGGGCACGGACGGCAGTCGAGACCAGCGCAACGGTGTCGGCATCGGGATCGAGGATGTCGGTCAGCAGCTCACCCACTGCGGTGGCGTCCCTCCGGCCACGAGCCGTCAGCTCGCGCGCGTGGTCGCTGGCCGCCGACTTCTCCGCCGCAGCGTGGCGCAGTACGACGATCCGGTGCGTTCCTGCTCCTCCAACCGCCATGGGCAAAGCCTGCCACGTGGTGTGCGCGGAGTCCCGGCCCGCCCCGGCGACGCGCGCCACCGCACCGACCGGCCCCACCGAGGCAGCACACGGCGTCAGTGTCTGTCTGCAACGCGCCCAGCACATGCAGTAGCGGCGCAGCCGTGCTTTGCTGGTGCGTATCCGACGAAGGGAACTTCCATGAGCACCGACAAGGCCAAGCACTCGGCCGAAAGCGCGATCGGAAAGGCCAAGGAGGCCACCGGCAAGGCGTCCGACGACAAGGACATGCAGGCCGAGGGCAAGAACGAGCAGTCCAAGGCTGACCTGAAGAAGGCCGGCGACAGCGTGAAGGATGCCTTCAAGCGCTGATCTCCCCGAATCGGCGACCCACCCACCCAAAGTCAACGATCCGCGACTTGCGCAGGCAACGATCCGCGACTTGTGCAGGCGCCACCGACCCCCGCCGCCGCCCCCCGTCGACGATCCGCGACTTGCGCAGGCGTCACCGACCCCCAGGTCGACGATCCGCGACTTGCGCGGGCCGCCGTTGCTACCCAGGCCAGCGCGGCATGAAAAATCCTGCGCGGTCGTCAGTCGGCCTATCCTGGTGCGGCGGTGGGGTGGCCCTCATTGGGGTGATCGGTGCTTGGCCAGAGATGCTGGCGATCGGGGAGGAGGCCGAGCGTGCGGCGTAACCCGGTCCGCGCTGCGTTCTACGACAGCCGCGGCCTCACCACCCTCGAGCGCACGTCCGGCAACTAGCGCGCCGCCACCCACGCAATGCGCTGCCTCGGGTGGCGTTCATCCGCGCCGCACAACGCGTGCGGCCCATCGCTCGAGGACATCGCCGCCACCTTGCGCACCCTCTCGCGAGGACGCACTCCCACTGAGGACGACTGGGAGCAGCTATCCCAGTCACGGCAGCTTTTGATCGTCAGTTGAATTGTGAAATGGAAGTTCTGAGCGACCGCTTCAGGCGGCTGCATCGGACCGGTTGGGGTATGTCTGCGCGGCACACCAGCCGCGCCGCCAGCATCTATTGGGGCGGGGCGATCCCGACCCGCGGCCGGGTCATCGATGCCGGGTAGGTCCCCGTCCTGCACAAGTCGCGGATCGTCGATCTGTGGGGACTCGAGCTCTGCACAAGTCGCGGATCGTCGACGAGGGTGGGTCGAGCTCTGCACAAGTCGCGGATCGTCGACTGGGGGTGGGATGGGTCCCTGCACAAGTCGCGGATCGTCGACGAGGGGTGGGGCGGGTCAGGCACCCATCGCGTGGTAGCCACCGTCGACGTGCACGATCTCGCCGGTAGTGGCGGGGAAGAAGTCGCTGAGCAGTCCGACGACGGAGCGGGCCGTCGGTCCCGTGTCCTGATGGTCCCAGCCGAGAGGCGACCGCTCCGCCCACATCCCCTCCAGCTGCTCGAACCCGGGAATGGCCTTGGCCGCCAGGGTCTGCAGCGGGCCGGCAGCGACGAGGTTGACCCTGATGCCCTGCGCGCCGAGGTCGCGTGCGAGGTAGCGGGCGGTCGACTCGAGGCTGGCCTTCGCGACCCCCATCCAGTTGTACGCCGGCCAGGCGACCGTCGCGTCGAACGTCATTCCGACCACGGAGGAGCCGCGACTGAGCATCGGTAGCACGGCCTCGGTCACCGCCGCCAGTGAGTACCCGGACACCTGGACCGCCTGGGCGACGTCGGCCCAGGGCGCACCGAGGAAGCCGCCCCCGAGCACGGTCTCGGGATTGCCGTAGGCGATCGAGTGCACCAGCCCGTCGAGGCCGTCCACGTGCTCGCGGAGCCGGTCGCCCAGGGTCGCCAGATGCTCGTCGTCGCTGACGTCGAGCTCGATCACCGGGGCGGGTTCGGGGAGTCGGCCAGCGATGCGACGGGTGATGCCGAGCGCCCTGCCGAAGTTGGAGATCACCACCGTCGCGCCCTGCTCCTGCGCCGTCCGTGCGACCGCGAAACCGATCGAGCTGTCCATGGTGACGCCGGCCACCAGGATGCGCTTGCCCTCGAGGATCCCCACTGTGCTCCTTGTCCGTTGCTCGTCGTCCGCCTGCCGCACGACGGTCTGCGCTGCCGCTAGTGGCCCATCCCTAGGCCGCCGTCGACCGGCACCAGCGCGCCTGTGACGTACGCGGCCTCGTCGGACGTCAGGAAGCTGACGACCGCCGCCACCTCCTCGGCGCTGGCGAAGCGACCCAGGGGGATCTGGCTCCGGTACTGCTCCTGGGTCGCCTCCGGCAGGACCGCCGTCATGTCGGTCTCGACGAACCCAGGCGCCACCACGTTGACCGTCACGCCGCGACTGCCGAGCTCACGTGCCACCGAGCGCGCAAGCCCGACCAGCCCTGCCTTGCTGGCGGCGTAGTTGGCCTGGCCGGGCGAGCCCAGCATGCCGACCACCGACGACATCAGCACCACCCGGCCCCAGCGGGCCCGCATCATTCCGCGGGCGGCCCGCTTCAGAAGCCGGAAGCTGCCGGTCAGATTCGTGTCGAGGACGGCATCCCACTCGTCCTCCCCCATCCGCAACAGCAGCGTGTCGGAGGTGATGCCGGCGTTGGCGACCAGCACCTCCACCGGACCGTGCTCGCGTTCGACCTCCGAGAACGCTGCGTCGACCTGTCCGGAGTCGGTGACGTCGCACGTGACGCCCAGGACGCCGTCCGGGGGCTCCCCGCTGCGATAGGTGACCGCGACCTTGTCGCCGCGCTCGGCCAGTGCCGTCGCGATGGCCCTGCCGATGCCCCGGTTGCCACCCGTGACGAGAACCGACCTGGCCACGCCCACCTCCGATCGTGGCGACCGCGCGCTGCGGTCGCCACCGGGACGCTACCGGCTCGCGGCCGAACCCGTCACTCGTCGTCCTCCAGCCGGAAACCCAGCTTCATCGTGACCTGTACGTGCGAGACGGAGTCGTCGTCGATCTGGCCCCGGATCTGGGTGACCTCGAACCAGTCGAGATGCCGCAGGGTCTGCGCCGCGCGCGAGATCCCGTTGCGCAGCGCCTGGTCGATGCCGTCCGGCGAGGTGCCGACGATCTCCGTGACACGGTAGGTGCGGTTGGCCATGAGCACTCCTCTGCCTCGATTCGGGGCGTTGTCCGGCTGGTCTCGCGAGCCGGCCCGGCGACGTTTCCGGATCCCCGGTGGGTCGCCGCACAGTGTCTCCCGCGAACAGCAGTCCCCCCGCCTCCGACCGGCGTGCCCCGCGGCGACCGGCGACGTACCGTGGCGGTATGGAACGCCGCGCCGACCGGACAGCACCGGTGAGCATCACCGCAGCGCGCAGGTCGCGCAGCGAGGACATCCGGGGGCGTGAGGTGCGCTACGTGCTGTCGATGCTCGCCCGCACAGCGTGCTTCGTCGGGGCGGTGTTCACCGACGGTGTCCTGCGCTGGGTGCTGGTGGCCGGAGCCCTGTTCCTGCCGTACATCGCCGTGGTGCTTGCCAACGCCGGCGTGCAACGGGATCCCACGCCGCCCGAGGCGTTCACCGCCGGACCAGCACCCGAGCTGGACCCGGGCCGCCAGCCACGTCCCCTGTGACCACTCGCCGCGACGCCCTGCTGGTCACGAAGGCGCCGACATGTCATGATTTGCACGTGCCCCGTCTCCCCCGTCGGGGCGCGCCGTGCCGGACGACTCCCCCCGTGGTCGTCCGGCACCTCACTGTCCGGGTCCAGGCGCCGTCATGCCGCCCGCAGAGCTGTCGCCGGTGCCGCGCCGCGGGACCGCCGATCCGACCACCGGAGCCGGCACGGTGAGCGTCGGGCCACCCGGTCCGCCGACGCCGCCACCCGGCCCGCCGATCTGCTCGGCGCGTGACTGCCGACTGCCGGCGGCCTGGGCCCTGCAGTGGAACAACCCCAAGCTGCACTCCCCGGACCGGCGGAAGACGTGGACGGCGTGCGACCTGCATCGCGAGTCTCTGGGGGACTTCCTCGGCCGTCGGGGGTTCCTGCGCGAGGTCGAACCGCTCGACCGGTCAGCGGGCCCCGAACCCGCAGGCCCTGAACCCCCGGGCCCCGAAACCGCAGGCCCCGAACCCGCCCGCCCCGAACCCGCGGGCCCCGAAGCCGCAGGTCCGCACCCGCAGGCCCCGAGTGGGCCGCCCGAGTCCGGCGACGAGTCGGGAGGGCCGCGGTCGAGGGACTGAGCCCGGAGGCTCAGCCGCCGATGGCGCTCATCGGACGGACCGGCTGGAGGAAGCGAGGGTCGTCGATGCCGTGGCCGGGACGCTTTCCCCACATCGCCGTCTGCCAGCGCCGCGCGATCTCGTCGTCACCGGCACCGGACCGTAGCGCCGCCCTCAGATCGGACTCCTCGCGCGCGAACAGGCAGTTGCGCACCTGACCGTCGGCAGTGAGGCGGACCCGGTCGCAGTCACCGCAGAAGGGTCGGGTGACCGAGGCGATCACCCCGACGGTGGCCGGGCCACCGTCGACCAGGAACTCCTCCGCGGGAGCACTGCCACGGAGACGACCTGTCGGGGTCAGGTCGAACTCCGCCTCGAGGCGCTCCAACGTCTCGGCAGCCGTGACCATCTGCTCGCGGTTCCACGCGTGCTGTGCATCGAGCGGCATCTGCTCGATGATCCGCAGCTGGTAGCCGCGGTCGAGGCACCAGCGCAGCAGCTCGCCGGCCTGGTCCTCGTTCGCGCCTCGCATCAGTACCGCGTTGACCTTGACCGGCGTCAGCCTGGCCGCCGCGGCGGCCTCCAGCCCGGCGACGACGTCGGCCAGCCGGTCGCGCCGCGTCATGTGCTCGAACGTGTCCGGCCGGACCGTGTCCAGGCTGACGTTGACGCGGTCGAGGCCGGCATCGGACAAGGCCTGCGCGGAACGGGCCAGGCCAAGAGCGTTGGTCGTCATGGCGATCTGCGGGCGCGGACGCAATGCCGCGATCTCGGCGACAAGGCCGACGAGTCCGCGGCGCAGGAGTGGTTCGCCGCCGGTGAGTCGCACCTGGTGGACGCCCAGCCGCTGGACGGCGATGCGCACAAGACGTACGACCTCCGCATCGCTCAGTGTCTCGTCGGTCGGCAGCCACTCCAGGCCCTCGGCCGGCATGCAGTACTGGCAGCGCAGGTTGCACCGGTCGGTCAGCGACACCCGCAGGTCAGTGGCGACCCGGCCATGCCGGTCGAGCAGTGCGCCGACGTCGCCGGACCCCGTGCCCGCGTCGACGTGAGCGGCCGCGGCCGCGACGGCGTCTGCAGCGGTGGACGGGGTCATCGCCTCATGCTACGTGGCCGGGCCGACGGTGCCTTCGCGGGCACGATGGGAGCGGCAGAGATCGGCGGGTACCGTCACGACGTGTACCGGTTCCTGCTGAGTCCGCGGTGGCTGGCGCTCGCAGCGGCGGTGCTGCTGCTGGCGACGGTGTCGGTCCGCCTGGGCTTCTGGCAGCTGTCCCGGATGCACGACCGGGTCGCCGAGAGCTCCGTGATCGAGCGAAACCTCGGGGAGGCCCCGGTGCCGGTGTCCGCGCTGTCCGGCCCGGCAGGGTCGGTGACCGGTGCGGAGGAGTGGCGGCCGGTCACCGCAGCCGGCGAGTACGACCCGGTCCACCAGCTGCTCGTGCGCTACCAGACCAATGCAGGGGCACGGGGTGTCGACGTGCTCACGCCGCTGGTGACCCAGGACGGGACCGCGGTGCTGGTGGACCGCGGCTTCCTGGAGGCGCCCTCCGGCACGCCTGACCTCTCCGACGTCCCCGCGCCACCCACGGGTGCGGTCACCGTGACCGGCTGGCTGCGCGAGGACAGCGATGCCCCCTCGGATGCCACCACGGCGGCCGACGGCACCGTGCGAGCGATCTCGTCGGATGCCCTGGCCCGCGAGCTGCCGTACCCCGTGGCCGCCGGCTGGGTGCAGGCGAGCGCCGAGGACCCCCCGGCCGCGCAGCCCCTGATCGGCCCCGAGCAGCCCGAGCTGGACTCGGGACCGCACTTCTTCTATGCCATGCAGTGGTGGTTCTTCGCACTGCTCGCGCTGGTCGGCTACGGCTACTTCGCCTGGGACGAGGCGCACCCCGCCAGACGCCGGTCAGCTGAGCCGTCGGGTCACCGAGTGCCGGCCGATCGGCTCCCGGCCCGGAGGCTGTGAGGGCCGCTCGACGACCGGCGGGCGCTCCTGGCTGCACTCCACGGTCTCTCCGGGCGACAGGCGTACGTCCTGGCCGTGGTGGCACAGATCGACCGGGTGGTCGCCGGCCACGAGCTGGTAGCGGGTCCGGTCGGGGAACACCTCCACCCGCAACAGCGCATCGCCCCGGACCAGGCCGAAGGCGAGCCGGTCGAGACCGTCGGGCAGCTGCGGAGTGAACTTCAGCCGCTGCTCGTCGCGCATGCCTCCCAGCCCCTCGACCAGGGCGACCCAGGCACCGGCGAGGGACGCCATGTGCAGGCCGTCGGCGGTGTTGCCCCCCAGGTCGTGCAGATCCATGAACGCGGCTTCGCACGCGTAGTCGTACGCCAGCCCGAGGTGACCCACCTCCGCGGCCACGACGGCCTGGCTGCAGGCCGACAGCGACGAGTCGCGCACCGTGATGGCCTCGTAGTAGTCGAAGTCGCGGCGCTTCTCCTCGGGGGTGAAGGCATCGCCGCAGCGCTGGATCGCCAGCACCAGGTCGGCCTGCTTGACCACCTGCTTGCGGTAGAGGTCGAAGTACGGGTAGTGCAGGAACAGCGGATGTGCCTCGTCCGGTGTGGCCGCGAAGTCCCAGCGCTCGTACACCGTGAAGGCCGCGGACTGCGGGTGGACGCCCAGCTCGTCGTCCCAGGGGATGACGATGGCCTCCGCGGCGTCCCGCCAGGCGGCGGCCTCCTCGTGGTCGGCGTCGAAGCTGCCGGCCAGACGCGGGTGGCGGGCCACCATCTCGGCTGCCGCCCGCAGGTTGCGCCGGGCCATCAGGTTGGTGAAGACGTTGTCGTCGGCGATCGCGCTGTACTCGTCCGGACCGGTGACGCCCACGATGTGGAAGGCCCCGGAACGGTCATGGTGCCCCAGCGAGCGCCACAGTCGGGCGGTCTCGATGAGCAGCTCCACGCCGATGTCGCGCTCGAGCGTCTCGTCGCCCGTCGCCTGCAGGTGGCGGACCAGCGCGTCGGCGATGTCGGCGTTGACGTGGAAGGCGGCAGTCCCCGCCGGCCAGTACGCGGAGCACTCGGCGCCGTTGATCGTCCGCCACGGGAACGCGGCGCCTTCGAGGCCGAGCTGGTGGGCGCGTTCGCGGGCGATCGGCAGGGTCGAGTGCCGCCACCGCAGCACATCGGCGGCGGCCTTGGGCACGGTGTGGGTGAGGACAGGCAGGACGAACGTCTCCGTGTCCCAGAAGCAGTGACCGTCGTAGCCGGGCCCGGTGAGGCCCTTGGCGGGGATGGACCGACCCTCGGCTCTCGCGCCTGCCTGCAGCACGTGGAACATCGCGAACCGCACCGCCTGCTGCAGCTCCGCGTCACCATCGACCTCGACGTCAGAGCGCTCCCAGAACCAGCGCAGGTAGTCGCGCTGCTCGTCGACGAGCCCCTGCCAGCCGCTGTCGCGAGCCGCGGCCATCGCGGCTGCCACCTGGTCCCGCAGGGCGGGAACGGTGCGCTGCTGAGACCACCCGTACGTCACGTACTTGACGACCCGCAGCGTCTCGCCTGCCCTGAGCTTCGTCGAGAACGTGATCCGTGCCCAGTTGTCGTTGAGCTCGGTCCCGATGTTCACGTCCTGTGGGCATTCGGTCTCGTGGTCCATCGCGGCGGCGATGCGCAGCTGGCTGGCCCGGGTCTGGTGCACCAACGTCGCGCCGGTCCCCTTGGCGTGGCCGGTCTCGTGCACGAGCGGCTCCTTGAGGGCGGCGGCCACGCGCGGATCGCCACCGCGGACCGGCAGGTCCTCGTCCGCCACCAGCTCGGACTGCACGACGACTCGCGCCTCCTCGCCCACCACCTCGACTTCGAGGCAGAGGGCGACGACCGAGCGCTGCGTCAACGACACGAGCCGCCATGACCTGATGAGCACCTGCTGCCCCGCAGGGGAGGTCCACTCGACCTCGCGCTGGAGGACGCCCTCCCGGAAGTCGATCCGACGCTCGTGCGCGTGCAGCTCGCCGTACCGCACGTCGAACGGCTCGTCGTCGACCAGCAGGCGCATGATCTTGCCGTCGGTGACGTTGATGGCCGTCTGGCCGTCCTCGGGAAAGCCATAGCCCGCCTCGGCGTACGGCAACGGCCGCCGCTCGTAGACCCCGTTGAGGTACGTGCCCGGGAGTCCGGACGGCTCGCCCTCCTCGAGGTTCCCCCGCACGCCGACGTGCCCGTTGGACAGCGCGAACAGGGACTCGGTACGAGCCAGGTGCTCGAGCTCGAGTGCCGACTCGCGAAGCCCCCACGGCTCGATGGTGAAGACGTCACTGGCGGTCATCGCAGCAGCTCCTCGAGGTCGATCACGACACGGTCCGCGCCGTGCTCCTGCAATGCCTGTCCATGACCGACGCGGTCCACCCCGACGACGGTGGCAAAACCTCCGGCTCGACCGGCCGCCACGCCCGACAGGGCATCCTCGAATACGGCCGCAGTGGCCGGATCAGCACCCAGCTCACGCGCGGCCTCGACGAAGGTGTCCGGCGCCGGCTTCCCCCGGAGACCGCGCTCGTCGGCCACATTGGCGTCGACCACGGTGTCGAAGAGGTCGGCGATACCGGTGATCCTCAGCACGTCCGTGGTGTTGGCCGACGCCGAGACGACGGCCGTGGGCATGCCGGTCTCGCGGACCGCGCGAACGTACCGGACGGAACCCTGGTAGACCTCGACACCCTGCTCGCGCATCGAGCGCAGCAGGATCTCGTTCTTGTGATTGCCGACCCCGTGCACCGTGCGCGCCTCCGGGGGGTCGTCGCGCGCACCCTCCTCGAGCCGGATGCCGCGCGAGGCCAGGAAGTCACGTACGCCGTCGTCGCGCGGCTTGCCGTCCACGTAGGTGTTGTAGTCCGCGCCGGGGTCGAATGCACGGAACGGCTCGCCGGTCTCAACAGCACGTTCGCGCAGAAAGGTGTCGAATGTCTCGGTCCAGGCGGCGTTGTGCACCGCCGCGGTCCTGGTCAGAACCCCGTCGAGATCGAAAAGGCATGCGCGCACGTCCGGTGCGAGGCCGAACCGTCCCGCCATCCACAGCCCCTTTACGGAGAGCGTGTCGCCGACTGCACTGACCGTACGGGCCGACGTCGGGCGGCGGCCACCAGCGCCTCGAAGAGTCTCGGGTCGGAACCGACCTCCGGGTGCCACTGGACTCCCACCCGGAACCTGGCGTGCGGGTCCTCCACCGCTTCGAGCACGCCGTCCGGGGCCCATCCCGACTCCACCAGCCCCGGATGCGAGATGACCCCTTGGTGGTGGTACGTCGGCACCGTCACCTCCTCGCCGAGCACCTCCGCGAGCCGGCTACCGGGCACCGTGCGCACGGCGTGCTCGCCGTACGAGCCGGGGGCCGGCGCGTGCCCGTCGTGCCCGAGGTCGTCGGGCAGGTGCTGGTGGAGCTCGCCCCCGGCGGCCACCGCCATCACCTGCATGCCGCGGCACACGCCGAGCAATGGCAGGTCCCGGGCCGCGCAGAGGCGGGCGAGCACGAGCTCGGTCGAGTCCCGGTCGGGCCGGGGCGCCTGGACGCTCGGGTGCGGCTCGGCGTCGTAGCGGCCGGGCTCGACGTCGACCCCCCCGGACAGCACCACGCCGTCGACCCGCTCGAGCAGCTGCGCGACCGTCTGCTCGTCGGTGCCGGGCGGCAGCGGCGGCAACACCATGGGGAGACCCCCCGCATCGCGGACGTGACGGACGTACGCGAGGGGCAGCAGCACGGCCGGAACGTCGCGCCATACCGCCCACGAGGCCGGCTCGACATAGGCCGAGATGCCGATGACCGGTGGCCCGCTCACAGCGGCGTGACGTACGCCGCGTGAATCCCACCGTCGACCAGGAAGGTGGACGCGGTGATGAAGCTGGCGTCGTCGCTGGCGAGGAAGAGCGCGGTACCGGCGATCTCGTCGGGATCGGCGAAGCGGCCCATCGGCACGTGCACCAGCCGTCGCGCCGCGCGCTCGGGGTCGGCGGAGAACAGCTCCCTCAGCAGCGGGGTGTCGACCGGGCCCGGGCACAGGGCGTTGACCCGGATCCCCTCCCGGGCGAACTGCACCCCGAGCTCACGCGACATGGCCAGCACGCCGCCCTTGCTGGCCGAGTAGGAGATCTGGGAGGTCGCTGCACCCATCACCGCGACGAAGGAGGCGGTGTTGATGATGGAGCCGCGCTGCTGGCGACGCATGAAGGGCAGCTGCGCCTTGCAGCAGAGGTAGACGCTGGTGAGGTTCACCTCCTGTACGCGCAGCCATGCGTCGAGACCGGTCTCGAGGATCGAGGCGTCGTCCGGCGGGTTGATGCCCGCGTTGTTGAACGCGATGTCGACGCTGCCGAAGACCCGGTCGGTCTCCGCGACCATCGACTCCACCTGGTCGGCGTCGGTGACGTCGCAGTGCACGAAGCGCCCACCCACCTCGTCGGCGACCCGCTTGCCGGCGTCGTCGTCGACGTCGGCGATCACGACATGGGCGCCCTCGCGGGCGAACCGCCGCGCGCTGGCCAGCCCGATCCCGCTGCACCCGCCGGTCACGATCGCCGACCGTCCCGCGAGTCGTCCCTCGGTAGTCATGACTCAGGCCTCCGTCGAGAGGAAGACGTTCTTGAGCTCGGTGAACGAGTCGAGCGCGTCCGGCCCGAGCTCCCGGCCGAGCCCGGAGGACTTGAACCCACCGAACGGCGTCGAGTAGCGCACCGACGCGTGGGAGTTGACCGACAGGTTGCCCGCTTCCACTCCCCTGGCGACGCGCAGGGCGCGGCCCAGGTCGCGTGTCCAGATCGACCCCGACAGCCCGTACTCGGTGTCGTTCGCCTTCGCCACCGCGTCGGCCTCGTCGTCGAAGGGCAGCACCGCGACCACCGGGCCGAACACCTCGTCGCGCCAGACGCGGTCCTGCGCACTGTGGGGCAGCACGACGGTGGGCGCGTACCAGTAGCCCGGCCCTTCGGGCGCGCTCCCCCGGATGGCGACCTCGAGCCCGTCGCCCTCGACGAAGGAGCGGACCGTGTCGCGCTGGCCGGCACTGATCAGCGGGCCCATCTCGGTGGCCTCGTCGCCCGGCTCCCCCACCCGGACGCCGGTCACCGCCGGCTCCAACAGCTCCAGGAAGCGATCGTGCACCGACCGTTCGACGAGGATCCGGCTGCGGGCACAGCAGTCCTGGCCGGCGTTGTCGAACACGCCGTACGGCGCCGAGGCGGCGGCGAGCTCGAGGTCCGAGTCGGCGAAGACGATGTTGGCGCTCTTGCCACCGAGCTCCAGCGTCACCCGCTTCACCTGCTCGGCGGCACGCGCCATGATCCGGGTGCCGACCTCGGTCGAGCCGGTGAAGCACACCTTGCGCACCGACTCGGAGGTGACGAAGCGCTCGCCCACCACAGAACCCTTGCCGGGCAGCACGGTCAGCACCCCCTCGGGCAGCCCCGCCTCCAGCGCCAGCTCCCCGATCCGGATGGCGGTCAGCGGCGTCAGCTCGGCCGGCTTGAGCACCACCACGTTGCCCGCCGCCAGAGCCGGGGCCAACCCCCAGGACGCGATGGGCATGGGGAAGTTCCAGGGCACGATCACGCCGACCACGCCGAGCGGCTCCTTGAACGTGATGTTCACGCCCCCTGCCACCGGGATCTGCCGGCCGAACAACCGCTCGGGCGCTGCCGAGTAGTAGGTCAGCACATCGCGGACGTTTCCTGCTTCCCAACGGGCGTTGGAGATCGTGTGCCCGGCATTGCGCACCTCCAGGGCCGCGAGCTCGTCGACCGCGCCGTCGACGGCCACGGCGAACCTGCGCAGCAGCAGGCCGCGGTCGGCGGGGGCGAGATCGCGCCAGGCGGGGTACGCGGCCTGTGCCCGGCTGATCGCTGCATCGGTCTGCTCCAGGGTGGTCGCCGGGACCTCGGCGACCGGCTGCTCGGTCGCGGGGTCGAGGACGACGGACGTGGTGCTCACAGCCGCTCGAACCCCCGGATGCGCTCCCAGTCGGTGACGGCCGACTCGAACGCGGTCAGCTCGACGTCGGCCGCGTGCAGATAGTGGTCGACCACCTCGTCGCCGAACACCTCCCGGGCGATCTCGGAAGCGGCAAAGGCGTCCCTGGCCTGCCGCAGCGTGTGCGGCACCAGCTCCTTGTCCGACTCGTAGGCGTTGCCCTCCATCGGAGGCTCGAGCTCGAGCTTGTGCTCGATGCCGTACAGACCCCCGGCGAGCATTGCGGCCAGTCCCAGGTAGGGGTTGACGTCCCCGCCGGGTAGCCGGTTCTCGATCCGGAGCCCTCCGCCGTGTCCCACCGCCCGCAGCGCGCACGTGCGGTTGTCCCAGCCCCACGCGACGGCGGTGGGCGCGAACGAACCCGGCGCGAACCGCTTGTAGGAGTTGACGTTCGGGGCGTACAGAAGGGTGAAGTCCGCGAGCGTGCTCTGCACCCCCGCGACGAACTGCCGGAACATGTCGGTGGGCCCGTCGTCGTCGGCGAAGACCACCGAGCCGTCCGTGCCGCGCAGGCTCATGTGGATGTGGCAGGAGTTGCCCTCACGCTCGTCGAACTTGGCCATGAAGCTCAGCGCCTTGCCGTGCAAGGACGCGATCTCCTTGGCGCCGTTCTTGTAGACGGAGTGGTTGTCGGCGGTACGGATGACCTCGTCGAACAAGAAGGCGATCTCGTGCTGGCCGAGATTGCACTCACCCTTGGCGGACTCGGGCACCAGGCCGCTTGCGTACATGTAGTTGCGCAGGTCGCGGAGCAACGGCTCGACGCGGGTGGTGCCCAGGATGGAGTAGTCGACGTTGTACTGGTTGGCCGGTGTGAGGTCCTGGTAACGCGCGTCCCACGCCTGCTCGTAGGTGTCGTTGAATACGAAGAACTCGAGCTCGGTGCCGGCAAACGCCGTCCACCCCTGCGCCGCCGCCTTGTCGACCTGCGCCTTCAGGATCTGGCGAGGCGACTGCACCACGGGTGAACTCTCGTCGTCGAGCCACCTGAGGTCGCACTGCACCATGACGGTGGCGGGCAGCCACGGCACCGGTCGCAACGTGTCGAGGTCGACGGCGAACTCCATGTCCCCGTAGCCGCTCTCCCACGAGCTCATCGCGTATCCCTCGACGGTGTTCAGGTCCACGTCGACCGCGAGAAGGTAGTTGCAACCCTCCGTCCCCTCCTCCAGGACGTGGTCCAGGAAGAAGCGGGCATGCAGCCTCTTGCCTTGAAGCCGGCCCTGCATGTCGGTGAACGCGACCACGACCGTGTCGACCTCTCCGCGCTCGATCTGGGCGCGCAGCGTGTCGAGCGCGAGCACCGGGGTGCGGTCAGCCATCGGGTCTCCTCCGTGGTCGGTGCAGCAATGGGCTGCGGTCAGGGCATTGCCCGGACTGAAGCACCGCTCTAGTCTCCTGTCAATGTCAGTGACCGAGCTCCCCACCACTGCGCACGACGCGCTGCTGCGTCCGGTGCGGGAGAGCAACGTCTTCGAGGGCACGGTCGAGCGGATCCTGCAGCTCATCAGGCTCGGGGTCGTGTCTGCCGGTGACCGACTGCCGCCTGAGCGTGAGCTCGCCGCACGACTGGGCGTGAGCAGGGTGACCGTCCGCGAGGCGATTCGCGCCCTGCAGGAGGCAGAGTGCGTCGTGTCGAGGCGCGGCCGCTACGGCGGCACGTTCGTGCGCTCCATCCCCTCGCCGCGGCGAAGCTCCGACCGCCCTCAGTCGGTGCGAGCCTGCGACGACCTCGAGGACGTACTCGCCTTCCGCCAGGTCGTCGAGGGAGGCGCTGCCGAGCAGGCCGCCCAGCGACAGCTCACTGCCGCCGAGGTGTCCCACGTAGAGCGGATGCTGGAGCTGACGTCGGCCGCCTCGCTCGCCGACTACCGGCGCGCCGACTCCCGGCTGCACCTCGCGATCGCGGAGCTGAGCGGCTCACCGTCGGTGACGGCCGCTGTCGCGGACGCGCGGATGCGGGTCAACGAGCTGCTCGACACGATCCCCCTGCTCGAGCAGAACATCGTCAACTCCGACGAGCAGCACAGCGCCATCGTCCGTGCCGTCCTGGCCGGTCGACCCGCCCGGGCCCGCAGGGCAATGACCGAGCACCTGGAAGGCACCGCAGTCCTGCTGCGGGCCTTCCTCGACTAGGAGAAGGAGCCGGCCATGGCCGACAAGAGACACCGCAGCGTCGAGTACGACAAGGTCGGGGACGACTACCTCGAGCACCGCAGTCTGCAGGGTGGCACGGTCGGCTGGGTGCTGCTCGCCGGACTCGGCGTGGCCTACGTCATCTCCGGCGACTTCGCGGGCTGGAACTTCGGGATCGACGAGGGCGGCTGGGGCGGTCTGCTGATCGCCACCGTCCTGATGGCACTCATGTACACCTGCATGGTGCTGGGCCTGGCCGAGCTGTCCTCCACACTCCCGGTGGCCGGAGCGGGCTACGGCTTCGCCCGACGCGCGCTGGGGCCGCTCGGGGGCTTCGCCACCGGCACCGCGATCCTGATCGAGTACGCGGTGGCACCGGCCGCGATCGTGATCTTCATCGGCGGCTACATCGAGGCGCTCGGACTCTTCGGGCTCACGAACTCGTGGCCGGTGTACCTGGTGGCGTACGCGATCTTCGTGGGCATCCACCTGCGCGGGGTCGGTGAGGCACTGCGGGTGATGTTCGCCATCACCGCGGTCGCTGTCGTCGGGCTCGTGGCCTTCGTGGTGGCGATGATCCCGAAGTTCGACGTCGACAACCTCTTCGACATCGCTCCCACCGGGGCGACCGGCGCCAGCGAGTTCATCCCGTACGGCTACGCCGGCGTCCTCGCCGCGCTGGTCTACGGCATCTGGTTCTTTCTCGCGATCGAGGGCGTGCCACTGGCGGCCGAGGAGGCTCGCGACCCACGCAAGGACATGCCCAGAGGCATCATCACCGGCATGCTGGTGCTGCTGGTCTTCGCCGCGCTGATGCTCACCCTCGCGCCCGGCGGCGCCGGTTCGAAGTCGATCGCGACCTCCGACAACCCCCTGCCCGAGGCGCTGCGGCAGGCGTACGGCGGCAACACCTGGGTGGCCGACCTCGTCAACTACATCGGGCTCGCCGGCCTCGTCGCGAGCTTCTTCTCCATCATCTACGCCTACTCGCGACAGCTGTTCGCCCTCTCCCGGGCGGGCTACCTGCCGCGGTTCCTGTCCACCACCGGGTCGCGGAAGACACCGTGGGTGGCGCTGATCGTGCCGGGGACCATCGGCTTCCTGCTGGCGACGTTCGTGAGCCTCGCCATCGGCGCCGCCGAGGCCGGGGCACGGATGATCCAGATCGCGGTGTTCGGTGCCACGGCGTCCTACATCCTGATGATGGTCGCCCACATCATGCTGCGGCGTCGCGAGCCGGAGCTGGAACGGCCCTACCGCACCCCGGGCGGCGTCGTCACCACGGGCATCGCACTCGTGCTCGCCTGCGCAGCGTTCGTCGCGGTCTTCCTCGTCGACGTGACCGCAGCCCTCATCACCCTCGGGCTGTTCGTGCTGGCACTGGCGTACTTCTGGTTCTTCAGCCGGCACCGCCTGGTCGGCGTCGCCCCCGAGGAGGAGTTCGACGCGATCACGTCGGCCGAGTCCGAGCTGTCCTGACCCGCCCGGACGTCATACAACGCGCCGCGGGTACGCCACCAGCGGTATGACGTCCGCCGGGGCGTCATACAACGCGCCGCGGGTACGCCACCAGCCGTATGACGTCCGGGCGGGGGTCAGCGGGCGGCGGCGCGGTCGAGCAGGGAGTCGAACCCCGGGTGCTCGAACTCCGCCACGGCGCGCTCGTACTGCTGCCTGCCCCATGACCTGGCGTCGAACCCGACCGGGCTGGCAGCGGCCTGGAGCACCGCCCACAGGGTCCATCCGTACCTCGACATCAGGGCGAACAGCCGTGCCCGGGCCACCTTGTCGTCGTGGTGACCGCCGTAGTAGGCGTCGACGAGCGACCCGAGGTGCTCGTGGTCGAGTTCAGCCTCGCCCCAGAGATTGCCGAGCTCGAAGCAGGCGTCGTTGTTCCCCGCGTACTCGTAGTCGATGATCCACACTCGCTCGCCGTCGTCGACCAGGTTGGCGGCGACCAGGTCGTTGTGGCAGGGCACCGACGCACCGGCCCGGGGCGCGAGCGCGCTCCGGATCCTCTCCACGGCGGGCATGTACTCGAGGTAGCGGTCGGGGAGCCGCAGGCCGTGTTCGTGCACCAGCCGCAGGTACCGCCGCTGGACGGCGAACACGTCGACGTCGCCCTCGAAGCGCGGTCCGGCGTGCAGCAGCCGACACGCCTCGGCCACCCGGCGCAGACTGGTCTCGTCGCGCAGGTCCTCGGCCGCGTACGTACGACCCCGGACCCACGCCACCACCAGGACGCCCTCCCCCGGCAGGTGGTCGACGACCTCCGGTGCCGCCCCGGACTCCGCTGCCCGGCACGAGTTGGTGTACTCGGCAGCACGGTCGACCGTGACCAGCCCGCCGTCGCTGCGCGGCAGGCGTACCACGACGACCCGGTTCCCGGTGTCGACGCGGAAGCTGGCATTGCCGAGTCCGCCCTCCAGCGGCTCGACCACACGATGCTCGCCGCGGAGGGACGGCAGCCGCTCCAGCACCTCGTCGAGACGGGCGCGTACCGACGCGGTGACCTCAGGCTGCGGCATCCCCGGCAATCTAGTGCGGCCGGCCGGCGGCATCCGGCGGCGGCATCCGGCGGCGGCATCCGGCGGCGGCACTGGCCGCGGCGGTCCTGCGGGGTTGTGTGTGGTCCCGCCGGGTACCTCCGGTCAATGACATCAGCGGCTGCACAGACGGCCGACGCCGTCGTCATCGGCGCCGGCCCCAACGGACTGGTCGCCGCCAACGCGCTCGTCGACGCCGGCTGGGACGTCGTGCTGCTCGAGGCGAACGACGAGTCCGGCGGGGCGGTCCGCTCGGCCCAGGTGACGGTCGACGGCTATCTCAGCGACATGTTCAGCGCCTTCTATCCGCTTGCTGCCGCATCGCCGGTGATCAAAGGCCTCGGCCTGGAGGCGTACGGGCTGGCATGGGCGCACGCGCCGGCGGTGCTGTCGCACGCCCTTCCCGACGGGCGCTCCGCGACGATGTGGACCGACGTGGACCGCACGGCCGCCAGCGTGGAGGCCTTCGCGCCCGGTGACGGCGACGCCTGGCGGGACATGGCGGCGCACTGGGACCGCGTGCGCGACCCGCTGCTCGACGCCTTGTTCACCCCCTTCCCCCCGATCGCGGCAGGAACCCGGCTGCTGCGCGTGCTCGGCGCGTCCGGCGCGATCGACCTGGCCCGCCTGGGCGTGCTTCCGGTGCGCCGCCTCGGTGAGGAGCGGTTCAGGGGCGACGGGGGCCGGCTGCTGCTGACCGGCAACGCCATGCACAGCGACGTGCCACCCGACGGTGCCGGGAGCGGCATCTTCGGGTGGCTGCTGGCCATGCTCGGTCAGGACGTCGGCTTCCCGGTCCCGCGCGGCGGCGCTCAGCGGCTGGCTGACGCCCTCGTGCGCCGGTTCGAGGCGGCCGGGGGTCTGCTGCGGACGTCTGCTCCCGTCGAGGGCGTCGTGGTCTCGGGCGGCCGGGCGGCCGGCGTGCGACTCGCTGACGGGACCGTGGTGCGCGCTCGGCACGCGGTCCTCGCAGACGTAGCGGCACCCGTCCTGTACCGCGACCTGGTGGGGCTGCAGCACCTGCCCGAGCGGCTCGGCCGTGACCTGGACAGGTTCCACTGGGACGACCCGACCGTGAAGGTCAACTGGGCACTCAACCGCCCGGTCCCGTGGCGGTCCGTCGATGCCAGGTCAGCAGGAACCGTGCACCTGGGTGTCGACCTGGACGGCTTCGTGGACTTCGCGGCCGACCTGTCCGTGCGGCGGGTGCCGAGGGAGCCGTTCGTCCTCTTCGGCCAGATGACCACCGCCGACCCCACCCGGTCGCCGGCCGGGACCGAGTCGGCCTGGGCGTACACGCACGTCCCCCAGGGCCCCGAGTGGACGCCGGAGCGCGTCGACGAGCAGGTGGCGCGCGTCGAGGCGGCCGTCGAGACCGTGGCACCGGGCTTCGCCGCCACGGTCGTCGGCCGCCACGTCCAGTCACCCGGCGACCTCGAGCGGGCCGACGCGAACCTCGTCGGTGGCGCCGTCAACGGCGGCACGGCGTCGGTGCACCAGCAGCTGTTCCTGCGACCCACGCCGGGGACCGGGCGCCCCGAGACACCGCTGGAGGGCCTCTTCCTGGCCAGCGCGTCCGCGCACCCCGGTGGTGGCGTGCACGGCGCCTGCGGCTGGAACGCCGCCCGGTCGGCACTGTCCGCCAACGGACGGCTGGGACAGGCCCGGCGGTCGCTGGTACGCACGGCCTGGGGGCGTCTGCTGCGCTGAGGCGTCGAGGTGCGGTCTGCGGTGAGGTATCTACCGTGGACGTGGGAACCGAGAGGAACGGAACCGGTGGCGTCACCCGCAGCCGGTCCACCGAGGGCGCCCAGTCCGGCGAACACAACTCAGGGAGCGATGCGTGAAGGCACTGACGTGGCAGGGCAAGCGGGACGTCCGGGTCGAGGAGGTGCCGGATCCCCAGATCCAGGAGCCGACCGACGCGGTGATACGGGTGACGTCGACCGCCATCTGTGGCTCCGACCTGCACCTGTACGAGGTGCTGGGCCCCTTTCTCACCCCCGGCGACGTCCTGGGGCACGAGACGATGGGCGTCGTCGAGGAGGTCGGATCCGGCGTCACGAACCTCAAGCGCGGAGACCGCGTCGTGGTGCCGTTCAACATCTCCTGTGGCTCGTGCTGGATGTGCTCGCGGGGTCTGTACGCCCAGTGCGAGACGACGCAGAACCGGGAGACCGGCAAGGGCGCCTCGCTGTTCGGCTACACCTCGCTGTACGGCCAGGTGCCGGGCGGGCAGGCGGAGTACCTGCGGGTGCCGCAGGCCCACTTCGGCCCGGTCAAGGTGCCGGACGACGTCAGTGACGAGCGGTACCTCTACCTGTCGGACATCCTGCCGACCGCCTGGCAGGCGGTGGCCTACGCCGACGTGCCGGAGGGCGGCACCCTGGCCGTGCTGGGACTCGGCCCGGTGGGACAGCTGGCCTGCCGGATCGCCCTGCACCAGGGCGTCGAGCGAGTCATCGGCGTCGACCCCGTGGCCGATCGCCGCGCGCTCGCCGCGGCGTACGGTGTCGAGGCGGTCGAGGGCGGCACGGACAACGTCGACGAGTCGGCCGAGCTGTTGATCCAGATGACCGGCGGCCGCGGGCCGGATGCCGTGGTCGAGGCGGTCGGCATGGAGGCGCACGGGTCACCGATGGGCAAGGCCGCGCACACGGCGGTCGGGCTGCTGCCGGACAGCCTGGCTCAGCCGCTCACCGACAAGATGGCCATCGACCGGATGCACGCGCTGCACACGGCCATCAAGGCGTGCCGCCGCGGCGGGACCGTGTCGATCAGCGGGGTGTACGGCGGTGAGATGGACCCGATGCCGGTCATGGAGATGTTCGACCGCGGGCTTCAGCTCCGCATGGGGCAGTGCCACGTGCGTCGCTGGACCGACGACATCCTCCCGGTGGTGCTGGAGGACGGCGACCCGCTGGGCCTGGAGACCTTCGCCACGCACCGGCTGCCGCTCGACGCCGCACCCGATGCGTACGCGATGTTCCAGGCCAAGAGCGACGGCTGCCTCAAGGTCGTCCTGAAGCCGTGAGCGGACGTCGTCGACCGTGAGCCGGGTCGTGCTCGTGACCGGAGCCTCCAGCGGCATCGGCCGGGCGCTGTGCCTGCGACTGGCCGCCGAGCGCGGTGACCATCTGGTCCTGCTGGCCCGCGCACCGGGACCCCTCGACGAGGTGGCCGACCGGTGTCGGGCAGCGGGAGCCGCGTCCGCCGAGGTGTGTCCGGCCGATGTGCTCGACCAGGCCGCCCTGGAGCGCGCCGTCGGCGCCACCGTCGCCCGGCTGGGAGGCATCGATGCCGTCGTGCACTCCGCCGGCGTGGTGGCGTACGGGCGTTTCGACCAGGTGCCCGCCGAGGTGTGGAACCGGGTGCTCGAGACCAACGTGCTGGGTGCTGCCAACCTCGCTCGTGCGGTGCTGCCGGAGATGCGGGCCCGCGACTCCGGCACGCTCGTGCTGCTCGGCTCGGTGATCGGCCAGATCGCCGTGCCGAACATGTCCGCGTACATGGTCAGCAAGTGGGCGCTGCACGCGCTCGGCCGCGAGCTGCAACTCGACAACCGGGACCGCAGCGGTGTGCGCGTCAGCATGGTGGCCCTGGGCAGCGTGGACACGCCGATCTACGCGCAGGCAGCCAACTATCTCGGTCGGCAGGGGCGGCCACCGCCGCCGGTCTACTCCGCCGATCGCGTGGCCCGTCGGCTGGTCGGTGTGCTGGACCACCCCTCGAAACGCGTCAACATCGGAGTGGCCAACCGCGCCATGCGGCTGGGCTTCTCGCTCACCCCGGGACTCTTCGATGCCCTGGTCGGGCCGCTGTTCGGCACCGTCGCCAGCGGGCGCGCCACCGCTCCGGAGACGACCGGAAACGTCCTTCAGCCGCAGCCGGAGCTGGAGGACGTCGCCGGAGGGCACGGCTACGGGGTGCGGGCGATCGCCACGGACCTGGCCACCGGCGCACTCTCCGGCGTCCAGCGGGTGCTGGGCCGCGGTTGACCCGGCAGGACTTCCGGCTGCGATCGAGCGTGCCCCGGCGCGTCGGCGCTGACGTTCGCTAGCCGACGGCGTCGAGAACGTCGGCCGACGCCCCCGTGGCGAACTGCGTGCGGTAGAGCTCGGCATACAGACCGGGCTGGTCCACCAGCTGCTCGTGGGTGCCCCGCTGTACCACCCTGCCCTGGTCGAGGACGACGATCATGTCCGCGTGCCGCACGGTGGACAGCCGGTGGGCGATCACCAGCGACGTGCGGCCCTCGAGAGCCACCTCGAGCGCCCGCTGGACGGCCGCCTCCGACTCGGAGTCGAGGTGCGCCGTGGCTTCGTCCAGGACGACCACGCTGGGCGCCTTGAGCAGCAGGCGGGCGATGGCCAGCCGCTGACGTTCGCCACCGGACATGCGGTAGCCGCGGTCGCCGACGACGGTCTCCAGGCCGTCAGGCAACGAGGCGATGAGGTCACCGATGCGGGCGGCCCGCAGCGCCTCCCAGATCTGCTCATCGGTTGCGTCGGGTGCCGCATAGCGCAGGTTCGCGGCGATGGTGTCGTGGAACAGGTGGGCGTCCTGCGTCACCTGGCCGACCACCTGGTGCAGCGACTGCTGCGTGACCTCACGCACGTCTCGGCCGCCGACCCGCACGGCGCCGCTGTCCACGTCGTACAGCCGGGCCACCAGGTGGGTCAGCGTGGTCTTGCCGGCTCCCGAGGGACCCACCAGGGCGACCATCTGCCCGGGCTGGACGGTGAGGTTCACGTCGCGCAGGACCGGACCCGAGTCGCCGGTCTCGCGCCGGGCCACGGACTCGAGGCTGGCCAGGCTGACCTCTGCGGCCCCCGGGTAGTGGAAGTTCACCGAGTCGAGCTCGACACCGACGCCGGCCGGGCTGGGCACCAGCTCCGCCGCGTCGGTCCGGTCGGTGAGCATCGGTCGCAGGTCGAGTACCTCGAAGACGCGCTCGAAGCTCACCAGGGCCGTCATCACGTCGACCTTCACGTTCGACAGGGCCGTCAATGGCCCGTACAGGCGACCCATCAGGGCGGCCAGCGCGAGCAGCTCGCCGGGCGACAACGTGCCGTTGATGGCGAACAGTCCGCCGACGCCGTACACCAGCGCGGTGGCGAGGGCGGCCACCAGCGCGAGAGCGGAGAAGAACACCCGGCTGCTCATCGCGATCTGCACGCCGAGGTCGCGTACTCCCGCCGCCTTGACCGCGAAGGCCGCATCCTCCTCCTCCGGACGGCCGAAGAGCTTCACCAGCAGGGCGCCGCTCACGCCGAAGCGCTCGGTCATGGAACCGCCCATGTCCGCGTTGAGCTGCATCTGCTCGCGGGTGAGGCCGGCAAGCTTCCGGCCGGCCCAGCGCGCGGGAAGCAGGAACAGCGGCAGCAGCGCCAACGCCACGACGGTGATCTGCCAGGACAGGATGGCCATGGTGCCCACGACGAGGGCCAGGGTGATCACGTTGGAGACCACCCCGGACAGAGTGGAGGTGAACGCCTGCTGGGCACCGATGACGTCGTTGTTGAGCCTGGACACCAGCGCGCCGGTCTGGGTGCGGGTGAAGAAGGCCAGCGGCATGCGCTGCACGTGCCCGAACACCTGTGTGCGCAGGTCGTAGATCAGGCCCTCACCGATCCGGGCGGAGTACCACCGCTGCGCCAGGGTCAGAGCTCCCTCGACGATCGCCAGGCCGGCGATGATCAGCGCGGAGACCACGACGACGCTGCGGTCCTCGGCGAGCACCCCGTCGTCGATGATCCGCTGGAAGAGCAGGGGAGTCGCCACCACCAGGCCCGCCGACACCACCACGAGCACCAGGAAGCTGTAGATCAGCCGCTGGTACGGCTTGGCGAAGGCCAGGATGCGATGGACCGTCTCCCGCGACACAGGCCGGGCCTGCGCCGGGTCCCGGGTGAAGGACCGCAGCGTCGAGAAGCGCGCGCCTCCGCCGGGTGGTGTCATCGTCTGCAGTCAACGCTGCGCCACCCCCGCCTTGTTCCGTCGCGGCAACCGGGGGCAGCCACGGGGTGGCCGGTCCGAGCAGACCGGGCGATACCGGAACGGTTTCCGGCCGGCAGGCCGCGGGGTCACGCCCCCCGCATCGCCTGGGCGAGGTCGCGCAGCCGAGCCGCCTGGACGACCCGTTCGGCGAGCAGCTGCTCGTCATGGGCACGGTCGGCCGCACCCACCAGCAGCTGCTTGAGTCCCGCCACCGCGCCGTGCAGCGGCTCGGTCAGCGCGGCGACCAGGTCGGCCACCGAGTCGGCCAGCCGTTGGCGCGGCACCACGATGGTGGCCAGACCGAGCTCACGAGCCTCCCCTGCCTCGACCCAGCGGCCGGTCGCACAGATCTCGAGCGCGCGGGCGTAGCCGACCGCGTCGACCAGCGGCTTCGTGCCGCCGAGGTCGGGCACCAGGCCGAGCGAGGTCTCCCGCATGGCGAAGCGGGCATCGTCGGCGACCACGCGCAGGTCGCAGGCCAAGGCCAGCTGGAACCCCGCCCCGACAGCCGCGCCCTGCACGGCGGCGACCGAGACCAGCTCGGGCCTGCGCCACCAGCTGAAGCCCTGCTGGAAGGCTGCGATCGTCTCGTCCAGCTCGTCGTCGTCGAGGGCACCCAGCTCGGCGAGGGACTGCTCGCCGGCCAGACCCGCCGGGGCGAACAGGGCGCGGTCCAGGCCGGAGGAGAACGACTCCCCCTCCCCCCGCAGCACCACCACGCGAACGTCGTCGCCGATCGCATCGCCGATCCCCGCCAGCGCACGCCAGGTGGCCGGCGTCTGGGCGTTGCGCTGCTCCGGCCGATCCAGTGTCACGGTGACGACCGCTCCTGCATGCTCCAGCCGCAGTCCGGCCGCGGCCAGGGTCGCCTCATCGGGGTACGGAGCGGTCATGGGACGCGACCCTAGTCGCCGCCCGCCACGGCCACCCCACCCAGCGCGCCGATCGGTCTCGAGGCGCAGCCCAGGGTCAGGCCAGGGCGACCAGCTCGGCGTAGTCCGGGGACCACAGGTCCTCCGTGCCGTCGGGCAGGATCAGCACCTTGTCGGGCTGGAGGGCTTGAACGGCACCCTCGTCGTGGGTGACCAGCACGATGCCGCCGGCGTAGGCACGGATGGCGTTGAGCACCTCCTCGCGTGAGGCCGGGTCGAGGTTGTTGGTGGGCTCGTCGAGCAGCAGCACGTTCGCCGCCGACACGACCAGCGACGACAGCGCCAGCCGGGTCTTCTCCCCGCCGGACAGCACCGAGGCTGGCTTGTACGCGTCGTCACCGGAGAACAGGAACGACCCGAGCACGCTGCGGGCCTGGGTGTCGGTGAGCTGCGGGGCGGCCGCGTGCATGTTCTCCAGCACGGTCCTGGACAGGTCGAGGGTCTCGTGCTCCTGGGCGTAGTAGCCCAGCTTGAGCCCGTGCCCGGCGACGACCTCGCCGGTGTCCGGCGGGTCGAGGCCGGCGAGGATGCGCAGCAGGGTGGTCTTCCCCGCCCCGTTGAGCCCGAGCACCACGACCCGCGAGCCCCGGTCGATGGCCAGGTCGACGTCGGTGAAGACCTCCAGCGACCCGTACGAGCGCGACAGCCCCTGCGCCCGGAGCGGTGTCTTGCCGCAGGGGGCGGGGTCGGGGAACGAGATGCGGGCCACCTTGTCGTTCCTACGCTGGCTCTCCAGCCCGGAGAGCAGCCGCTCGGCACGGCGCGCCATGTTCTGCGCGGCCACGGCCTTCGTCGCCTTGGCGCGCATCTTGTCGGCTTGCAGCATCAACGCCCCGGCCTTCCGCTCAGCGTTGTGCCGCTCGCGCTTGCGGCGCCGCTCGTCGGTCTCACGCTGGGCGAGGTAGGCCTTCCAGCCGACCGCGTAGACGTCGAGCTCGGCGCGGTTGGCGTCGAGGTGGAACACCTTGGTGACGGTGTGCTCGAGCAACGCGGTGTCGTGACTGATCACCACCAGTCCCCCGGCGTGCGATCGGAGGAACTCGCGCAGCCACGCGATCGAGTCCGCGTCGAGATGGTTGGTGGGCTCGTCGAGCAGCAGGGTCTCGGCCCCGGAGAACAGGATCCTGGCCAGCTCGATGCGCCGACGCTGGCCACCCGACAGGGTCCGCAGCGGCTGGCCGAGGGTGCGGTCCGGCATACCCAGGCTCGCGGCGATCTGCGCGGCCTCCGACTCCGCTGAGTACCCGCCGCCCGCATGCAGCTCGGCGTCGGCCCGGCTGTAGCGCCGCATCGCCCGGTCCTGCACGTCCGGGTCGGCGCTGCCCATCTGCTGCTCGGCCTCGCGCAGCCGGCGTACGACGTCGTGCAGTCCCCGGGCGGACAGGATCCGCTCGCGGGCCGAGACGTCCAGGTCACCGGTCTGGTTGTCCTGCGGCAGATACCCGACGCTGCCGGTGCGGGTCACCTGGCCCGCCGCAGGCTGTGCCTCGCCGGCGAGAATACGGGTGAGCGTGGTCTTGCCCGCGCCGTTGCGTCCGACCAGACCGACGCGGTCACCAGGCGCTATCCGGAACGACGCCGACTCGAGCAGCAGCGAGGCACCGGCACGCACCTCGAGACCGGAGGCTGTCAGCATCAGCGGTCCTTCGTGAGGTCAGGGCGGCAGGGCGGACGTGTCCCGCAAAGGGCACTCCGGCGCTACCCCACGAGAACGGACGTGCACCCGAGTGTACGGGCCGACGCCTCCACGAGTCGCCCCCGAACAGGTGCCGTAGACCTTGCCGCACCGGCGAGCACCGCAGTGGTCTACTGCCCCGAAGGCCGCCTCCCCGCCGTTCCGGGGCCGTCGAACACGGCCACCCGCACGGCACAGGCGGCGACGGCCGCATCGTCGAGCACCCGGCGACGTGGATCGGGCACGTCCAGGCGCCGACCCGCCACCGTCAGCCGGGCACCGGTGCGTTCGAGGCCGGCCAGGGTGTCCCGGAGCAGCAGCCGATCGCCACCGGTGACCAGCAGTCGCTGGCCGCCGAGCCGGTCACTGGGCCGGTCACTGGGCCGGTCACTGGGCCGGTCACTGGGCCGGTCACTGGGCCGGTCACTGGGCCGGTCACTGGGCCGGTCACTGGACCGGTCACTCGGCTGCACGCTGTGCCGGGCGCCGAAGAGCTCTGCGGCCGCGCTCACGGCCGCGTCGACCACGGTGTCGGCCTGCCGCGCCCGCCGACGGGCGTAGCGCTGCTGGCTCCACCCGCCCGCCTTGGTGCGTCCCTGCACGTACCTCGTGCCGACCCGGCTGGCACCCACCCGCACCCCCTCGGCCAGGGCGACCGCCCAGCCCCCACGGCGCACGAGCAACAGCGCGTACGGGTGCGGGCGCAGCGCCCACTCCACCAGGCCGGCGACGTCGTCGTACGCGGCTGGGTCGTCGACGACCAGCTCGCACACGGCCGTGGTGCCGTCGGGAGCCACGAGCAGGGGACGGCCGTTGTTGTCCCGGCACAGGTCGGGTGCGCCGCCGTGGCCGGCGGTGAAGCGGTCGACCCAGCCGCCGAGACGGTCGGCCGGCACGGTGGCCCGCCGCGACGGCGCCTGCCCGCCGCGACGGCGCCTGCTGCCGGGCCCCGCCACCCGTGCCGAGGGGTTCCTCGCCCCGATCCGAGCCCCCGCCGTCCATCCACCGAACGTACTGCGGGCGCGCGGCGTGCGAGACTGCCGCCGACCTGGCGCGGCGTGCGCGGCTGCCCCGGACGTGGCGCGGCGTGCGAGACTGCCGCCGACCTGGCGCGTTGCGCCGGCCTCGACCGCTGGGAGTTTGACCGGGTGACTGCAGGAGCCGTCGGGCCGGCTGCGAACGGCCTCACACCGTACGTCCATGCGGGCGGCCTGGAGCTGCTGGTGCCGGGACGCTGGGA